>CAKZZR010000211.1 GCA_937885475.1 uncultured Treponema sp.
TTTCTTGTATTTTTCGAATTCTTCTGATTTTTCGCCGTTCGTGATTTTGTACCATTTCGCCGAAAAAAGCATATTGACAAAGAGCATGAGAAAATTCCGCGCGCCCTGCAATCGCGATTCAGAAAGGACATCTTCGGACGAGTAATTGTCATTCCGAACTCGACTGCTTGCGTTATCGCAGTCGTCTTGTTTCGTAATCTCGCTCTGAGATGCTGAATCTAAGCAAGGGCGAGAACGATTGCCCTTGAGTTCAGCATGACTTCTTTCATACTTTGCCACTTTCAGCGACTGATGAGAAAGAAGTTTTCCGTCAATTATCGAATACGCATCGCGGATAAGATTATCAGTTCTCTCGTTATGCGGGCAGATGTTCAGAACTTTCTTTGCCGCGTTCCAGTCATATTCCGTTCTAAGTTCAAGAATACGATTTCTTAAAAGTTCCTCGTCTTGTTTGCCATAGACGATTTTTGCGTTTTGTAAATCAGTTTTCTGGACTTCAAAGAAATTGTCGCTGTCAAGAAAATCCAGAAAAGCGATGACTTTTGTTAGGTCACTTCCCGAAAAATACGACGAGAGAATTTCTTCTTTTGATTTTTTTCCTTCGCACAAATCCCGAAAGATTTTTGATTGCTCATCGGTTGAGGGCATTCCAAGTGATGCTGTTGCCCCCGCGCCGATGAAAACGAGTGTTTCGGAATTTGTGGGAGTGTATTCTGCGAACATGGGCTAATCCGAAAGAAGCGTGATGGAAGAAACGGAAAGAGGAGATTTATTTTCTGTTTGATTATCAGCATCCTCAGTTTCGCTTTTTTTCTCTGATTTTTTCGCTGTAAGAACTTTATCGACTTCTTCCTTTTTAATTGCCACTCTGATTCTTTTATTCGCAGATATTACTTGAAATAGTAAATTTTGTTGTTTTTCTTCAATTGAAAAAGTGACAGCACTTGACAAAACATAACTAGAGAAAATTTCTTTTTCCTTTGGCATTTTTTCAGGACAAAGCACATTGTATTTCTTGTCGCCTCGCTTTATCGAAAAACCTTCTGCTCCACAGATTTTGAAAGTACATTCATTGCCTTCAACTTTGAGTTCCGAAATTGTTCCTTCGATAATGTAATTTGCCATTTTCTTTTCCTCCATAAAATTTTTAATAATGGGATTCTTTATTTAAATACTTGATAAAGCCTCTAGTCTAACCTTTTCATAGTCTAATTTTATTCTTTGAAGATCTAAATAAGTATGTACCATTTTTGTCAGTTCTGAATTTCTAAGAGCCAAATTATTTAATTTTTCAGAATCTGAAAGTAGCGTATCATCACAAAGCAGTCTTATTTGATTCATTAATAACTTTTCAGTTTCATTGAGCGTTTTCTCGTTTATAGCCATATTTCCTCCTCATTTATTTTTTATTAATGGACATTTTATAGTCATATATTTATCTTCTCTGTTAAAAGTTTTTGGCCAATAAGTTATAAATAAAGTAGGTTCTCCTGATTCTTCATTTAATATAGCAACAGCAACACTACTATATGCTTCCTCCATTAAATTTTTTATGGATTGTTGTAGATTTTTAACTGGCTCATAAACATTCGTCTGTCTTGGAGTAATTATGGAGTAACCTAATTTATTTATCCAATAAGCAAGATATTTGTCTTTTAAGTCTTCAAAACCCAAATAGTTTGTATTATATAACCAATACCGAACATTTTTTCCATCTACACTTATAACACCTGTTTTTTCACTATATGCTTCAGAAACGTCGAAAAATGTTACATCTCCATAATTAGGTGACCACCCATTATTATTCCAATGCCATCCAGAACTCTTTATTGGAGCTTCCTTAAGCAATAATTCATAATCAGCTGTTTTATCTTGAACAAGTTCCCACTTCCAATTCTTATTTGTAACAATTGAAATTGAAAAGTCACAAAGGGTGTTTTTATCATCCGCACTTGATAAGTTTGTGGCTTTTTCTTTATAGTAATTTCCAAAATACAGAGAAATTACATGCTTCACAGGACTTCCCCTAAAAGCAGAAATTTCTGCAGTAAAAGTAGGTTCTTTATTTCTATTATACTCTACATGAGGAATATAAGTTACTTTTATTTCATAACCCTGCGATTGTAGAAAATCAAACCATTCATTATATGAAAGGCTTAATGAATATCCCATTTTTTCCCATTTAGGTATAACCTGCCCTTTTCTAATATACATCGTATTAAAGGTCTTAGGATCATAATTATAACTTTCTTTATAAGTATTATTACGAATAAATTCCACTCCATTTAGTGTATAGATGAAAGAAAGTTTCTTATTCTTATCTCTTTCACCTCCCAATTTTTTCATTTCTTTTTCAGTTGTCTTTCCTAATTCAACCCCATATAATGGAAAAAGCCAATCAGAATTATTTAGGTCTGTTTTTTTATCCTGTATCATACTACCACCAGAAAGGGATGATGGCTCTTTTTGTATAACAGTAGAACTTTCTTCCTCATTTTCTATATCTGATTTTATGTTGTTCTCTAAATCTTTCGTTGTTTTTTTTGATGTAATGTACTTTACATCTTTATCATTCTTTAATATCACACCTCGCCAGACAGATAAAATTGTCTTAGTCTCTACTTGAACAGCTTTTAAGGTAAAATTCCAACCCGATGAAACGTCTTCTATTTTTCCCAGCACAAGACAATCTGCACCAAGTGAATTTCCTACTGACTGAATCGTTGTATCACTTACTTCACCAGAGTTTTGATAATCTAATTCTTTCTTGATAAGCGAAAGAGCAAACTCATTTCTTTCTGCAACAGCTGTTTTTTTTAGATTGGTTACAAAGCTGTAATTTAATTCTGTATAAATATAATCACTTAAATTTTCATAATCAGATTGAACATCTACGATTACTACGGTATTTATAGAACCATCTATTTTTTTACATATTTCTGTACTGCCTATATTAATTGCTTCTTGTAATGAGAAATTTTTTGAAAAAAGAGGTACAGAGAGAAAAATTACTAGCAGACAAATTGTAATTCTTTTCATAAAACCTTCTCCTGATATTGTCTTTTACTTAAGACATGTCTCTACAAATTCTTCTTCCAAAACATCCTCTATTTTGGAAAGTGCCATTCGTTGAACCGTGTTTGAATTAAAAGCCGCAACCTTTTCAAGCGATTTTGAAAAAGACGAAATTATTTCTTTTTTATCAGAAATTTCCACAGAGACTTTAGGATAAATAGCGTAAACCGCTCCGGTAACTTGCTCCGTAATATCTACATTCACATTCATAATATGGTTCTCACCAGATTTGCAGACTGTGAAATTAGAATCAGATACAAGACTGCTTATTTTTGCATAAATTCGACCGTCTACATCACCTTTTACATTTATCTTTATTTTCACTGCACGAGAAAGAGATGAAAGATGTTCTTTTAACTTCTGTAATTCTTCCATCAAGTGGGTATATTTTTCACAACGATTTGGATAAATAAAAAGAGCCATGTAGTACAAATCTTCAAAATCAGATGCGTTTGACAGAATTTTATTTACATTTATTACAGCCTTTAGCCCTTCCTGATTTTTTACCTGCACGATATTTTTTGAAAGAGACGAATAGTGTATGTTCAACTTTGGTTCTAAAACGCCCCATGCTTCTTCCCTTGAAATATAGGCACAAACAATATAGTTCTTTTCTTGTGAATCAAAGTAAGCTTCCGTATGCTTTATTCCGAAAAGTTCAATTTGTGATTTTACTATGATTTCTCTTGAAAGTCTTTCTTTAGCTTCTTTTGCATTTGAAAGAACTTGAGTAACCCTTGTATATGAGGAGATTTCTTTTGAAAAATATGAGGCAAGATTCCCGTCCGCCACGGATGCAGCCATTTCTTTTGTATTTGCATAGCCTAAGGCTGTAATATACTTTTCAGGCGGAAAAACTTGATTTACAGAAAAAGAATCTGCCCACAGCGGCTTTTCTGCTTTTGGGGATGAAGCACAGGATATAGTGACAAAAGCCAGAAGAAAACAGAAAAATGCCAGAGCAGATTTTTTCATTTTAATATGAATAAGCATCTGTAACAGAACCGTCTGTTACTGTATCAATCAAATCTTCAGTAACCTTTGCTTTGAGTGCTGCAGCCTCTGTTGCGGTCTCATCAATTCCTTTAAGGGCTTCTTTCAGTTGATTGTTAAAAATCTTTTTATCCATTCCCCATACGGCATAATATTCATAAAATGTTTCTATAGTTTCGCCGTCATCATCAACAAGCTTATTTTTTGTCCAATAACTTGCAACTTTTTCAAGTCCAGTAAGCCTGACATTTGTGAGAGAAACACGGTACATATTCAATGTTTCCTGCAAATCTTCGTTATCACTGCCATTCATTGTCGCTTCAACAGATTTTCCAGCGACTCTTTCCATTATGCCGGCTACTTCTGTTTCAACTTTTACCAAATCAGCCCACTGCTCAATATAATTCAATTTATTGCCACGGTTAGTTACAACAAACACCTTTTTATTCTCAACACCTGGCATTGACTTAGAAAGAACTTTTTCTGAATACTGACCTTCTCCGATAAGTTTTACCCATTCAGGAATTTCAGAGCCAAATGTTGCACCCTGATAATCTATTAAAACACGCTTTCCTGTATCAACTTTAGAACCTTGTCCTTTTATTCCAGAACCTTTTGTTTTTGTTGAAGCACAACCCACAAAAGCAAAAATAGATGTTGCAAGAACCAACAAACCGATTAATTTTTTCATAAAATCCTCCTAGTTTGCACTTTATAAGCTACAACTTATATCACCCAATTATAAACTATAGCTTATAACTTTTCAATTAAATTACCTTTATTCTATAATTTATGCCGATTAACAGTGCGGTGGCGGAGACCTTGCGGGAGCTTCGTCAGGAAAAGGGAATTTCTCAGGAAATGCTTGCGGAGGCGATAGACTCTCATCAGGTCTACATCTCAGAAATTGAGAATGGCAAGAAAATTCCATCTCTCCCTGTCCTGTACAAAACTGCGCATTTTTTCAACCTCTCCCTAAGTGAGTTTACGGCACTCATCGAAGCCAAGATGAACTGATTTTACCACCCGCCGCATTTTCTGCGGTCAACTTTTGGGGGACTTTTATATATGTAATCCATAAAAATATCTAGTCCAAAAACTGAAAACTTGTATACTTTTTTTTGTCTTACCATGCTATAATATCGCTAAGGAAATTCTTATGTGCAAAAAGGCAGAAATGCAGTTCTCGGTTTTTCTCATTCATCAGCTTTCTCAAAGCTGGAACAAACCCCCGCGCGAGGTTTATCAGATTCTTGATAAAACCCGGATTCTGGATGACTATATCATCAAGCATTACGATGTCCTTCATACCATGGGAGAGCAAAGTCTTGTAGAAGACATAACGGAATTTGCAAAGGAAAAGCAGGCGGTATGACGGTTTATCATGGCTCAGCGTATGAGGTAAAAAATCCTGATGTGAAATTCTCAAAAAATTATCTGGATTTTGGCAGGGGATTTTATGTCACAACCTTCAAAGAGCAGGCTGAAAAATGGGCGTTACGAAAGGCAGACAGAACAAAAAATGGCATTGCTACAGTAAATATTTTTGATTTACCAGATGACCTTAGTTCATTTAGAGTACTGGATTTTGGCTCAGAAAATGAAGCATGGCTTGAATTTGTGTGCAACTGCCGCAAAGGAAGCTATATTTATAAGAATTATGACATCATAATTGGGACTGTTGCCGATGACGATGTATTTAAAACGGTGAATATGTATTTTCGCGGACTTTGGGATAAGAAAAAGACGCTTGAAGAAATCCGATATTATAAGACAAGCAATCAAATATGCATAACAAATCAAGAGACTGTACAAAAACTACTGACATTCAAATATTCATACAGGGTGGAGGCCGGCAAAGATGACTGACAAGGCGGCCCTCACATCATTTTACAGACAGGAACTCGAGAACAGCATTATTGAATATCTTGCGGAAAAACTAAAAATTGATTTTCGTGATGCCATGAGAATCTACTATGAATCCCGGCTTTCCAAGCAGATTGAAAACGGAACAAACGGAATAGACAATCTGGACTACAAGAATCTTGCAGAGGATTTAATTGAGAATGAAATGTAATTTATCTCTCTAAGAAACCCTTTTCATTCCTTCAAAAATGCCGTGCCGGTTTCTTTCCAGACCTCGCTGTTTATCTTGTGGATATCAAAATCTAGTCTTGAGATATGGGATTTTACTATCCTGTCTACAGGATTTTTTTCTTCAAAAAAGTAGCCCGCGCTTGCAAGAAGGCTTTCTGTCTGGACAAGGGTAAGGCGGAGTCCCACTGCAAGCTGGAAAACTGTCTCCTTGTGGGGATGATAATCCTTCCTGCTGCTCCTGATTTTTGAGAACAGCTGCTTGCTCAAGGCCCCGTTTTTCCAGATAAGGCTTGTGTCTGCAAGGCCGTTCAGGCTGTACGCACTTATGTAGAATTCCAGAGTCTCCAAAAAAGAGCGTTTTTCTTCTATTATTTTAGGATGAATAGAAATCGCTAGGTCTGCGCCGTTTTCCTTCAAAGCCTTCACCGCTTCCAGTGAATTCACATAAATTGCATAAATCAGTGCCGAAAATCCGTTCTTGCTCCTTGCGTTTACATCCGCGCCGTGCTTTATAAGAAGCCTTATCATTTCCGCCTCATTCAAAAAAGCGGCAAGCATAAGAGGCGTGAATCCGTTTGAGTCTGAGCAACCTGCAAAAGCTCCGTTCTCCAGAAGGTAGCGCACAATCTCTGTCTTACGCTGACTTACGGCAACCATCAAAGGCGACCATTCAGATGCAAGGGAGGGAAGCTTTGTCTGCCCAAGCTCACCAAGAGTCATGATTATTTTATTATAGAAATTCTTAGAAATCCGGCTTGAGTCAATCAGCTCTGAGAGGTGGACTATATACGGAGTTCCGCCCCCTGCAGAATCAGCCTTAAAATAATTTAAGACAGCAGCACCGTTACTCACAGTCAGAGACCATTTTGCCTTATGCTCCGCCATCTTTTTCCGCACTTTATAAGAAAGCTCCGGGTTCAGGCGGTAGTCATTGTACCAAGGAAGCCGGCACCCAAGCTTTTCAAGCTCATTTTTCAGCGCCTCCGTGCTGCTTGTCATAACATAACTATAAATTTTGCCGTTTATTTCTATCTGCTCGCAAAATAAATCCGTTGTTCCTTTCATATTTTTTATTATATCACGGAGTTTCTGACCGGCGGTAAACTTTCAGGCGACTTTACTGGAGCGGGCTGTGGAACATGGACTCCGACCCTCGCTTTGCAAGCACAGCTCAACACCAATGTTTTCCGTGGTGTGCGGTGTTGAGTTGCGGTCTGTCTAAAGGCGACTAGTGACGCGCTATTCTTGTATTACATCAAGATTTGGATATTCGCTAAAGTCGATTACGGCATTTGGGTCTATTGCAACTGTGGCGTTTTTTACGATGTGGACGCGGGCTTTTGGGTGAGCCTTGGCGGTCATCTTGGCACATTCGCTTAATTTTCTTCACGACTTTCGTGCAATGCAGAAAGAATGTCTGACTGGCGTAAATCAAAGAGAGTTTTTATGCCGGCAAATGGTGATATTCCACTTGTCCTGCCGCAATCGACTTCATTTTTTCATCCATAAGTAAAAAGATACCTGTACTTTTTTGAAACGCAAAATCCATATCCTGTAGAAGAATCCTTTTTACCATTTCTCCAAGGTTTAAATTTTACATCAGATAAAGTCATATATTTTTTCTCCTAAATTTAATATTTCACGATATACCAATCATAACCGCTTTTTGTTGTGACAAGGTTAGAACCATATCCCGCCCCATATAGGACATATGTCATACTCAAGCCTCCCGGTCAAATATTTTCGAGCAATATCGAATTTTGAATTTGGGAGATACCGCCTAAACTAAGGTCTTTTTGAAAATTTTGAATTTATACCTCGTTTTTCAAAATATTTTCATAATCGCGGGTTGCATGTAAAAATCTGATTATATTTACCTCTCGTTTGTCCTTGTCTGCAACATAATATACCTTGTAGTTTTTGATTAAGAGAAAGCGGAATCCATAATCTGCAAGAAAAGCATCTGAAACAGGAGTTCCGCTCAATGGAAACTGAGACAACAAAGAGATTTCTTTTTCTATCTCATCCGCAAGTTCCGCCGCTGCCTTATGATTACATAGAGTATAGTTGATATATGCAAGATTATTCTTTATGTCTTGCTTTGCTATGTCTGCAATAACAATTTCAAACATTATATTTTCAATTCATTCCTTATATCTGCCATTGCAGAGTCAAAAGGTTGAGAATGCCCATCTTGAATATCTTTTAAACCTTCTGCGAGTTTTGAATAAAGATTAAGTTTTTCAAGCATTTGGTCATATTGTGAAATACTCATTACCGCCAAATCCCCCTGACCATTTTTTGTAATAAAAACCGGTTGATTTGTTGTATGGCAATATGAAGAAATTTCTGAATATTTATTTCGTAAATCGGCACTTGCCCTGATTGCTGGCATATCAAAACTCCTGTAAATTTTATATCAATATTATATCATAATTTTTATATGTAACAAGAACTCTCAAGTTTTTTGCCTATATTCTCCTCTCATATTCCTTCCGCAAAACCGAATAAACTGCTAGGTCTACGATTCCTTGGTTGTTTCGGCCGCCCTGGCGTTTTATGCCTTCATAGGTCATGCCGATTTTTTGCATTACGCGGCCGGATTTTGGGTTTGCAATGTCGTGTTCGGCGTCAATCCTGTTAAAATTGCATTCCTCAAAAAGGTATTTTAAAACGGCTCGTGCCGCCTCTGGCATAATGGCTTTTCCCCACCAAGCGCGTCCCATGCACCAGCCCAAAGAGGCGTAGTCGGCTTCTTCGTAAAGGTCTACGACAGAAATGTTTCCGATGACCTTTTTTTCTTCCTTTAGCTCAATGGCCCAGTTGTAAAAATTTGGATTCTCATATTTGGAAATCCAGTCCTGCAAGACCAGCTTTGTTATGGAAGAATCAGAATGGGTCGGCCATGTAAGATATTTTGTAACCTCATCGTCATTCGCCCAATTTTCAAAAACATCGCTGGCGTCATCCAATGTAAAGCGGCGCAAAACAACGCGTTCTGTCCGTAATTCTGTAGTACCTTTGTGTGTAAGCATTTTTAACCCTTTAAGTTGGTTTTAGAATAACATATAGGCATAAAAAAAGCGACCGTCCCTGCAGGAAAGCCGCCTTTTGGTTATAAGGTCATTGCTACGCAGAACAAATGTCCATAAATTCAGTTACTTTTTAATGCCGCAGACAAATCTCTTCTTCCGTTTATAATTCTTAGCACGGTTACAGTTTCATCATTGTGCTCATAAAAAATACAAATCTTTCCTTCGGAATAATATCTTACGCCATTTGAAAAATAAGGTTCTTCTTGATAGCGATGGTAGCCGTCTGCCATAAAACTCAAATCTTTTATAGAAGTTCTGATTTTGTTGATTATGTTCACAGCCGTCCGCTTAGATTCATAATATTCAACAATTGAGTTATAAATTTGCTCTAAATCTTCAAATGCACGAGGAGAATAAACTACTTTCCAGGTTTTCATATTCCGTATTTATCCTTGAACATTGAATCAACTTCGTCAACTGAATAACATTTTTCGTCCTTAATAGAATCATACGCTTCTTCCAATCTAGAATTTATTTCTTTCGTTGAAAGTCCTGTGAGAAACTCAGGATTATTATAATTTTCTTGAAGAGAGGTTACGAGAAGAGATAACAAATTTAATTTCTGTTCGTATGTTAATGTCTGTACTTCTGTTGCAATTTCTGCATATTTTTCCTGCGGCATAAAAACCCCCATTTGTTTATAGAATACCATAGAAATACAAAAAAAGCGACCGAACAAAAAACAGAGAAACCTGCAATCCTAAGCGCCCAGCTTCCGCTTATTTCCGTTGGTCGATGCAAAAATCAAATACAGAATGTTAAAAACTCGTATCTGGTCAAAAAGCGGCGTGGAAAAGCATATTATGAACGAAACTGAAAGCAGTGCAAAAATTATCCTTCTGTTTTTTGCATCTGCCAGAATCCAGAAAAAAAGCAAAATCACAACGTAAAGGCTCAAGCCCAGGATTCCCCAGTTCTGGAGATGATGAAAATAAAAGTTTTCGATTACGATATGCTCTGCTTTGTTGGATGCAACTCCCAGCAAGGGCGATGAGTTAAAGTACTCAAGGGCTATAATCCGCTGCCTGTTCCGGGTATTAAAACTTCCGTCCCGGCCTTCGCCAAAAAGCATTACATTCACAAGGCGGATAACATAATCCACGGAAGTAACGACAATCTGAACGTTCAGCATATAGAGGACAAAAATCGAAAGTACTATAAACGCCACGCAAAAAAGCAAGGGCAAGCGGGTTTTTCTAAAATAGACGAATATAAGAAAATAGCACACCGCCAGAGCAAGCATTCCAGTCCGGCTTCCTGTCATAAAAATTACGATGCTGTACCAAAAAAACTTAAACCCAATCCTGCGCTTTTTTTCAACGCTCAAAAAAAGGCAGATTATGCAAATCCAAGCCCAGCTGTAGGCAAAGCCCGTGGTTCCGCTCAAACGAATGTAATTTATTGAGCCGAACGGAAAAACCGTGTACAGTTTGAAGAATGCAAACGCTGGCCGCAGGAATTTTACGAATTCAACGAGAGAAATCAGGAACACTGTTTTTTCAAAATAGTCTAAAATCGTCTGAGTTCCGTTCTGGGCGATGATTTTTTGCAGAATCAGGATTGAAAAAGCATAGCTGAAAAAATAAATCGACGGTCTTAAAATTTCTATTATGTCGCCGCCAGAATAATTGTTTCTGCCAAAATTAAAAATCGAGCTTGCAAGATAAACCAGCGAAAGCAGGATGAACAATAAATAAAAGAATACGACCTTTTTGCTGAAGCGCACTAAAAGCCTTTTCCAATCCAAAAGCACGACAAAAACTGAATACAAAAAAATGACTGCAAGATACAAAAGCTGCCCTTTGTTCAAGCCAAGGTAGCCAAAAAATCCGGGACAGCACAATATCAAAAGCACATACCATCGTGCTGAGCGCGTCATTCAAAATACCTTTTAAAATTCTGAACCGAGCAATTCCTGCAAAACCAATCAAAGTTCTTTTCCGCTTGCATTCTGAACATTTGCGCTTTTGAAAAATCCGCAAAACCTTCCAGAATGGCGGACAAGACCCTTGAATCATCACAAAATTTCGTGGCGGAAAACGCAGAGCCTTCGTCAGTCGAAAAATCGGTGGTCGTATAATAAAAATCGCCTGCATTATCTTTTAAAAGCTCCTTAAGCTCATCGGGAATGGCGCGGTCGCTTCCAAGGAAGGGCTTTTTTAATGCCATACATTCCAAAAGCGTTATCGGAAAGCCCTCAAAAATCGAGCTGAAAACAAGCGAAGCACAATTTTTAAGATAGGGAAAAACATTCGCCTTATATCCTAAAAGATGCACGTTTTTTTCAAGACCCAGTTCAAAAATCAGCTTTTCTATTTTTGCCTGCTGGCTGCCTGTTCCAACAATAAGCAAAGCTTTGGGAGCGACATCAGAATTCACTGCATCAGGCATATCTTGGATTTTTCGTAAATACAGAAAAAAAGCTTTTATTAGCTTCCAGATTGCTTTTTGCTCCTCCAGCCTTCCGATGAACAAAAAATACGGGCGGCTCGGAATGTCATTTACGGTTTCTTCCTGCTTTGAATAATCCACCACAAGCGGATTTAAAACCGTGCGCACATTTTTTATCCCGATTTTCTCAAGGGAATTCTTTACCATCTCGCTTACAGCAATCACCTGAACGTTTTTTCTGTTGTAAAAATGCCGCAGGACTGCAAAAACCGCTTTCTGAACCACAGAGTTCAGCTTCTGATACTGAATCGTCGGCGGATTATGAACGGTGGCAACAACCTTGTATTTTCTGCTTTTTCCAAGCGCCAGTATTGAAACGATATTTGAGCGGTCGCAAAAAGAAACGAGCGTCCTGCATTTTTGACGCCTGACGATTTTTTTAAGCCTTCGTATCGCCTTCAGTTGGTCAAGGGCTTTTGCTATAAGCGAAGTCCTGTTTTCTTCCAAAAGATAGTCAATATCCGCGACTTCTGATTTTATGAGGACAACGCGCTTGGTCAGGATATTATTCTGATTGCACCAGCTTGAAAACAAGTCGTATACCTTTTCCGCTCCGCCCGTCTTGTACAAATCTATGAGCTGAACAATCGGCTGGCTACAGTTCGGCAATCTCATATTTATCCTTCTTGTAGTTTTTCAAAAAGACAAAAAGCTTTAGCTGCCGCCTGAAACGCTTGAATGAAAAATTGGAAATCAGCCTGAAAAGCCATTCAAGACCAAGCTTTATCATAAATTTTGGAGCGCGTTTTACCGAGCCTGACCAGAAATCAATTGCGCCGCCGTTCCCGAATACGATTTTTGCATTGAGCTTGTCCTTGCTTTCGATAATCCAAAGCTCCTGAAGTGGGCATCCCTTACACACAATCAGAATGTCTGCCCCGGAGTCATTTATTTTCTGAATCAAGGTATCGCCGTTTATTTTTGTGTAGCCGTCCGTCATTCCGACAATCCTGACATTTGGAAACTGCTTTTCAATATTGTTCTTTGCGTTCTCTAAGTTCTCGCTTACGGCTCCATAAAAATACACCTTAACCTGCTCATCTGGCGGAAGATAAGTAAAAAAATCCGTTCCTGGATAGCGGTCTTCCGTCGTATATTCCGTACTAAGCTTGTGGTTTATAGCCTTGATAAGTCCTATTCCGTCTATAAAATTGTAGGTGCAAGCCTTAAAATACGAATTTAAAACCGGATAATGCTGTTGCTGCATAAAAATCTCAGGATTTATGAACGAGATTACGGATTTTTCGTTTTTTTCCAAAAGCTCCATAAAAATTTTCTGCATTTCGGCTTTGTTCTCAGGAATCGTAAGCGGAATTTGCTCAAAAAGGTATTTTTTCATCGGTTGCTCCTTGCGTCCATTTGCTGTTTTCTTTCTATATATTCAATCAGCTTCTTACAACTTTGGCCGCTTTCACAAAAATTGAATTTCTTGTCAAAGGCGGCAATTTTTTCCAGATATTCATCCTGCTTAAAATTTACGATTACGCTCTCAAGCTCCTGGTTTGAATGTGCGATTGCAAACGGCGTTTCTTCAATCGAATGGTAAAAGCCCCTGTCCGCATTAAGATATTCCTCGTAATCCGTGCAGAACAAAAACACAGGACGCTTTGTAAGATAAAAATCGAACACAAGTCCGCTGTAGTCGCTTATGACAACATCGCTAGAAGCCAAAAGTGCCTGCATATCGGGATACTCCGTCACGTTCTGAACAAAGGGCGGAAGCTTTGCGTTCCTTGTATATTCCTTTAGCGTAGGATGAAAGCGCGCAAGGATTTTCCATACGCCGCCAAACCTGTTTTTTAGCGACGCCTGCAAACGCTCATAATCTATGTTGTAGCAGTCGAAGTTCTTGTTTTTTCTGAAGGTCGGGGCGTACAAACAGATTTTAGTTTCTTTCTCAAGCTGCAAATCCGCTAGAACCCTTGCGCGCTCGTCCTTCATTTTTTGCTCATTAAAGAACAGATCTGTGCGCGGAGTTCCGATTTCAAGAATCTCGCCGTCATACCAGAAGGAATTCCTGTATATCGCAGTTTTTTCCGCACAGTCGCTTAAAATGGCATCGATTGCCTTGCTGTCCCTTTTTGCAAGCCGAATGTAGTTTTTTGTAAGCTCGCGGTACGCGTCCTTTTCTATTTTTTTAAGGGCAAACGAGCCGTGCCAAGTCTGAATATAAAACTGGTTTTTCTTCTTTTTTGGAAAAAATTCCTTTCGCACATTGTCAATCCAGATTCCGGCTGTGGAAAGCTCCTTCATCGCCTTAAACGTAAAATGCTTTACGATTCTTACCTTTTCTGGAATACGCTCAGGTCTCTTGCATCGTCCTGGGTCAACAAGCCAAACCAGCTCGTAATCAAGATTATTCTTTAGGATGTAGTCAAAAAATGCCGCAGGATTATCAGCATAATCGGAGCCACTGAACTGGCTTGCGACGATTTTTTTTGGATTTACCTTGTCCGCCCAGGAAAACAGAGCGTACAGGCGGTACAAGCCCTTTGTTGCAAAGAGCCATATCCAAAAATGCCGTGCAAATGTTCCTTCCTTTATGAATTTTATGCTCTTTTTAAGTTGCACCATCGCCATTCACCCCCCCCCCGTGTATAATTTTTCATACAGTCACCGTTTATCTTTTTACGCAGAATCGTACTTGAGATTCCTTTTGTGTACGGAAGATATTCCATTCTTACGCCGACCAAGGCTAATTTCTTTTCCGTTTCGTTAAAAATCTCAGAACCTTTCCAGTCGTCGCCAACAAAGCAGACGTCAAATTTGTATTTTTGCCACGCTGCAAATTTATCGCGCTCCGTAACCGGTACTGCCTTGTCCACAAATTCAATTGCCTCAACGATTTTTATGCGCTCCTCAAACGGAATTACAGGAATCTTATTCTTATACGAAAGCACAAGCTCGTCCGTATTTACGCCGGCAATAAGGTAGTCGCATTTTTCTTTTGCTGCCCTCAAAAGATTCAGATGCCCGATATGGAACATGTCAAAGCAGCCCGTCGTATATCCAACGATTTTTTTCATAATTTTTCTCCGCTCAAAAGCTTTTCATGGCCAAGTTCTTCTGGCGCAGAAGCGCAACGCAGTGCGTATCCAATCATCTTGCGCTCCTTATCTCAGAAAAAATCACCTTCAATCGAATCAGGAGAATCAACGATTCCGTGGCGCACGTCAGAAGGGCAAGCGTAACGCCGCTCAGCTTTTTTAGAAAAAACAAAGCTACAAGAGCCGCCAAATGAAAAGCCGAGCCGATTATCACGCTTAAATTTGCGATTTTTATTCTTCCCAATGCCGCAAGAACAGGGTAGCCGCACAAATAAAGTGGAAGCGTGATTGAAATGAGCGGAAGCATCGCCCTGAAAAATGGTACGGCCTGCTCGTAACCTTTGCCACAGACGACGCGTATTATGAACGGTGCAAAAATGAACAGTAGCACACAGCCTAGAATTATCAGCGGCTCAAGAATAAGGATTATTTTTCTTACAAGCTTCAGATTCTTTTCCTTGACCATATACGGATACAGGCTGTCCGCAATTGGCGAGAAAAAGCTCCGTCCCGCATTGGAAAGGGTGTTTGCCGCTCCGTAATTTCCCACATACTCGTCGGGGAACGAAAAGCCCAAAAGCACGGTGTTCAGCGTTGTATACACGGAGCTTGCCGCTCTTGATAAAAAGAATGTCGAGGATTCCTTCATATAGGTAAAAATTTCTACAAGGCTTACGCGCTCGGCTTCAATCAGCTTTTTTCGCTTGATTTCTATCCAGGTCGTTATCACTGCAAATATGTTTGAATAAATCGTTGCCACAGGAACGAATATAAAATCCTTTTCCTCGTGAACCAAAAAGAAAACTGCAACGACATATATGAGCTTGCTGATTATGACTCGGTAGGTAAGTACGCTCATTATTTCCAGACCACGGAACAGAAAATCAGGCAAAAAAATAGTAAGGACAACTCCAATATAGGAAAGATAAAAATAGAGCTTGTATTCAGAAATTTTTGGAGCGAACAGCGTAAGAAAAACAAGGCCGACGCAGCCGATTATGCAAAGAAGGAATTTCGCATAGATTATTCCGCAGGTTATTTTTCCCAAAGCTTTTTTGTCATCAAAATTAAGGGAAACGGAATTGGTTCCAGATATCAAAAAGCCGAATTCAATGAAAAGCGTAAAATACGCCATTATGGAGTTTGCAAAAATCACGATTCCGTAATGTTCAGAGCCTAGAACCCTTGTTAAATAAGGAAACGCCAGCAAATTCAGCACATAATTACTAATCTGTAGCAAATAAAGAAAAAATGTGTTTTTTAGAAGTGTCTTTTCCTTTGATGACTTCATAAATATAAAATATTGTATTAAAAGCTGACAACACAATATTTTATATTAGGAAAATAGTCAATATTTCCATAGTTTTATATTATGAAATCAATATAAAAAATCCAACATAATATGTTGTATGGAGCAATCATTAGAAGAGATTTTTAGAAGCAACTTACGACTTTTCAGACAAAACGCAAAGCTTTCTCAGGAAAAACTTTCCGCATTATTGGACAAGAACATCAATTATATAAATATGATAGAGGGCGGAAAAAGCATCCCGCCGCTTTCCGTTATCGAACAGATTGCAAAAATCCTGAACGTGAACCCAAGCGAATTCCTGGTGGAACACACATCCTCCGGCTATTTTGACAAAATCGCGCTCATAAACACAGCCAGCGAGCAAATTTCGCAGAAAGCTAAGGAAGTGCTTTTGGAACTGATGAAAGATTTGTGATGTGGAGAATTTACGGGCAAGGCTGGATGAGCGGTTTTTATGCAGCCGTTGCAAAATTTACAACACGCTTTGAAAAGTCGTATCCGGATTTTTCAGCTCAATCCTTTAAACATCCAATCGGCACGACATAAACCCCGTCCTCACGTCGGTATGCATATTTACCTGTCCCTGTCAGAACCATCATAAAGGCAGGTTCTTTCATTTTGTTTGTATCAATCTTTGCACAGAATGTTTTGAGGTTTTTGACACCTTCTTCTATTAGATGATCCCCACCGAGTTTTATTTCAATCAGACCGAATGAGCCGTTTCTTAAATGGATAACTGCATCGCATTCAAGCCCGGACTTATCCCGATAATGATAAACTTCACCATCAAGACTTTCTGCATAAACTCTTAAATCACGCACATAAAGAGTTTCAAAGAAAAGTCCCATTGTATTCAAATCTTTTACAAGGTCATTTGGTCCAAGACCCAGACTTGCGGTTGCAATAGATGGATCCGTAAAGTAGCGTGTATCAGAAGTCCTGATTGCAGTTTTGGAGCGTAGGTTCGGGTTCCAGGCCGGCATATCTTCAATAACGAAAATCTTTCGGAGAGCGTTTGTGTATGAATAAACTGTGTCTTCGGTTAAACTTTCGGCATCATTTGCGAGAATATCATCACGAAGAACAGTGTAAGGAGTTTGTGTTCCCTGATTTCTGGCATAGGATTTCATCAGCCTTTTTGCCCGTTCCGAATCGCGTTTTACATTATCAACGCGGGAAATATCCGTGTTTACGATTGCATCAAAATAATCGAATGCCTGATCCAAAGCAATTTCGTTTTCCATATCAATTGCCCCGGGCCAGCCTCCACGGCAAATCAAGAATGCAAGGCGGTCTATATCATCAATTTTATTCTCTGCCAGAATCTGCTCTGGGTGTTCAAACAAAGCTTTAAGAGAGATTTCACCAGTCGACTCCCCAGACTCAAACAGCGACATAGGACGCATCTTTATCCAGGCAAATCTACCTGTGCCAGTATGAAAAATTTCATCATCATCTGGGGGAACTGCGGAACCCGTCAGAATAAACTGACCCATTCCTTTTCTGTGATCAACTTCAAAACGAACGGCATCCCAAAGTTTTGGAGCAATCTGCCATTCATCAATCAGGCGAGGCGTATCACCCTCAAGCAGTTTAGATGGATTAATATCAGCAGCAATAAGATTTTCTTTTACATCTTCGGGCTTAGACATATATAAAATGCTTTTAGCCATCTGCTCTGCTGTCGTTGTTTTACCGCACCACTTTGGACCCTGTATAAGGACAGCCCCTTTTCCTTTTAGTTTGCGTTCAAGTGTTTTATCAGCCAGTCGCACTCTGTAATTTTCCATATTTTTAGTTTATACTTCATTTGGCGATTTGGCATTATTTTGCTTGGCGAAACGGCAATAAATTAATTACGGGCAAGGCGAGATGAGCGGTTTTTATGCAGCCGTTGCAAAATTTACAACAGAAAGTTCCTGGAGATGCTGTTTTGCATAGGAAATAATCTGCTCCAGCTTTTTTACGACATCGCCTGTAAATTGAATTTCATCACAAATTTCGCATTTATAGCAGGGAATATTTCTGATAACAAGAATGCCACCGTCCAATTCAATAGCTTCTGTTGTAGTACTCTGGTATGTTTCATGAGAGCATCTGATACATTTCATTTTTCAATCTCCCTTCTAGTCTTTAAATCTTTTTCCCATTTATCAGCAGTAGGAATATACGCTGTTATCAGATAAATCTTTTTCTCATTCATACTGACGACAATATGAATATATTGATTTCTAACAGAGATTCCAAGTATAAGACAACTAGGAAACGGAAAATCCCTTGGGTACTGTTCTATTATTTCTCCGTTATTGATTGCATTCATATATTTTTATGCTGTAAACCAATCTTCCACATGCAGAAAGTTGTTTTCTTTCATCACCTGAAAATCCGCAACATTATGGGTCACCAGAATCATTCCGTTTGAAATTGCTGTAGCCGCAATCTGAGAATCGTAGTTTGGAAGCGTTTTGCCTTCTTTTTCTGCCTGAGCCTGAATTTCTCCGCATATTCCTGCAGCAAATTTGTCGTAGGGGATGATTTCAAAACATTCTTCGTAATTTTGAATACATTTTTCAAGATAGCTTTTCCGCTTTCCTTCTGGAAGCCTTTTTACACCGCGAGTCAGTTCTTGCCACGTAACAGAAGAAATTGCACATAAATTTTTTCGTGCATCGTAAAAGTTTACAACCTGGGGATTCGGGCGTTCCTTTGAAAATTCCGAAACAATATTTGTGTCAAGTAGATAAGTTTTTCGCATTTTTTTCTCCTCAAACCTATGCCCACGGATCCTTTGAATAATCAGGACATTCCCTGGACGGAGTGATGTCCAATCCTTTGTCATCTAAAACATCCGCATATTCTTTTCTAAGTTCAGCAAGCTTGTCCAATAACGATGGCTGAGCCTTTCGGTTCTCGCCATAATCCGCATAACTCATAATCACCGCCACAGGCTTGTCGTAACGGGTAAGCTCAACCACCTCGCCTTCCTCGGCAAGCTTTACAAGAGCGGAAAAATTATTACGCGCTTCGTAAATAGAAGTCCTGCACATAGCTACCTCCTGAAGAAACAGCTGTCGTGTTTCCTGATACAAGTAAAATATAACGCTGAATTTTATGTTAGTCAACTTAAAATTTGTTAGCCAACTCTAAGAGATTCCTTGAACTGCCCCTTCGTAATGACCGTTTCTTCGCCGTTTTTGTAGCGCGTAATCTGCCAGTCGGTTCTACAGTTCAGATATATTTTTTATGCTTCGCATTTGAAATATTTCATTTTAATACTTCAGCCGCATTCTTCCAAACGCCTTGAACCTTGTGTCGTCTTCGGAATAATCTCGGTGGGTCACGCCATCTATATCATTTATTCCATCACCATCAGTGTCTTTCTGTGTGCTGTCGATAAAATGGATTCTGCCGCCTTCAAGTTTTTCAAACAAGGCGATATGTGTAACAGAAGAATTGTCAGGTTCACCCATAAAAATCAGATTGCCTTTCTTCAAATCAGCCTTATCAATATGTGTTGAAGCTTTCTGAAACATATCATTCGCCGTCATGTCAGAAACCAAAAGCTGATATTTTGTGTCGACCAGAGCATATTTATAGCACATTATAACAAGGCCGGAACAATCTATTTTAATTGAACGAACGGCATCCTGCCCACCCAACAAATATTCTGTATCTGACTGCTCATAAAGCTCCGCAAATTTATAAGCGTGTTCTGCAATTTCTGCAGGAGCATCGATTTCTGTGTAAATGCGTTCTTCCTTTGAAGCACTATCACAAGAAGTCAACACCGTTATCATAATAAAAATCAGGCAGAATCGAATTTTCATCACTTTTCCCCTTCCTACATCGACTGATAATACGCCCGCATAGACTCGCTCAGGTCGTTCAGGTGCTTAAAGAATTCCGGCTTGTCCTTGCATTTTCGCATGCAGTCAATCAAACCTTTGTAAGGAGCCGTAAAATAAAGCGGAATGTCAACCTCGTGCTTAAAGTTGTCTGGCTGGTAGGCTAAAAATTCCTGTTCGGTGGAAAACTTGGCGTTCTGCCCAGGTTTGTTTCCGCGGGGATCAAGGCGAACCCATTTACCAAGCGTCTTAAAATAAACGGCGTTAAAACCGTGGGGGTAAAAGTGATTTTTTTGCTTTGCGCACAAAATCTGATAGCAAAATCCAGTTGGAATGCCAAAATTGCGTAAGATTGCCGCGTACAGATGAGCCTTAGCCATGCAAATCCCGTGTCCGTTTTTTATCACATCGCTTGCAGAAACAGCCAGCTCCGTTCTCTTACAATCCGAGGTGTGCGGAAATTCATTCTGAACAAAATAAAACGCCTTTTCTGCCAAAAGAACTTCATCGTCCTTATACGGCTCAAACTGCTTGCAGACTGCCTGAACTTCCGGCGAATTAAAATCCACGATGTCGCTTTCTGCAAGATACATAGCCCAGTCAGGATGCGGATTTTTTTTGCTTACAGAAAGGCCGTCGCCAATCTCGTAAAAAGTCGTGGTGAATTCGGGATTTTCCTTTAGGAACGTAACATAGCGGGCGATTTTCCGCACCATCTTAATCGTGCTGTAATTATGAGTGAGCGACTGATTTTCCACCATTCCGTGGAACGAAAGGTTGTCGGTAATTATAACCCCGCCTTCCGCAAGATTTTTCTGAAACTTAACAAAAAACTTAAGGTTCTGCGCCTTGGGCCCGTCTATAAAAATCAAATCGTACTTGTCTTTAAAATCAAACCGCGCCGCGTCTCCAAGATAAATCGTAATCCTGTCCATAAGTCCGCTTTGGCCAATATTCCTAACGGCAAGCTCATAGCGCTCAATGTCAAATTCCACCGTATCAACAAAAACCTCGTCCCCCGCACGCGCAAAATTAATCGCCGAATACCCGATGGCACTCCCAATCTCCAGAATTTTATGCACATCGTGTTCTTTTATGTAGCTCACAATAAAATTCAGGCTTGGATCCTTTATAATCGGCACGGAGTTGGTCTTTGCAAATTCCTTGATTTCTGCGGTCTGTTCCATATTCTTCTATTATAATACTCAAATAATGAGAAGGGGGGAAGATATGATTTTGAGACGTTTTTAGGGCGTTCCTGCGTTCACTCACTTCGTTCGTTCTCGCAGGTCGGGCTTTTCGCACTTCGCCGTCTAACGCGGCTCATCCCTCAGGTTTCGATAAGCTCAACCTTCGGGACTGCCTGCGGCAGGTGCTACAATCCCTAACGCTAGAGAGCACTAATTCTTTTCAATTGTTGCAATAATTTTACAAGGATTACACCATGGATGATTTATTAAAATCAGGTTTAAAAAGTCTTATTAAGTTTTGTCATTATCATTTAGTAAACCAATTTTTACAAACTTTTTCATAAGTTCATATATATCTTTTTTTTTATCACCATCACGACGAATTCCAACGGCAACAACAATTACTTCAACCTCAGTTTCTTTTACCTGATAAATAATTCTATAACGCTGCCCTACAGAACGAATTGAACGATAATCCTGTAAATTTCCTTTTAATGGTTTTCCTGCTTTTAGAGGTTCTACTTTTAAAACTTCGATTTTTTCAATTATTTGCTGCTGAGATTTGCTGTCCAATTTTGAAATAAATTCAGAAGCAATTTGGGTTAATTTTATTGAGTACACTCCAGACCTGCCTTGAATGTATCAAAATCTATCATCTTATTTTCATTTATTTGTTGAATTCCTAGTGCAAGGTCTTTAGATAGTTGCTTGTCTGCAAGTATTTCTAAAGTTTCTTGGATACACTCATATGTATCCCAGCGCAGTAATGCAAATACCTCTTTTCCATGATTAGTAATAGAGATTGTTTCATCATAATCCATTGTATTTTCAAGAGATGTTATTCGTTTTCTTGTTTCAGTTATTGTCATTTCAGAAATCATATGAACCTCGTTATTTTTATTGTACATTATTATGTACAAAAGTCAACAAAACAAAAAAACAAATGTATAAGAAAAGTGAGGTCTATTCCATATTCTTCTATTATAATACTCAAATAATGGGAAGGGGGAAGCGAGCATTACATATTTTAGTTCTTCAACACACTCGCAAACACATACTCCGTGCTTCGGCCTCCGGCTTCGCCCTTTAAAAGAATCTTTGCCTGCATCAATTTTTCTATGTCGCGGCTTGCAGTGTCCTGTGAGCACTTGCAGATTTTTGCATACTTTGTTGAAGTCAATTTTCCCTCAAAACCATCCAAAAGAAGAGTGAGTATCTTTCGCTGCCGCTCGTTTAACTTAAACTGTTCAGCATATTCCCAAAACTGCTTTCGTATGCGCCCTTGTTCTAATTCCTGAAGAACGGAATTAACCGCACGACTCATACAACCAATGTACCACAAAAGCCAATCTGTTATGTCTAAGGAATCTTGAGTTTGTGCCTTTTCCAGCTGAGCATAATAATCCTTTCGTTCCTTGCAAAGCTGAGCGCTCATTGAAAAAAGGTGGTCTGTGCGGAGAGCGGGACCATAAGAAGGAGCATTTTCTGAAACTACCAGAACATCGGTATGAGCGTAATTATCACCGCGGCACAAAGCCATATCAGCCAGTGCACGAGCAAGACGACCGTTTCCATCTTCAAAAGGGTGAAGCGTTACAAAATAAAGATGACTAACCGCACTCTTAAGAACGCTGTTCATGTGCATTTCAGAATCCCGATGATTAAACCAGTTGATAAAATCCTGCATTTCATGAGGAATAAGTTCTGCCGGCGGAGCTTCAAAATGAACGGTCTGATTCTTTGAATTTCCGCTTATAACACGCATAGGTCCTTCTTCGTCGGTACGAAACTCGCCTGTTCTGATATTGTAAAGACCGTTATAGCCCAGCCCATTTGCGTTTGGTGGAAAAAGCTTTGTATGCCATTCAAACAGACGATTTAAGGTAAGCGGAGAGTGACAATTATGCACGGCATCCGTTATAACCTGAACGATTCCATCTATCTTTTGGCGTGGCTTATCAAGCTGCTCCCCTTTTGCAAGAATCACATTCTCAAGGCCAAGATGACGAGCAACAGACGACCGCAAAGAATAATCACTAAGATTTTCGCCTTCTATTTCAAAAGACTTTTGTATTTCCTGCGTAAAGCGGTTAAGCGTAAAAACTGACTTTGCCTCAAAACCCATAGAAATCATCTGCCCTTCAAGAATTC
Organism: uncultured Treponema sp.; assembly: GCA_937885475.1. GTDB lineage: Bacteria > Spirochaetota > Spirochaetia > Treponematales > Treponemataceae > Treponema_D. The sequence continues at coordinate 23,257 of CAKZZR010000211.1, forward strand.
CTTGATTTGTGTTCAAAAGCAAAAGCGGTTCTATGAGACTCTGTGATTCCCATGTAAAGTGAGGCCATGAACTATTCTGCCAAATATACTTAACCATATCTCAAACTTATGGCATTATGCGGAGATTGTCAAGTTTTTCTCCGCACTTTTTTATATTTTTTGCGGATTTTATGCCTATTATTCTCCGCTGATAGCCACAGGATTAAAAGAAATGTTTGAAGAAATCATAAACATCGTTTTAGACAAATTATCAGACATTGAAAAGTACAATGTAAAATTACTTCTTGAAGAAGAAAAAACAGGATACTTTGCCAAATGTATTTGGATAAAATCTGGAAATAATTAAAAACTTAAACCATAAAAAAGCCAGTCCAACAAACCGTTAGACTGGCTTCTTTTACTATTCGGTCATTTCGAGAAACTCAATGACCGATTTTTTTTTTAATCTAGTAATTTCGACAAGCTCAACCATCGATTTTTTCCTTAATCCTTCTCTACATCGTAACAATTGATGTGCAGGTCTTTTAATTGCTGTTCATCAACCGCACTCGGGCACTCGTCCATCGGCGATGCTGCCAAATTGTTCTTAGGGAATGCAATTACCTCGTGAATAGACTCTTCATGTCTCATCAACATAATCAGGCGGTCTAATCCTGGAGCGATTCCTCCGTGCGGTGGGGCGCCGAACTTGAAGGCCTGTACCAAGAAGCCGAATGCTTTTTCTGCGCGCTCGCGACTGTAGCCTACGATTTCAAAAATGCGTTCCTGCAATGCAGGGTCGTTGATACGCATTGAGCCGGAAGCAAGTTCGTAGCCGTTCAGAACCAAGTCGTAAAGGTCGCCTTTTACGGCACCTGGATCGCTTTCCAATGTGTCCCAGTACTGCTTTTGTGGAAGGGTGAACATGTGGTGTTCTGTTTCCCAGCCTTGAGTTTCTTCGTTCCATGCAAAATAAGGGAAGTCGATGATCCATGCAAAGTGGAATTCATCCTTTGGATTATAAAGGTTCAGGTCTTTTCCAAGCTGCTTGCGCACTGCACCAAGGGCTGTACAAGCAAGCTGCCAGTTTTCGTCACTTACGAACAAAATCAAATCGTTCTTTTCTGCACCCAGTTTAGAGCAGATTTCAGATTCTTTTCCGGCGTAGAACTTACTGATTCCGCCTTCAAAAGCAAGACCACCGGTTCCTGTGCTAGTGGTTTCGACAGGCTCAACCACCGCATTCTTTCCTTCAACCACCTTCATCCAAGCCAAGCCCTTTGCCTTGTATGTCTTTGCAACGGCTTCAAGTGCTTCAATGTTCTTGCGGCTATACTTGTCGGCAACATTTTTTACAACGAGTGCCTTAAGTCCACTTCTCTTATGGCGCTGAACATCGCGACCGGCGTTAGCAGCTCCTGCCTTGAATGCATTAAAGTCTGCCAAATCAGCCATGAAAGCGGCATCCTGCATCTTCATATCAAAACGCAAGTCCGGCTTGTCGCTTCCGTAAAGGTCAAAAGCGTCTTCCCATGCGATTCGGTCAAACTTAGCTGGCAAATCATAATTCAATGTCTTTTTGAAGATGTACTGCATCATTCCTTCTGTCGTAGAAAGAACTTCCTCGCGGTTTGTAAAAGACATTTCCATATCTATCTGAGTGAATTCCGGCTGACGGTCTCCACGGGCATCCTCATCGCGGTAGCATCTAGCAATCTGAAAGTATTTATCAAATCCAGAAACCATCAAAAGCTGCTTGTAAAGCTGCGGACTCTGTGGCAAAGAATAGAATTTTCCAGGATGAACACGGCTAGGAACCAAATAGTCCCGCGCTCCCTCAGGAGTGCTTTTTATGAAAGTCGGAGTCTCTATTTCCAAAAATCCCTTGCTAGTCAAATATTCCCGGGTTGCAAAAGTAACCTGGCTTCGCAAAATAATGTTCTGCTGCATCGGGTCACGGCGCAAATCCAGATAGCGGTACTTCAAGCGCAAATCTTCGTTAGGAAGAACAATCGTTCCGTCCTTCTGGCGCACTTCTTCAATACTGAACGGAAGTTCCTGCGATGTAGTAAAAATCTCAATGTCGTTGGCTTCTACCTCAATCTCGCCAGTAGCCATATCGCGGTTAATGTCCTTTTCGGCACGAGCGGCAACAAGGCCTTCAACGGCAATACAATATTCGCTCTTAAGCGAGCTTGCAATCTGCTTAACTTTTTCAGATGCCTTGTCGCCAACCATAACCTGAGTGATTCCGTAGCGGTCGCGCAGACGAATAAAAACAAGGCCGCCCAAATCGCGGGTGCGGCTTACCCAACCATTCAATACAACTTTCTTACCAACATCAGCGGCACGCAAATCGCCGCAAGTAACAGTGCGTTTAGTAGATTCCATAATAGGAACAGTTTAATGAGATGACCGACTTTTTACAATGACAAAGCTTGCAATGCCTGCGCAAAACCTGTTTTTACGGAATCCTAGTGCTGGCGCACATATTTGTATGTTGAACCATTACCCTTAAGAATAGCCGCCGTTATCTGGCTGGAAAGGAGCGTCGCATCCTCTGGAGTTTCAGATAGTGTTCCGCTTTCGCTGTCATACGCATACAAAAGCCAAGAAGAATCTGCTCCTGTGTCATCAGAAGCAAAAGTGACCGTTTCAAGCAAAGAACAGCCGTAGAATGCGCTTACGCCAATCGTTTCTATTCCGCTTGGAATCGTTATTTCTGTAAGCGCGGAACAGTTTGTAAAAGCGGCATTGCCAAGCTCCCTTACGGAATCAGGAAGCGTAATCGCCTCAGCTGCACGCAAGATTCAAATGCGCCCTCCAGAACAGAAAGCAAGCGGTTGCCTTCCTCAAAAATCACCGTCTTAAGCGAAGCACAGTCCCTGAATACATATCTTCCGAACGTATTAACTCCGGCAGAAATAGTAATTTCCTCAAGGGCAGAATTCCAAAAAAGAAACTCTGCAAGCTGCGTTATGTTGCGGGGAAGCTCAATAGTTTTTAATGACGAACAATATGCGAACGCGCAGTTTTCTATAATGGAAACGTTTTCTGGCAAATTCACCTGCGAAAGCGCCTCGCACTTATAAAACGAATATTTATGAATGGTTGCCATCGTTTGTGGCAAAATAATTTCGCATAAATTCACGCATTTTTGGAACGCGTCCGTCGTCGCATTAGTTGAAGCTTCCGTTCCAAGCTCCGAAATTCCAGTGCAGGCCGAAAGGTCAAGCGCTACGAACACGTCGCTCGCATTCACAAGGGCGGAATTCAACGCGGAAACATCGGGCGTCAAATCTGTAATGACTACAGTAAGCGGGTTTTGCTGGGTGAACGTATGCGCTGCACTTGCCTCTCCAGAAAGAATTCCGTACAGTTCCACAACCGTGCAAGACGTGCGGCCGTTCTGTATCCGGGCGCTTGCAGAACTGCCGTCAGGAGTTCCGGTGCCAGCGCTACCGTTGTCATCATTGCCCGAGGTACTACCACCGGAGGTGTCCGCATTTTCGCTTCCTTCGACATCCGTTCCGCCCGGTAAAACGGTCTCATCGCTTTTCGTTTTTTCCTCTGCGGCTTGGTCGTCATTGCCCGCTTCTGAATCATCGTTTTCTTCTATATTATTTTCAGAATCTTTTGTTTCATCGGCGTCAGATTCCGCCTGTTCCGCAGCCTCTTCCGAATCAGAAGTCCATTCCAGCGTAATAAGAACGGATGTGGTCTTTTCGCGCTCAACTACCGCCGTATTTTCGCCGCTGGCTACAACCTCGTCAGACGCATTCAGTGCCGCAACAGAAACAAGATAGGTTCCAGCGCTTATGTTCCGTATCTCAATGGCACTGCCTGGGTTTCCATAATACACGCCACCATTTTCATTCGTCTGTGCCTTGTTCACGTTCTCGGCAGCGTCAGCAGGCTGTTCAGTATCGTCAATTTTTTGCATGGCAGCCATGGAGCTAGGGCTTTCGTCATTCTTTTCGGCAGCCGCGGCTTTTTCCTGCAAATACAAGGTAACCGCATACCGCGTAACAGTACGCGCAGCATCGTCCGTTCCTGCACGCTCAAGACTTGAAGGAACAGAAACCACAAGAGCAGGCTTTTGAGAAGGCTCAAATAAATCAGAACAAGAAAAAAGACAAAGGCAAAAAACTGCCACAAAAAAATAAAAACAGCGCTTCATAAAAATCCTTCTGAAACAAGTTTAACCCTATAGTAAAAAAATTGCAAAGGAACTTTTCTCTTGATTCCTATTCCGCGTTTGAAGTAAACAAAACATTGTGCTACACTTTTTTTGATGAAGGTTGTAATTGTAGGCGCAGGCTTTACCGGCGTTCAGCTGGCAAAACTGCTCATAAACGAAAGAAATAACGTAACGCTCATAGACAATGACGAAGAAATCACGCGGCACATTGCCGACCAGCTTGACTGCACCGTGCTTACGCAGGACGGAAATAATCTGGAAAATCTTGAGGACGCGGGAATCGCCAAGGCAGACGCTCTCGTATGCCTTACCGACAACGACGAAGTGAACATGATAACCTGCTCGCTTGTGGACGCGGTTTACCCGGACATTCTAAAAATAGCCCGCGTACGAAACTACGCCTACTACGTAAACACTGCGACCGCAAAAAAAACGCATGCCAATACGTTCAGCGGCTCGCACCGTCCGCTTTACGGCATTGACTACATGATTCACCCGGACGTAGAAGCCGCCGAGGCAATCGTAAATGCCGTAGAAAACGGCGCGGTCAGCAACATCGTAACCTTTGACAATTCCGCAATGCAAATCTCGCGCATAACCGTGCCCCAGGGCAGCATTTTGGACGGTCGCCGCCTTATGGAGCTACGCACCCTTACCGAAATACGAATGCTGGTCTGCTATGTGGAAATAGACGGCAAAATCTCGCTTCCGTCGGGTCCAACTGTTATGACCGCAGGCTGCACGCTCGGCATTCTCAGCAGCAAGGAAGACGTAAGCCGCATCCTTGAGCTGTGCGGCTCCGAGCAAAAAGACCTGCGCAAAATAGCAATCATCGGTGCCGGAAGAATCGGCACGCTCATCGCAAGCAAAATCATAGAGCCAAAAAAGGCGTTCGGCATAAACCTCATTGCAAAGCGCCGCCTTACGCAAAAAATTGCAATCATCGACACGGACTCGCACCTTGCAAAGCTTGCCGCAGAACGGTTTCCGGACGCGCAGGTGCTATGCGGCGATGCCACCGACGAAACCTTTCTGCGTGAAGAAAACATTCCCTCGTTTGACCTTGCAATCTGCGCAACCCACAACCACGAGCTGAACATGGTGCTTGCCGCCTACCTTGAGTCGCTCGGCGTAAAGCAGTCAATCAGCCTTGTAAACAGCGCCGCCTTTGCAGACATTGCCACAAAGCTTGGCGTGGACGTTTCTATTGCGCTGCGCGACGTAATCGTAGACTCAATCATGAGCCATATGCGCGGCAACGCCGTAAAGGAAATTCACACCATAAGCAACGGTGAATTTGAGATAATTGAATGCGAGGTAAAAGCCGGCTCAACGGTTCTTGGGCAGGCGCTCAAGGATGTTGCCGAGCCAGGAAAATACCTTGTTCTGCTTGACCGGCATTCCGGCGCTCAGGAATATGAAATTGCCGGCGGAAACACCATCTTTGCGTCCGGCGACCATCTGGTACTCATTACCGTCGCGGAAGAAAGCCGGCGCATTCTTGAATTGTTCGGCAACGTAAGCGAATAGGACGTCTATGTTTATTATTGATTTGATTCGGATTTTATCTGCGCTCATCGCCATTGTGGGAACCACGATGCTTTTTCCTGTCATTACCGCATTGGTGTGCGGCGAGCAGGACGCGCTTCTTCCGTTCATCGTTCCCATGCTTTTAAGCTGGCTTTTGTTTGGCGTGGTAGCGCTGGCATTCAAAAAGCGCAAAATCAACTTAAAAATCAGAACAACTTTTATTGTCGTTGCCTGCGCGTGGATTTTCACCAGTCTTTTTGGCATGATTCCATTTTACGCGGGCGGCTACATCACGCATTTTACCGACGCGGTCTTTGAAAGCGTAAGCGGCTTCAGCACCACCGGCTGCACCATTCTGAACGACACAGAAGCCCTTCCAACCTGCATAAATCTGTGGAGATGCCAAACGCATTGGCTTGGCGGCATGGGAATCGTGGCTCTTACCGTGGCGCTGCTTCCGTTGCTGGGCGTGGGCGGCTTTCAGCTTATAAAAGCAGAAACCACCGGTCCTGAAAAAGGCAAGGTAACGGCAAAAATTACCACCACCGCCAAAATTCTGTGGATAATCTACGTAGTGATGACCGCGCTGGAAGCCCTGCTTTTGATTTTATGCGGAATGAACGTCGCGGACGCCGTAATGCACGCCTTTTCCACGCTGGGAACCGGCGGGGTTTCATCTCTGAACGCCAGCGTGGGCGGCTTTAACTCGCCGGCGGTCAACGTCATAATCACGGTGTTCATGGTGCTGGCGGGCATAAACTTCAGCCTGTACTACTACGCATTCACCGGAAAGCTCCGCGACATCCGTGAAAATTCCGAGGTAAAGGCTTATCTTGGCATTTTTGCCGTCTGCTCGCTGGCAACAGCGCTTTTTATTCGCCCCATCTACGGCTCGTTTGGCGAGGCGATTCAGCAGGCTACGTTTCAGGTTGCGGCAATCTTTACCACAACCGGCTTTGCCACCGCGGACTATTCACTGTGGCCGTCAACAGCACAGCTGTTCATTTTTGCGCTGTTCTTTATTGGCGGCAGCTCAGGCTCAACGTCCGGCGGAATAAAAGTAGTCCGCTGGGTCATCTTGTTCAAACAGGTCAACAACGAGACAAAAAAAATGCTGCACCCGCACGGAGTGTTTTCAATTCGGCTGAACAACAACCCCGGACGAAAGGATGTTGTGTTCAACGTGGCGGCGTTCATCGTGGTCTATCTGTTCATTGTACTCATCACAACCTTCGTTGGCTGCATTGGCCGCCTTGACATGTGGTCAGCGTTCACCGGGGCGCTTTCTATGGTCGGAAACATTGGTCCTGCATTCGGTAAGCTCGCGCCCTCGTTCAATTACAGTTTTCTTCCTGACTTTGTAAAATGGTGGTACTGCTTTGCCATGCTTGCCGGCCGCCTTGAGCTGTACACAATGATTATTTTCTTCTTGCCCGCGTACTGGAAAAAATAGCGCCACGACCAAAGCGCGCGTCGTGTTGTAAAATGCGCATTTTTTGTATACTATTGAGCATAAAGAGGACGAAGTATGTTATTTTCACCGGTAGAAATTCAAGAGACGGTCAGTATGTTTATGAAGCAGAAGCTAGATATCCGCTGCGTTACCATGGGTATCTCGCTTTTGGATTGCGCGGACAGCGACGCAAAACGCTCATGCGACAAAATCTATGACAAAATCATGAAAAAAGCAGGAAACCTTGTAAAGGTGGGTCAGGACATCGAAAAGGAATTCGGCGTTCCAATCATCAACAAGCGAATTTCCGTTACGCCAATTGCCCTTGTAGCCGGTGCAAGCAACGCAAAAAGCTACGTTGACTACTGCAAAACCCTTGACCGCTGTGCCAAGGAACTTGGAATAGACTTTTTGGGTGGATTTTCTGCCCTAGTTCAGAAGGGAATCACGCCCGCAGACAAAATTCTCATTGAATCGATTCCGGAAGCGCTGGCTTCCACGGACTTTGTATGCTCAAGCGTAAACGTTGGCTCCACAAAAACCGGAATCAACATGGATGCCGTAAAGCTGATGGGCGAAACGATAAAAAACACCGCCGAAGCAAGCAAGAACCTTCCGGTAAGCGGCTGCGCAAAGCTGGTTGTATTCTGCAATGCACCGGAAGACAATCCGTTCATGGCGGGTGCGTTCCATGGACCGGGAGAAGGCGACAGCGTAATCAATGTTGGTGTCTCTGGACCTGGCGTAATCCTTGCGGCAGCACGGGAATACAAAGGACAGCCGATAAACGTTCTTGCGGACGGAATCAAAAAGATGGCGTTTAAAATCACGCGCATGGGGCAGCTTGTGGGCAGCGAAGCGGCAAAACGCCTTAACACAAACTTTGGAATCCTTGACCTTTCGCTTGCGCCTACTCCTGCGGTTGGAGACAGCGTTGCCCGCATTCTTGAAGAAATCGGTCTTGAAGGCTGCGGTGCTCCAGGAACGACGGCGGCACTTGCAATGCTTACGGATATGGTAAAAAAAGGCGGCGTAATGGCCAGTACAAACGTTGGCGGACTTTCTGGCGCGTTCATTCCGGTAAGCGAGGACGAAGGAATGATAAACGCCGTAAAACAAGGTTCCATCACGCTTGAAAAACTTGAGGCAATGACTACGGTTTGCTCCGTTGGTCTGGACATGATTGCCATTCCGGGCGACACTCCGGCAACAACAATCAGCGGAATCATGGCAGACGAATTTGCAATTGGCATGGTGAACAACAAGACCACCGCCGTACGCCTTATTCCAGCGCCCGGCAAAAAAGCCGGCGAATGGGTTGAATTCGGCGGCTTGCTTGGTGGCTGCCCGGTTCTTCCGGTGAACAAGTTTGGCTGCGCGGACTTCATCAACCGCGGTGGAAGAATCCCGGCTCCTATTCACAGTTTTAGAAATTAAGTTATCTTTAAAAACAATCCTCATAAAAAAACAAAGGGCTGTCTGAATGATTTGTTTCAGACAGCCCTTTGTTATGTGCGTCGCGTTTGCGCTTTTTTAAGTGGCGGCAATTTTTGCCCTACACCTCAAACTGGTCAACCTGCTGACCGATTTTTTCAATCGAATCTTCCATGAGTGCAGAGATTTTTGAAAGCGTTCCTCCAGTCTGGTTGATTTTTTCCGCGCTTTTGGTCATGTCTCTCATGCTCTGCCCCATTGCGCCGGTTTCTTCCTGCAATACGGTCATCTCGTCCATAATCGTTCGGCTGCCCGACGTCATTTCCTGCGAAGCCTTCTGAACCTGCCGCGCGCTTTCGTTCATGTCATGAAGGGCGTTCGTAATCTGTGCGGAGCCGGTCTGCTGCGCTGTCATCGCGCTCTTTATCTGCTGAACGAGAGCGTCCGTGTCGTTGATTTCGCTGGAAAGGTGCGCATAATCCTGCACGCCCTTCTGCGTTGAGATAACGACAGTGTTTATCGTTTCCTGAATGCGCTTCAGCTGCTCGCCGATTGTCTTTGACTGAGCGGAAGACGTTTCCGAAAGCTTACGGATTTCGTCGGCAACAACGGCAAAGCCCTGCCCTGCTTCGCCCGCATGAGCTGCCTCAATTGCGGCGTTCATTGCAAGCAGGTTCGTCTGGCTTGCTATGTTCGCAATAACGCTGTTCGCCTCGTTCAAAAGCTGCGACTGCGTTTCAATTTCCGTAATCTGATTCTGAAGTGCCGTCTGTGTTGCGGCTCCCGTCTCGGCATTTTTTGAAAGCTCACCGAACGACCTTGCCATTTTATCTACGGAACCGTTTACTTCCGTAATATTGCTAATCATTTTTTCTACCGCCCCGGAAGCTTGCTGTGCAAGAGAGGCTTGCCGTTCAATAAGGCGTTCAAGCGAATTAATGCTTTCCAGAATTTGCTTTACGCTCTGCGCCGTCTGCGAAACGCTCGTATTCTGATGCTGTAGGTTTACGTCCATGCTCTGAATGTTCTCAAGAATCTGATGAATGGCGCTTGCCGTGTCGTCAGTGCCAGTCTTAAGTTCCTGCCCTGCCCTAAAAAGCGATTCCTTTGACTGCTTCATGGTGATAATGCTTTCCTTCATCGTCTCGGAGAACGTAGAAAGGCTTTCCATAACGTCATTTATTTCTGCGCTTGCCTTGCCAGAGTCAATTTTTTCCGTAAAATTTCCTTCCGAAAGCTGATGAATTGCCGGAACCATGCCACGGATAGGATTTGTAATTGAGCGTACGATAAGAATCATCACGCAGATTGCCGCAAGCAGCGCCGCAATTCCAATGATTTCCGTATCAACAAGAATTCGGTTTCGCAATGCAAAGGCATCCGTCTTGTGCTGCACCGTGATTACGCCCCACGAGTCCGACTTTCCCTTAAGATAAACAGGAGTATATGCAATAAAAGAATCCTCGCCGTCAATCACCGCCTGCGCCGTGCCGGAACGACCGGAAAGCAAGGCATTTATAACGCCCATGAACGCCTTGTCCTCGTCAAAGCGTTCCTCGCGCGTAAGCACCTGTCCCGCAGAATCCTTTTTTACAGTTCCGTTCGCATCTTTGTCAGAAACGGTATGCGTCATCGTCTTGTAGTTGTAAAGCTCCTCAATAAAACGGCGGTCTGGATGAGCCACCACAACGCCTTCGCCGTCAATGATGAAGGAATAGCGGGAGCTTTGCGAATCCGTATATTTGTCCACAAGCCCCAGAATATAGTCCAGCTTTAGGTCAACGCCGGTAATTCCAACAAGGTCGCCGTCCTCATCCTTCTGCGGAAGAAAAATTGAGGCGCACGGCATATTGGTTGCAACAGAATAATATGATTTTGAGATGAACGGCTGTGGATTCGCAATCATCTGCTTGAACCACCAGCGGTCGCGGCGGTTTCCAAGCGTGCCGGAAGAACGCCCCGTCTGCACGCCCTGCATGTCCTGAATATAAATAAGCTCAAGATACGGATTTCGGTCCACAACCGAAGCAAGCACCGGCGACTGGCGGGCAGTCTCCATGCTCATTACGTCGGGATTCCGCGTAAATTCATCGCTCACATTATAAGCGCCGTCCAAAAAAAGCCCTACCGCCTCCGCAATGTACGAAGCAGTGTTCATGTTCCTCTGATTAATTTCTACTTGATATGAAGAGCTGAATACTTTTACTACAGTTCCAACAATAAGGGAAGTAAGAAGCACAAGGATAATCACAACTGGTAAAAGAATTTGCTTAAGGACTGTATTTTTCACACCTTACTCCATTCTTTATTTGTTTAGTGAATGAAAAGATTATACTACGATAAAGCAGATTTATCAAAGAAGAAATGAACGGAGTACGACGGCCTCTCCGCACGCAGTGGGGTACTGCTTGCAACCCCAAAGGGACTACTTGTAGCAGCGAAGCTATTAAACCCTCGGTACGAATAAAAATCTCAAAAATTCTCCTCTGGTCCCGGTGTTTTCTGGGAGTTAACTCCCAATACAGAATGATTTTTGCGGCGTAAAATAAATTGAAAATAGATGTCGGCAGTCTTTAGGCTTGACCGATAAAACGCAAAGTTTTCAAAGGGAAAAATGATTATGAAAGTAAAATTTAAACTTGCCGTCTTTGCGCTTGCAGCGGCACTGGCATTCTGTTTTGCTTCGTGCAAGTCAGATACCGAGACGGAATACTTGGACAAAACATATGCCGCAGCCCCTACGTTTACCGCAACGGCAAGCGAGGGCGGAGCGGCACCCACAGTGCAAAGCACCAAGTATACGGTTGCCATTACCGTAACAGAAGACACGCTCTTTAAAGCAATAGCCGTAAAGGATGGTATAGAAAACAGCCCTGTTTCCGTTGGCGCGGTTTCTATTACAGAAAAAATGGTGACCGTTACCAAGGAAGTCGAGGTTGAGAAGGAAGTTGAAAAAGAAGTACCTGTAGAGGTGCCTGTCGAAGTCCCCTCCGACATGACAAGCCACGATGCTGTTAGCGTGTACCACTACAAGCAGTCAACGAATGGCATTGGCTATTCAAGGGTTTATTATGAGGAAAACGAGGACGGAACTCAGAAAACAGATGACGAAGGTAAAAGACTTTCTATCGAAACGGCTCAGAGTGTAGTTGCTGGAACAAAGCTTTCTCGCATTGCAAAAACATTTTACGGCTTTAAAGCAAAAGGCTTGGTAGAAAGCCAACAGGCAGACGGTACTTATGCTGTAAATGTCTACTACGACAGAAACCTTGTTACAATTGCTGTTACAGGCGGTGTTACAGAAAGCCTTACAGGACTTTATGACACAACCGTTGATGTTTCAAAAATTCTTCAAAAAACACCGCAAGGCTATTTTATTTCTGCAATTGACATTCCTTTTAAATTTCCGGCAGAAGACACTACTGGTACAGTTGCTTTTAGTTCAACGAATGTAGATAGCACAGATGGCTTTATAAAAATTCCGAAAGGAAGTTTTAAACGCTCTACTGCAACGAAGTCGGAAACTGCAAACTCAAGTAATACTTATACAATTACCCTTACAAAAGACTTTTACATGTGCGAGCACGAGGTAACGCAGGGCGAATGGGAAAAGTATATGTCCTACTACGGAGCGGAAGCAAGTGAAACATCATACATGCCAAAAGACAAATATGGAAAGGGCGAAAACTACCCAGTTTATTATGTTAACTGGTACGAGGCGGTAATATACTGCAACCTTTTGAGCAAGGCAAAAAATCTTACTCCTGTGTATTACATAACCGTTACCGAAAACGAAGAAAGCGTAAAAAAGACAGATCCAGCTGACTGGGCGAGCATAGAAGGCACAAATATTGTAAAGACCGACGACGGAAAGTATTACTACAACGCAAAAGTAGCCAGCACCAAACTTGACTACACAGGAGAAGAGAACACAGACGGAGGAATCCAATTTGACACGACCGCAAACGGGTACAGGCTACCGACGGAAGCAGAGTGGGAATATGCCGCGCTCGGTAGTTACAAGGACAACGCAAACTGGAACGGCTATGGCGACAGCTCAAACACGGATGCCCATGTATTTGCCGGCTATGATGGAACTAACGCAGACGAAGTTGAAAGATATGTATGGTATGATAACTCAAGTTATAAACTTCTCGAAGCAAAGAACAGGTTGCCTAACAGCTACGGACTTTATGATATGGTTGGAAATGTAAGCGAATGGTGCTATGATTGGAAAGGAGATTATCCAACCAACGCAGAAACTGACCCGCTTGGTTCTTCGACAGGTGAATACCGTATATTCCGTGGTAGCGGATCTTCTGAATCTGTGGCTCGCCGCGGTAATAACTATACATATTACCGCTCTTATGGCATAGGTCTAAGACTTGTTCGCTCTGCGGAGTAAATAAAGAGACTAAAACACAGTTAACAAAAATTACAATATTCCTTACAGCTTTGCAGTTGTCTGCAAGCCTGTGGGGAACCTCATAACAGGAGAAAAGAAATATGGATAAAATTATCGTAATATATGGTGACAGTAATGTTGGTAAGACAACAGTAATAAATGAAATCTTTGATGCACTCGTAAATAATAAGAAAATTCCAAAACAGCAAGCAGGTGCCAATAAAAACGACTTCACTGCTGTTTTACAGTTAAACGGCAAGCATATCGCAATAAATTCAATGGGCGACATAAAATATCATGTGGATTCCTGCATACAGCAGTTTGCAAGCTGTGATGTTTTTATAACGGCATACAATAAAAAATTCGTGAACATAGGCTCTTCTTGGCTGGACAACGCAAATGTCATTTATAAAGTTCCCAAAACCGCCCCTACAAATGCAGATAATCAGTTTGTAAGGCAAAAGGTTATTTCGTTGATATAGTTTTTACAGCGGATTGCCAAGAACATTAGTTGACATCTGCTGTAAAACACCTAATAAAAATTCGTAATATTTTACGAATTTTTATTAGGCATTTATGATTGCAATAAAACCTGTTTCCGACTTAAGAAATTATAATGAAGTTTTGCAGGATGTAGCGGACGAGTCTCCCGTTTTTCTTACCAAGAACGGAAGAGGCTGTTATGCAGTCATAACAATAAAAGACTACGAAAGGCTTTCAGCTACAAATGCTTTATTCTTCGAGCTTAAGAAAGGGGAAGATTCTGCAAAAGCCAAAGGCTGGCTTAGCGCAAAAGATGTTCGCACAATGGCAGGGCTTTGATGTTTGAGGTAATGGTTTCTCCATAGGCGGCAGAAGATTTGCTTGAAATCAAAAGCTACATCGAAAACGAATTACAGAATCCTGTTTGGAAAAGAAGAATGCTAAATTAACCGATACATAAAAACACATCTGTTGCAAAGCTGGTGGACAGAAGCTTGCGTCGTTACTCCAGCGAATTTTTGTCCAGCAGAAATTCCTTTTCTCCCATAATCAAAATGCCGTTTTCATCGTAGCGGGGCTTTGCCGTTTTTTCAACGAGCAGTATTTTCTTAAATGAATCATTGGTCTTTAGAAACGGTCTGAATTTTTAATTCACTAATCCAATTTTTTCTAACAGATTTTCAATCTTTTCTAACGTTTGCTCAAATGAAATCTCAGAAGCGTAGGGCATTTTTTTAGTGTATGATTTCCATTGAGCAGATAAGTTTTTCGATTCTTTCATTGCAGAAATAATTTTTGAGATTTTTGTTAAAGCAATTTCACTTTTTCTGTGCTTACAAGTTAGTTCAAGGGCAGTTTTTAAACTTTCAAAATTTATCGTTTTCGCACTCAAAGCATACACATCATAAAAATCACGCGGTCGTGTTGTCGTTATATTCCTAGAGAGGATTGTTTCCAGTTTTTCTGCAAGTACGGTTTCAAGCGGATAAGAAAAAAGTAAAAAGTGCTCATCATCAAAAATCTTTGAAAACGAATGTTCTTTTGCAGGCGGAAAAATGCTATCGCCTGTTGTAATGTCAATTGTCAAAGTGTTGTGAATCTTTTCGTAATCAACAATCAAAAAAGCCCTAAAACCCTGGTATTCATCGTCTTCTCGAATCGGAGCAACTCTATCTAACCGAAACGAAAAATCATCTTAATTGCATTGCGTTGTCGGTTATCATTTTATTGAATAGCCTCCAGATATGGTAAAATTCTTTTTTCTACACAAAACATCTTGGCAAATTCCATTAGGAGCAGGACATCTTTTTCTTTTGATTTCATATATGCTTGTAAGGCAGGAACAAAACGCTCTTTGTTTAGTTCCGAAGGCTTATGCAAAAGCTCGCATAAAGTCCGTTCGATATTGTAAACCTTCAAATTATTCCCTAATTCGGATTTTGCAATAATAATTCCTTTCTCAAAAGTTTCTTTTGCAACGTGCTTAACATCATAGTTTTTAGAAAGCGTTTTTGAAACATATCCATGAGGCACAGAAAGCGTATAGACAAAAGGAACTTGGTCTGAATATCCGGTCAAAAAAAGAGCTGTTTCATGAGAAAATATCGCTTTTGGGCAAAGCATCTGTGTTATAAAAAGCTCATCTGGAATTACATCTTTTAAAGCATATAGGCCATAACGAACTTTTTGTATTTCGCCATTTTTCAGCAATTCCTGTATTTGCCAGCGAGAAATACCGTTTTCTCTGGCAGTTTTAGAAGTGAAATAACCATTAGTCTGTTCTGCAAGCTCTTTTATCAACATCAACTTATACTATAAGATTTTTAATTTATTGTATAGGTTGTAAGCTTTATTTCTGCTCAATAAATCCAATTTCCTTTTGTGTCAGACTGTAAAATTCATATGCTTTGTGGTCTATTTCTTTTTCTGTTGCATTTTTTTGAGTCGGGAATGCTGTATGTAAAAGTGATTGCTAGCAAGGTTCGCCACAAAGTCAATCTCCATTACGCCCTACTTTGGAAAAGTACCGCTTACGGCAAAAATCCAAAGTGGTTTTATGATTATTCAGCGATTTTGCCAAGTTTTTATAAATGATGATAAAAAATCTCAAAAAATTCTCCTCTACTCCCGGTGTTTTCTGGGAGTCAGCTCCCTATACAGAACATATTTTGCAATAGAAAATAATAAATATAAAAAATTATGTCGGAGGACGGTAAACTCAGGAGGATTTCTTAATGAAAAAGACAAAATATTTGATGGCAATTTTTGTATGCCTGTCGCTTATAGGAACGGTTTCGTGCGGTAAAAAGAACGGCGCAAGCGGTCAGAAGGAAAAAGCATCGGCGGCTACAAAATCATCAAAGAACGCAAAGTATGCGACCGGGCTTGATACAATAAGTGTTTCTGGCGGGGAATTTGAAGCTCCTGTCTATGGCTGGAAATGCGACATCCGTGGTTGGAAAAAGAGGTCGGATGACAAGAGCCATACAGTTTCTGTAAAGAATTTTCAGATTGCTACAACAGAAACAACGTATGAAACCTGGTACGAAGTGCTGAAATGGGCTACTGATGAAAAACGCGGCGACAATCGCTATCGTTTTATAAATTCAGGAAAAGAAGGCATGGAAGAAACAGAAGGAACTGTGCCTGACAAGAATAAGAATCATCCTGTAACAAGCATCTCTTGGGAAACTGCAATTGTATGGTGCAACGCACTTTCTGAGAAGGCAGGCTTTGAGCCAGTATATTACCTTGACGGAGCGGTATTGCGCGATGAGAAAAAACTGAACGCTATCCAAACCGGAGCAAACACCTGGGACAACAATACTACAGTGGAATCCACGGTAAATGGGCTTAAGGGCAATTTATCAGAAGAAAGCATCAAGAACGCAGCCTCAAAAGAAGTTCCAATATATGCAAAATTACGCATTGATGAAAGCAAGAACGGTTTCAGGCTTCCAACGGCTTACGAATGGGTGTATGCAGCTCGTGGCGGAAAACCTGATGGCTATGACTGGGACATGGACTATGCCGGAAGCGACACCGCAAGCGAAGTTGGCTGGTTCAATGAAGAATGCGGCTGGATGAAGGAAATTAATGATTTGAATGAATTCTCACCTGCGTACGGAACAAAGCCTGTAGCAAAGAAGAAAAAGAATTCCCTTGGTCTGTATGATATGAGCGGCAACGTAAAAGAATGGACGAACACATTGTTTTTCGACATAGGCGCAGATTACAGTTCCGGCAGCATTTATATGAGCGCGTATGTTGCAGGCGGAGAATGGAAAAGAGGTGCAGCCGATACTTATTCAAAAATCAGCCTGGAAAAATCATATTATGAAGTCGCAGGTGAATCATGGGGTGGCACATACTCATCTGTAAATGCGGAAGATTCTCGCATAGATACAAAGAAAGACAATACGATTGGTTTCAGAGTAGCGCGCACTGTAGAATAAATTCCCTCAAAAATTCCAAAAAATTTCAGTAATGCTGATTGATTGCTTAAAGCTTTAATCGGCATTGCTGAATGAAAAATCGAAATTCAGGTTATATCCCCAAATAGTAAAGATTTTGCTTACTTTATCTTTTGATGGTTAAATTTAGTGTCCTTTGTGCTATAATGTCTTATGCGCCAGAACATAATTCTTGTAGACGACCATCCGCTTGTGCTGAAGGGAATCAAAAACTGGATAGAAACTCATTCGCATTTTGAGGTGCCGCTTATTGCACGCACCTTTGAAGAGTGCTCTGCGCTGGAGGAACGTTTTGGCTCTAATTTTAACGGGAGGGAGTACAACCGTATAGATAACCCCGCCCAAGGGCTGAATCCTTCAGATTTTGTTGCTATCGTGGATATTTCGTTTAAGCCGTCCGTTCCACCGGGGCTTCCTTCCGTGCATGAAGAAAACCAGGGCTTTGAGATTATCCGCAGTTTTACCGCGTTTGGCATTCCCTGCATTGCTTTTTCCAGCCACGACTCCGGCGGTTATGTTGAACGCGCGATGAGTGCGGAAATCGGTGCAAAGGGATTTGTGTCAAAAACTGCCGATGAGACTATTCTGCTTGCGGCAATCACATCTGTTTCAAACGGCGGAACTTACATTCAGGCGGAGCTTGTTACGGATTTTATTGAGGTGCGCGACATTGCCCAGACCTTTACCGCAAAAGAAAAATCCGTTGCGGATGCCATTACGCTTTACAACACAAACGCGCAGGTTGCCGCCGCCCTTAACATCAGCGAAAAAACTGTTGTGAACTACCTTACCATTTTGTACGACAAAGCCGGCGTGCAGAACAAAACGCAGTTCCTTGAAAAAATGGGACGGATATAACGGACGGAAACATTATGAAACGCTTTTTCAAAACCGCGCTGCTTTGCATAATACTGAACATCACGCTTTCATTGCTGAGCGGAGCCATTATGCCGTCAATTTTCTTAGATACCGTGTTCACCGTGGCAATCACCTTTTATTGCGGACTTGTGCCGGGACTTGTTGTGGCAGCAACATACAATCCCATTATGACAGTGCTGCGTTCGCTTCTTGCAGGCGGAACTGGAACGGCTAGCGGCGGCATTTTTTATTATGATTTTTTGTATGCACTTTGCGGCATTTTCATCGTGATTGTAACGTGGGCTTTTTCGCGCAACAAAAAGGAGTTTTATTTTTCAAAAAGCGTAACACTGCTTTACCTTTTGATTATCGCGTTTCTTTCCGCATTCATTTCAAGCTTTGCCGCAAGCGCGCTCGATGCCTTTGTTCGTCCGCTTTTCAAAACTCATTCCGATTTTTCCGCCGTGGACTATTTTGCGCTCGCATTCCAAAAGATGAAGTTCAATGCGTTCCTTTCCTACCTTCTGCCCCGAATCCCCATTACGATTCTTGACCGCCTGATTTCAACATTCGCAGGCTTTGGCATTTACCGCCTTGCAGAAAAATTTGAGCGCATGGTACAAGGAGGCAAAGAATGAACGATGCTGAGCTTGACACACTTCTTTCCGCAATAAGTCTTTATTCGTCATTCTTTCTTACGCTGATTGTGTTCAGCTTTGTGTGCTTTATTGCGGTTCTGGTGGTGCTTATAAAAAACATCAAGTCGCGCAGGAACCTAAAGGAAAACCGCACGTTTTTGACCGAGACAATCCAGACGCAGGAAGAGGAGCGTAGCCGGATAAGCGGAGAGCTTCACGACAGCGTTTCGCAGAACATCAAGGCGCTGATTCTGATGCAAAAAGAGGCTCTAGAGCTTGCAGAAAAAACTTCTGACAAAATCCTGTGCGCAAAGCTGCAAAAAATCATAGAGGCGGAAAAGCAGAACCAAAAGGAGCTTAGAAGCATAATCCAGAACCTTGTGCTTCCACCGCTCGAAAACGCACCGTTCAAAAATGTAATAAAGGACACGTGCGAGGCGTTCCAGGAACAGAGCGGAATTCCCTGCAAAGTTTTTATTGCCCCAGACGCGTCCATTGAAGCATTTAATATAGAAGAAAAGCACCATATCCTGCGCATAATTCAGGAAGCGCTGAACAATTCACGCGTTCATTCAGGCTGCACCGAAACAAGCGTGATTATCCGAAAGACTGCCACTACAGGCAATTTGCCCGATGCAAAAACTGGGGATTCCGGCGGACAGCAAAAGCTTGCCATAATGATTTTGACGACGGAAAAGGTTTTACTGTGCCTGTGCAAAAGGCAGATTTCCGCGTGCGTACTGCCACCACCTCCGCCCACACTGCCACCCACAGCGTAAGCTCAAGCCACCAGACCCCGCTCCATTTTGGCATGACCGGCATGGAAATGCGGGCAAAGCTTTTAGGCGGAACGCTCACAATCAGCAGCAGGCTAGATGCCGGAACGGAAGTGCGGCTGGACTTAGGCTTGGCTAAAATTCTGGCACTTTTATATTTTTTACATCTACGGCCTCAATAATGTTTGACTTAGGTTTTTGCGGTAAAAATCCCAGATAATAAAGAGGATAAGTTGTAAAGCCTTCTCCACCGCCGATATTTGCATCGGCAATTTTTATGGCAGGGTGCGCTCCGTATTTTTTTGCATTGGCAATGACAAATTTCATGCTGGTTGCACGGTTATTGGAAGCCTTACATTCAACAATGACAGCTTCCCCATTTTCTTCAAAAAGAAAGTCAAGTTCTGGCGAGCCGCTTGGGGCATGAAAATAATAAAGCTGTCTTCCTTCCTTTTCAAAAGCTGCGGCTACCATATTTTCTGCAATCGCACCTTTATATGCTCCCAAATCACCGTCCAGAATTTTTGCAGGAACATCATCACCTAATTGGGAAACCAACAATCCTGTGTCAGAAAAGAAAACCTTAAATTCCCTTGATATTTTTTCCGCTTCAAGTGGATAATAAATCTGTCTTGTGTTAAATGACCTTACGACAAGTCCTACATCCTCCAAATATTGAAGTCCGTCCGCTTTTTCCGGTGAATGACCTTTTACATCAACAAGGCTGTACTGAAATTTTTTGTATTCTTTTGAAAGCTGGGCAGGAAGGGAGTTCAAGCAGGCTTCGGCACGGAGCTTCAGAGTTTCATTTATTTTGTCCTTCCCATCTGAATCCTTATAGCGTCCAAAATCATCTTTTATTGAGTTTAAAATCTGCCGTTGAATTTCGCGAACCTGATTCAAGTCATGCGTGGCAAAAAAACAGTTCACTGCTTCCGGCATTCCACCCACAATCAGGTATTGAAGATAAAGTTTTCTCATGCTTTCGTGCACGGTCTGTTCTATCATGCTTTTTTCATTGATGGATTTCTGCACATATTCAAAAACCTTTTCATCCATGCCTGTGTTTATAAGAAACTCCCTGAAAGTCAGAGGATGCATTATCATCTGCTCCTCATAGCCAACAGGAATACCACGCGGATAAGGAGCGCGGAAGCCTTTTACCCCGAGGAAACTGCCCGTACAGATTACATCAAACCTGCCGTCAATATCCCAATATTTCAGCGAGCTTCTTGCATTGGCACAGTCCTGAATTTCATCCAGAATAAGAAGCGTGTTCTTTGGAATAAAACGAGCCTGCTTTTCCACAGCCGTAATTGAAAGAACCATCTGATTAACATCAAAATCGCCCTCAAAGGCTTTATGAACAGCGGTATTTTCCCTTAAATCCAGATAAATGCAGCTTTCATAAAATTCTTTTCCGAATTGCTTGACAATATAAGTTTTTCCAATCTGGCGGAGTCCACGGATTACAAGCGGATGATGAGTCCTGTTTTTCCATTCAATCAATTCTTTCCAAATTCTTCTTTCAAGCATGGGTTAATTGTAATATATTTTTGTCATTTTTCAAAGGAATTTAAGGGTAATTCTTGTCATTTTTCAAAGGAATTTAATGATGATTTTTATCTTTTTTAAGAGGAAAAGTGGAGAAAGTGTACCTGTCAAAAATTTTCCTCTAAGACAAGCAATGGCAGAATACGGAATTATGTGCTGCCATTGCTTCTTACTCGTCGTTATGCACTCTACGTTCGCTTGCGCTCACTACCGAGTTTTGATTTTGCAAAACTCGCTTTAGTTCTTATAAGCGTCATTATGAACTCCTGATATTGCCCGTCCACTTGGCTCATCGGCATTTTTCCAGGCGGCATCCCATTCCAGGGCTTTTGCCGTTGAGCATGCGACTCCGGCTTCGTGCGGAACACAGCGGGCAGCGCTATCGCTTGGGAAAAGGCGGCTGTAGATTTCGCGGTAGTAGTATTCTTCCTTGGTTTTTGGCGGATTAACCGGGAAGCGGTTCTCGCGGCGGGCAAATTCCGCGTCGCTTACTTTCTCCTCGGTGATTTTTTTGAGGGTGTCTATCCAACTGTAGCCAACGCCGTCAGAAAACTGCTCCTTCTGCCGCCAGCAGATGCTTTCCGGAAGCAAATCCTCGAACGCCTTGCGCAAAATCCATTTTTCTATACGCTGTTTTTTTTCGGTGGTTGAGCCTGTCGAAACCACCATTGGGATATTCATCTTGTCGCTCGGGTTCAAGCCCATTGCAACGTCAATAAAATCCTTGTCCAAAAACGGAACGCGCCCCTCAACGCCCCACGCCATAAGGCTCTTGTTTGCACGAAGACAGTCGTACAGGTGAAGCTTGCTCATCTTGCGCACAAGCTCTTCGTGGAATTCCCTGGCGTTCGGTGCCTTGTGAAAATACAGGTAGCCGCCAAAAAGCTCGTCGCTTCCCTCGCCGCTAAGAACCATCTTTATTCCCATAGATTTTATCACGCGTGCCAAAAGGTACATAGGCGTGCTTGCCCGCACCGTGGTAATGTCGTATGTCTCAATGTGGTAGATTACGTCCGGAAGCGCGTCCAACGCCTCCTGAATCGTAAAATGCACCTCGTGGTGAACCGTTCCTATATAGTCGGCCGCCTTTTTTGCCGCAATCAGGTCAGGCGAGCCTTCCAAGCCTACCGCAAAACTGTGCAGCTGAGGCCACCATGCGCTTTCCTTGCTGTCAGTCTCAACCCTTTTCTTGCTGAATTTCTGCGTGATTGCCGCGATTATCGACGAATCAAGCCCTCCCGAAAGCAGCACGCCGTACGGAACGTCGCTCATAAGCTGGCTTTTTACTGCTTCCTCCAAGCCGTTCCTGACCTTCTCTATGACGCTCGGGTTTATGACCTCGCCCTTGTCGTCCGTCGCGCGCGGCGCGGATTTTACGCTGTCAAAGCTTTCCCAGTTGCGATGATACCATTTTACAGTGGAAGGGGAAGTCTCCCCTTGCGGTCGCACTTCGTTGCGCCCTATCCCCTCTGCGGGCTCACTCGCCGCCCTGCGATGTTTGCCTAGCAAACTCGATTTCAACGCCTGCTCCGATTTCGCTCCTGAATACAAATAGCTTCCGTTCGGGAATTCCTCTATGGTCTGGCAGTCGCTCTCAAGCGCCTTAAGCTCGCTTGCAACGTAGTAGCGGCCGGCCTTGTCCCATCCTTGGTAAAGCGGAATCACGCCGATTTCGTCGCGGGCAATCAGATAACAGTCGTTCTCGCTGTCGTAAAGAGCGAACGCAAAAATGCCTGAAAGCTCCTCTATCATTGCGGTAAAATCGCCGGTCGCGCGGTATTTTTTGTATAGCGGGATTATGACCTCGCAGTCGCTCCCCGTCTTGAACTGATATTTTCCGTCAAACTGGGCGCGCAAGGTCTTGTGGTTGTAAATCTCGCCGTTTGCTGCAAGGATGATTTTTCCGTCGTCGCTCACAAGCGGCTGCTTTCCGCTCAAAGGGTCAACTATGCTGAGCCTCTCGTGGCTAAGGATTGCGTTCTCGCCCGTGTAGACTCCGCTCCAGTCCGGCCCGCGGTGGCGGATCCTCTTACTCATCTCCAGAACCTGCGCCCTAAGCTCCTCCTTCAACCCTTCCGCAATCGGCTTACCCCCCGACGACAAATCAAAGCAACCTACGAATCCACACATAATTACAATAGCAAAACCGTTAAGAAAAATAATTTTCCGCAGAAAATTATTTTTTAGGTTTTACACACCTCCATTTCTAAGCGTTGATAGGAAACTCGTTAAAAAAATTGCAAGCAGTGCGCAGCAATTTTTAGAGTTTACTTTAGGTCAGAAAAAAAACGTTAAAAATTGGATTTTCCCACGGAAAAATCCAATTTAGGTTTTTACCTGCAATCGGCACCGTGGTTAATAGGAGATTCGTTTAAAAAATTGCGAGCAGTGCGCAGCAATTTTTAGAATCTTCCAATCTTAAACGTCTTCCGTAACCCCCATTCAAAAATAAAAAGGCGCCCGCCTAAAAGCACATGATATGCCCTTAGGCAGACGCCTTCGTCTGATGTCTATGTTATAAAATAATTATGCGTTTTGGTCAATGGGCGCGCACAAGAGCTGCCAAACAATATCCCACAGCCACGCAAGCTGCGCCTCATCACAAGGCGCACAAGCCCTTGCCACGTAGCTCAAAAAAAAGTTTTTCGCCAAGAACAGGCATCAAGCGTTCAGCGCAAAATTCCGTGCGCTCAGCAGAATAGCGTGCCGCGCTTATTTCCAAAAGCGCCGTGCAAACCTTTTGAGCAACCTTCTTAGGCACGTCCGCATATAAAAGTTCGCCCATGTACGACCAGCACAACTGCGTGCCGCCGCCGCTGCAAGCAAGCACAAGTGGTGCGCCGCCCAACCACACAAAGCGCCGGCTCGGCTCAGGCCTTGCGCAAAAGGCGGCATCACGCTTCTGCTCATATTTTTGTATCAGCCGCTCCACAAAATCGCCCGGAATGGACGGTCGCGGCATCTTAAACGGAAAGAACGATTCCACCGGCTTTTTAAGTTTTTCGCCGTGCATCCAAAGCGCAAGCGCACCATTCAATGGCGCGGAATATTTTTCGCTGCGCTCCTGTCCCTTGAACGGAACATCGTTTTCTGCAAACTGCGTTTTTTTGCGCGGCAAGGGCTGCAAGTCCGGGTGCAATCCCGCTTCCCATTCCTTGTAAACCGTAGAATGAAGTGTAAGCGAAAAGCGGTGCCAGAACGCGGAATCCAAAAGTCCGGCGGCAAACAGCTGGCGCAGCGTTTCCATGGAATCAATCAAATCCTGCTCGCTTTGATTCCAAAATCCAAAAATCATATATGAATGCACAAGGATTCCGGCTTCCTTAAACGCGCAGCACGCGGCAACAATGTTTTCCATGTCGGTTCCCTTGTTAACGGACGAAAGCCCTGTTCCGGTCGCAATCTCAATTCCACCGGAAACTGCCGTAAGCCCGCCGAACGAAAGCAAATCGGCAAGGTCGCGCGTAAAGGTCTTTTCAAAGCGGATATTGCCCCACCACGTAAGCCGCCGGAACGTCGGCATGGTCGCTCTTTGTGTATCAGCGCAGTTCAAAAGCGCAAAATGCTTCATGGCTGTCGGCGGACACGCCTCGTCCACAAAATGAATGCCGAACACGCCCGCGCGTACTGCCTGCGCGTGTATTCCATCGTAAAAACGCGCTATGTCCGTTGCGCAAAAGTCCTTTATGTAATCAAGCGAGGTGTCGCAGAATGCGCAGCGATGCCAATAGCAGCCGTGCGCCATATACGCTTTTATCCATGAGCCATCGTTCCAAATGCGGTGCATTGGGTTTGTGTCGTCGGCAAGTCGCGGGTAACGCGTAAAATCAATCTGCGAAAAATCCGGAACCAGAGCGCGTATTATGTCATGCTCCGCCGCGCAAAGTGAGCGCGCTTTTTGTGAATCCGCGTCCAATGGAAAAATGATTTTGTCGCCACAGGCATATTTTATGCCGTAAAATTCGTCGCCGTTCAGAATGGAACAAAGCGCGTTCTCATGCCCGCCCTGTACCAGCGCTTCCGTCAGTTTTTCAAAAAGATGAATGTAGCTTCCGTAGCCCTTGTCGTAGCTTAAAAAATGACAATACTTGAACAAGCGCGGTTCCGCAATTGACCGAAGCTCGGTGTTTATGTAGCCGCCGCCAAAGGCAATAAGCGCATTTTTTTCAAAAAATGGAATGGAGCGGATTGTCCTTGCCGTAAACAAGGCCGCCTCAAAACATCCCGGAAACGGAACGGAAACACAGAACAGCGCAGGCTCCGCCTGATACTCATGGCACACCGCCTGAACAATCGGCGCATAAAAATCGTTCAGAATCGGAGAATCAAGCCCCGATTCCGCCTGATCAAAGGTGGCGGTGCTTACCGCAAGATGTTCAGCATAGCGGATAAGCGAAAAATTACTGTCGTATACGCTTGAAATGTAATCGGCAAGGTCGGCAAGTGCAAGGCTCGCAAGAATCTTGGAATCGTCGGCACACACATCGCGCTGCAATGATGCCAAAAAGCCTTCCATTCGCGCACCACGAGGCGCATGAGCCGAGCGAATAAATTCGTGGGCAAACTCCGCGCCAGAAATGCGCTTAGCCGCAGCACAAAAAGCAGATTGCGCGTCCTCATCGTAAGCCCTTGCATCTGCCGCGCCATCCACGCCTTCCGTTTTTGCGCAGGCACAAGTTCCTGCACTCGCGGCTACCGCGTCCGCGCCGCTTACACCCGGACACACAATCGAAACGATTATGTCTATCCAGTTCTGCCACAGCTCCGCTTGCGAAACAAAGCGCCTAAGCTGGAACGCGGAATTGTCGTCGCCTTGCCGTTCAAAAGCGTCGGCACGGCAAAGCGCCTCGTTCATAGACTGCTCAAAAATGCGACGCAAGCCCGAGCGGCAAAAAATAGCATGAAACAGTTCATTGCTCAAATCAAGCCAGCGGACGCAACCTTCAAGATGGTGCCGTTTGTACAAATCCTTAAAAAAGGAAATAAGATATGCGCCGCTCGGATACGGCGTGTTAAGCTGTACAAGCGGCGGCTGAATTATAATGGTATTCAGAACAGGTTTTGCACCGGTCAAATTATTTTCCAAGCTCAGCGGATTTTTCGCATGCGGCGGTAACGGCCTTTATTACGGCGCTTCTGAAACCGTTTTCTTCAAGGGCGGCAACGCCTTCTATTGTAGTGCCGGCTGGCGAGGTAACGCTGTCCTTTAAGGCTCCTGGGTGCTTTCCTGTCTCAAGAACCAAAGAAGCGGACCCTTTTACCGTCTGGGCGGCGTAAATATATGCCTGGGCGCGTGGCATTCCGCAGCGAACGGCGGCATCTGCCAATGCTTCTATGAACATGAACACGAATGCCGGTCCGGAACCGCTTACCGCAGTAACGCAGTCCATCAGCTTTTCAGGAACAATCTCTACCTTTCCTGCTGCCTCAAGAATTGATTTTGCGGTTTTCTGCTCGTCTTCAGAAATGTTTTCTTTAAAGGTCATTGCCGTCATTCCTTCTGCAATCTGCGCCGGAACATTTGGCATTATGCGTATGAATCGGGCTTTTGGTGCAAGGCTTTCAAGCTTTTCAATTTTTACGCCGGCTGCCATGGAAATCACTACGGCATCAGAAGGAATGGAATCCTTTATCTCGTCAAAAACCTCTTTAAGAAAAGCAGGCTTTACCGCAATGAAAATATATTTTGCGCCGCTTATGGCTTTTGTGTTCGTTTCTGCAACTTGGCAGCCATTTTCTGAGGCAAACTTTTTGGCAGCCTCGATAAATTTGTCTGTAACGCAAATTTCATTTGCGTCAAATTTTTTGCAAACGCCGCGCATTATAGCGCCGCCCATTGCACCAGTTCCAATACAAGCAATTTTCATAATTCCTCCATAACTATTCTGATAAGAACAAGGTTCCTACAGCGCCTTCGCCAGTCAGGGTTGTGAGCGCATTTGGCTTTCCGCCGTTGGCAAGAAGCATAGGTATTCCGTATACGGTCGTTTTTTCTGCCGCCTGAATTTTTGTCTCAATTCCGCCAGTTCCAAACGAATTGGTGGAACCAATCTTTATTGACTTTCTGAGTTCTGCAATGTCTGATACGGTCTGCACAAGCTCGGCGTTTTTATTTGTCTTTGGGTTGTCTGTGTAGATTCCGTCGATGTCGCTGAACAGAATCAGAAGGTCGGCGCTCCACAATATTGCCGTAAGGGCAGAAAGGTTGTCGTTGTCGCCAATCTGGAATTCATCAATTGAAACGGAATCGTTTTCGTTTATAATCGGGATTACGCCTTCGTCCGCAAGGGTAAAAAGCGTGTTCCTTATGTTAAGGGAACGGTGCTCGTTTTCAAAGTCGTCCTTTGTGAACAAAAGCTGACCTATGTGAAGGTTCTGCTCTGCAAAAGCCTTTCGCCACTGCGCCATAAGCTCAACCTGCCCGATTGCGCACAGCGCCTGCCTGAAGTGAACGTCCTTTTTGCGCGCCCATTCCTTAAGCGTTGAGACACCTGAAACCTGCGCTCCCGAAGAAACGATTACAAGCTGCTTTCCCTGGTCAACGAGTTTTTTGCACTGGCTTGCAAAGCTTGCCATGAATTCAGTGTTCTGAGTTCCGTCGGCCTTTGCGAGGGTGTTGCTTCCGATTTTTATTACGATTTTGCGTGCGTCTTTTACTGTTTCTGCAATTGTCATACTAACTCCTTGGCTTCGACAAGCTTAAACCAACGGTACTATCGTATCTGGCCGTCTCCGTCTATCAGGTATTTTGTGGTGGTAAGCGCCTTTATTCCCATTGGACCGCGCGCATGCAGCTTCTGGGTAGAAATTCCAAGCTCCGCACCAAAGCCAAATTCGCCGCCGTCCGTAAAGCGCGTTGAGGCATTCACGTACACGCAGCTTGCATCAATTTTTGCCTGGAACAGCTTTGCGTTCTGCCGGCTTTCGGTGATGATGCTTTCTGAATGCTTGGTGTTGTGGGAATTTATGTAGGCGATTGCTTCGTCCACGTTGCTTACGGTCTTTATGCAGCATTCATAGTCAAGATATTCGTTTCCAAAGTCGTCTTCTGTGGCTTCAAACAGCTTTGCGCCGGTTTTAGAAGATGCTGCGGTCAGAATGTCATAGGCTTCTTTGTCTGCATGCAGAACCACTCTGCCGGCAAACTGCTTTGCGAGCATCGGAAGGAATTCCTGTGAGATTTTTTTGTTAACGACAATGCATTCAATTGCGTTGCATACGCTTGGGCGCTGAATTTTTGCGTTCTCGGCAATGCGGCATGCCATGTCAAGGTCTGCGCTTTCGTCAATGTACAGGTGGCAAACGCCGCTTCCGGTTTCAATCACTGGAACCCGGGCATTCTGCACTACGCTTTGAATGAGTTTTTTGCCGCCGCGTGGAAGCACTACGTCAATTTTTCCTACTGCGGTAAGGATTGCATCCACGTCGCTGTGGTCATGCTCTTTTACCTCAACAAGCTCAATGGCTTCTGGAACGCCGCCTTGTGTTTTTGAGAGAGCCGACTTTATAATCTGAACGATTGCCTTGTTTGAGTTATATGCGCTTGAAGAACCTCGCAAAAGAATTGCGTTTCCGCTTTTGTAGGCAAGGCAGAACGCGTCAACCGTTACGTTTGGGCGGCTTTCATAAATGATGGACATGACTCCAAGCGGAACGCGCACCTGTCGGATTGTAAGGCCGTTGGGCGTCTTCCAGCCGGCAACTTCCTCTCCGACTGGGTCTGTCTGTGCGATTACAATATTCATGCTTTCGATGATTCCGTTTATGCGCTTGTCGTCCAGGCTCAGGCGGTCTATCAAGGATTCCTTGGTGCCGTTGTCGCGTGCAATCTGAACGTCCTTTTTGTTTGCTTCAATGATTTTTGCGCGCTCGCCGTCCAAAGCGGCTGCCACAGCCTTAAGAACCGCGTTTTTCTGGCTTGCTGTCTGCAAGGCAAGTTTTTCGCTTCCTTTGCGCAATGAAATATATTGTTCGTCCAATGTCATATTATTCTCCACTTTAAGCATTCGCTTTTAAAAATGAAAAGCCGGAACAAAACGCCCCGGCCCGTATGTCGTATTAGTAATTTGCCAAGAAATACATTCCAAGCAAAACTGCATTGCGGCATTTTTCAACAGGCCATTCTGCTGAAGTGGGGAGACTCTTGATGTACCACCAGAAGATTCCGAATCCTGGGTCAATGCGAAGTGAATATTCGCCAAAGTCGTCAGATTTTGTCTGCTGACCGAACATCAGGTAAACGGCCTCGCTCAGAACGTTCAGGAACACGTCATAGGTCTTTGCCCAATCGCTTGTGTCGCTGCACAACTTTTCAAGCTGGAACAAAATCTGTTCCTTAAGCGCTATGTCTGATTTTTCAACCCAAGTTTTTTCTATCAAAAGCTTAAGGTTCTTCTGAAAACTTTCTATCAGCTTCTGCTCGTCCTCGCCAGAAAAATCCCCGGCGTAACCGAACATTGCGGCAATTTTATCAACGGTTGCATTGTCGTTGTCTGTTCCGGACGTAAAATTGATTACAGCCTGAACGGTATCTTTTTCTATGAATTCTTCAATAAGATTCTGTACTTTATCTGCTAATGCCATACTGAATAATAAATTTTATCAAAGATTTGGGCAAGTAGGTAGCAAAACCACGCCACTTGCCCAGCGAATGCCACACGCGCTATTTGAGCGCGTCCATCTGCTTTGCGGCAATGTCCATCGTTTTTTTAACGTCATCGCCTTCCCAAATACCGGAAATTGCTGAACCCATAATCTGCCAGTACGAGCCAAGCTGCGGAATGACTGGCATGGGTTTTGAATACTTAAGCTGCTCTGCAAAGCCGCTCGTAAGCACGTTCATGCTGCGGATTGCCTTGTGCGGCGGAATCTGGTCGGTCATTACAAAGCGCTTTGCAAGCATTTCCTTTGACGTAAGGAATTTTGCAAATTCCATCGCTTCCTCCGGGTATTCCGTGTAGGAGCTGACAAACGCAAGCCTAACGCCGGAAAATGAGGTTGCAGGAACATCCTTTCCAGGGAACGAAGGAAGCGTGGTAACGCCAAAATTCATCTTGAGCTTTTTGAACTCGTTTATTTTCCAGGAGCCGGTGATTATCATCGGGGACTTGCCTTCCTCAAAGGACGCATGGCAAAAGTCACGCGAAACATCGCTCGCCGGAATATTCAGAATCTGCTTTCGCAAGCCCTGAAAATACGTTAACCCTTCTATTGCCGCCTGAGAATTCAAATTATGCTGCTTGGCATTGTTTCCGCGCGCACCAAAAAGCGGCGCGCCAAAGCTGTCTGTGAACATGTACGCATAGTATGGATCGTTCACCGGCCACACCAGCGCGTATTTTCCTTCTACGGTCTTATTCCATTTTTTTGCGTAGGCAATAATCTCATCCCACGTCTTAAGCGGCTCCTCAATTATGTCCTTGTTGTAAAAAAGCGCGTAAGTTTCTGCGCCCAGCGGGTAGCCATAAATAACGCCGTCGTATCACGCGGCAATCTGCGCAATCTCGTAAAACTGCGAAATGTATTCCTCCGCGTCCTCAACTGGCAGAATGTGCTGACCAGCAACAAGCGCGCCTATATGGTCGTGCGGAGCCACAAAAATATCGGCACCAACGCCAGCCGGTCCGTCCAGCTCAATCTTGTTGCGTGCGTCCGTGGATTCAACCGGCTCGTACGTAATCTTTACGCGTGGATTCACCGTGCGGAATTCCTTTATTGCCGCCTGAATGAACGCGCCTTCCGTTCCAGCAGATTCCCAAACCTTAAGCTCAACGCGTCCGCTTTTTTTAGGTGCTCCAAAAACGCTAGCCAGCGCCATTCCTGCAAAAAGCGCAGTCCAAATGATTTTTTTCATAAAACACTCCAGAATGAATTTATCTACACTTTTTGCAATGCTTGGATTCTATAGAAAAAATGTTTAACGTTCAACCAGTGCCCAAAGCAAACGTATTATAAAACTTCAAAATTGAAAAGGTATTGTTTTCCTTAAAAAAAATAGCTTCCAGTCGAGTTTCGTCCTTCAAAACCTAGGGAACGGCGGCTGAAAGCCGACAAAATGCTCCGGTGGAGCATTTTGAGTGAGTCTCCGAGCAGCTGTGCTGCGAAGGCACGCTCGCGTGCTACACCTTGTTGTGCCTTGTAACTATATACGTTGCCGCCTTTACTTCGTCTTGAAGGCGATTGCGCCGTCCCAATGCTCGGGGGGATTCTTTATGAATTCCTCACATCGGGATTGCATGAGCAGGCTTGCCTTATCGCAGGGAACTTGGTCAAGCGCTTTTGAAAAATATTCCTTTGCAAGATTGAAAACGCCCTGTTTGTACAGTTTCATGCCTTTGGAATATGCGTCCCGATATTCTGAAGAAAATTCGTCCTTTGAAACGTCCACGGCATAAATAGGAACGGCAACCTCTTTTCCTTTTACCTTTACGTCGTCAAGGTAGCGGAACACAAATTCGTCCTGTTTCTTTATGTCGTCCTTTACACTTTGGCTTACAAGGATTTTTGCGCCATACGTTTTTGTAAGACCTTCAAGGCGGCTGGCAAGGTTCACGCTGTCGCCAATTACGGAATAGTCCGTTTTGTCCTTTGAGCCGATTGAACCTACGATAAGGTCGCCGTAGTTTATGCCTATTCCTATGTCAAACGTCATTCCCTGCGGCATGACCAAATCCTCCAGCGGAATTGAAGCAAGAGCCGTGCGCATCTCATATGCGGCGGCCACGGCGCGACGGGCGTTGTCCTCATAGCTTACGGGTGCGCCAAACAGCGCCATGATTGCGTCGCCAATGAATTTGTCAATCGTACCGCCGTGCTTTTTTATTATCTCTACCATAATTGTAAAATAGCGGTTCAAGAACGAAACGATTGTTTCCGGCTTGTTGCGCTCGCTTATATTTGTGAACGAGCGGATGTCGCTGAACAGCACGGCAACCTCGCGCTTTTCGCCCACGGAAATTTTGTCCTGCGTTTCGGTTTGTGAAACAAGCTCGTCAATAATCTGCTCTGGAACAAAGCGGCTGAACGCCAGGCGAATCCGCTTTTCAAAAAAAAGCTTCTGTTTGAGCATGAGGGCGTTTTCCAAAAGCGGGCCGGCGTTTTCCGCGCAATAATACAGCAGGTTCAATTGTTCCACAGAAAAATTTTCCTGGCTCACAACATGAACCGTCGCAAAATTATTTTTTTGTGAGCCTGAGATTTTTACAAAATGATATGAAGAAAGAGAAAGACCCTTTACGTAGAATTTTTCAAGGTTGTGGTTGGTAGCTACCTGCACAGGCTCATAAAAGCGCGCGGACTTGTCGATTCCTGCGTTCTCAAAGTCGGTGCGGCAAACCTTTAAAAAGTCATCCGTATCTGTCTGCGCAATGCTTTTTGCGCTGATGTAGTAGCAATGCGGGCCGTCGTCTTCCTGCAATATGAACGCCGCCAACGGAATTTTGCAGTAGTCAATTACGATGTTCAAAAAGCTTTTTACGACGTTCTCCATTTTTGTCCACGTCTTTATCATTCCATACAGGGATTTTATGATTGCATTCTTTGAAAGCTCCGTGCGGGTGGGAAGATTCGTCATCATCGCGCTAGAAACGTTCAGCAGGGCTTTTATGTCTGCGCCAAGACTGTTTTCGTTCAGCGTAAAAACCATGTCGGACGTGCTGTTCTGCATAAGAAGGTCCTCAAACGGAAGCTCTTGTGTGCAAAAAAGTCCCACCGGAATTTTCTGCATCATGTCGAACGTTTTTATAAGACGGACGACTTCAAAGCTGTTGGGATTTTCCAGCTCCGCATCTATAAGAACCGCGTCGGGCAGGGAATTTTTTAGCTCGTCCAGAAAAGTAAAAATATCTTTTGTAAAAACTGTATTAAAATCCTGCTCACGTGTGCTTTCGGTAATTTTTAGTTGCAGGGTTTCAGAAGGTTCCAATACTAAAATTCGCTTAGACATTCAGCAGCTCCTTGATGACTTTTATTAAGTTTTTTCGGTTGAAATTCTTTTTTTCTACGAATGCATTTGCTCCGGCGTTCTTGTATTCAGCAAGCTGTTCTTCCTCAAGGCTTGAATCAAAAACAACGACCGGCGTTGTGCTGTAGCTTTCCATGCGACGCAGGTTTTCCAAAAAAATAAGTCCGTTCATACGCGGCATTTCCGTATCACACACAATCAAATCAAAATGAAATTTCTTGAGTTTTTCCAGCGCAAAAATGCCGTCCTTTGCCTCGTCAACCAAAAAACCGTTTCCTGTAAGAACGACCCTTTGAATCTGACGGACGGTGTCGGAATCATCAACAATAAGAATGCGCAACTGCTTCTTTTTCATCTTTGCGTCAAATTTCTTAACGTCAAAGCCGCGCAAAGCCCTAAGCCGAGCCATAAGGTACGGCGTGTACAGAACCGGCACAAGGTCAAAATTTTCATCAAGCACGGCTCCCTGCAGAATCTTAAAATCCTTGAATGCGGGCGGCATTTTTTTTACGATTGCAGGAACGTAGCTTAGAACCTGTCCCACGATGATTCCGATTTTTTGTTCCATATATTCGGCAATCAGGATTGTCTTTAGGTCGTTGGGATTTTTTTTCTTTGCCTGATAAAAAAGCGAGCTGAGCGAATACACGGGAATAAGGCGTTCATTGAATTTTACGAAATTCTGATTTTGCAGCGAGATGAATTCCGACTTGTTTTTTGAGATTACGTCGATTATATGGTGGCTTGGAATAAAATATTTTTTGTCATTGGAAAGAATAAAAAAGCCCTGCTCCAGCGCGATTGAATACGGCAGGCTGAGCAAAAAACGGGTGCCGCCTGTGTAGTCACAGTCAATGCGGATGTGTCCTTTTATTTCCTCGGTTTTTGACCAAACGGAATCAAGGCCGGTTTTTCCACGTCCAATAAAGTTTGGGCGGAACAAATAAGTGGAAAGCTCCTGCTTTGACATTTTTGCAATGCGCTTTGCTTCCTCGCGGAAGTTTGCGGCGGCGTGCTGGCGCAAAACCTCCCAGTCTATGCCGTTGCCGTTATCCGCTACGCAAAGCTCCATGCCGGACGCGTTCTGCGTGCATTCAAAGCGCACGGTGGTGGCACTTCCGTATTTTAGGGCGTTTTCAATAAGATTCCGCAGAATGGACATAAGTTTTTCAAGAATCTCGTATTCAAGGCGGATTTCTGTTTCAGGAAAAACGCAGGACGAAAATTCTTTGTTCAGCTTGTCAAAAAGAATTTGGAGCGGAACCATTCTGAGCTTTAAAAGCTGAGCCTGCGAAGCGATTATGATTTTTTCAAGACTTTCTGAATTTTCGGCAAGGCTTTTGCAAAGACGGCGCAACTCGGAGTCGCCGTATTTTTCTTCGATGGAACGGAGCTTTACGATGTTCTGCTTTATGCTCTGCTCGCGGACTATAAGTTCCTCGTAGACGGAAACAATGTCGTTCAGCTTTTCCGGCTTGATTTGAATGAAATCCATTTGCGGCAGGCAAAGGGCTTCTTCCTTCTGCTCTACGTCTGCCTGCGCTTCAGAAGCAGGCGCGTCCTCGGCTTCGTCAATTGTTACGATTTCGCCGGCAGCAATGCGGTTGCAGTACACAAGATAGGTAAGCACGTCCGGCATTTGGTCGGTTCTGCCTTTTATTATGCAGGTGCAGCTTTGCTTTATCTTTTTGCAGATGATGCGGATAAGGTTGTCCAGACGGTCGGACACAACGATTTTTTCGTCGATAAGGCTTGTCAGAACGCCTATCATTCCCTGCGAAAGCAGTTCCAGCGTTGAAAAATTAAGAAATGCGGCGTTCCGCTTGATTCCGCGGAAAATGCGGCTTATGGCTTTTTTTTCTGCGTGACTTTTGTCGCCCAGCTTGAGCGAATTGTACCGCATCTGAATCTCAACAAGCGAATTCAGCGTTTCCAGCGCGAAGGTTCGGTTTATTTCTGAGCATTCGTACGCCATAGCTATTCTTCCTTTCTAAAATAAAACACTGAGCCGCTGCACATTTTTTTGAGTTCTTTGGGCGTAATTTCCGCGTCAACCGAAGCAATCTCGCTGATAGAAAAAAGCAGTATTCCGCCGGGCGCAAGGCAAAGCTTGCACAGATTGCGAAGGATTTTTTGCTTAAGCTCGCGGCTGAAGTATATGAATACGTTGCGCATAAAAATAAGGCTTTGTTCCTTTGGAAAATTAACGGCGGTCGCCTCGTCCGCAAGCTCTATAAGATTCAGTGGCTTTACAGTAAGCGTCTGCTTTACGTCCTCAGTCAGCACGATGGTTCCGTCTGATTTTTGGAACGGACTTAACAGCGTCATGTATTTTTGCCCGTCAAACTCCCGCAGGGAATTTTTTTTGTAGATTCCGTTCCGGCAGTATTCCAAGGCAGCGGTGTTTATGTCGCTCGCCGTGATTTTGCATGAAACATGAGAAGCCTTTGCAACAAGGGCAAGCGAATACGGCTCCTCTCCGCGAGACGAAGCCGCGCACCACGCGCTAAGCGGCTTTGCTCCGTTTTTGCTAATCCATTCCGGAAAAAAAGAATTCTTAAGAAAATCAAACTGCGCCTGCTCGCGAAAAAAGTAGGTTTCGTTTACCGTGGACTCGTTTATAAAAAGCGAAAGTTCGTCCTTGTTTGCGTTCAGATAGCCGGCATAGGAAATGCCAGCAGGAGACAGAGATGCAATGCGCTTTTCCACAAAGTTTCGGATGCTTTGCTTGTGGCTTTCGCGGGGAATGATTCCTGTTTTTTGGGTGAAAAGTGCAAGCACGTTCTCCAAATCTAACGCAGTTATACTCATTGTGCCGCTCCATCATTCTGTACCAGAGAAAGGATTTTCTGCGGAATTTCCTGACGGGGAAGCACCTCCGTAGCAGCGCCCAGCTCTATGGCGGCGGCAGGCATTCCAAACACCGCGCAGGTGGACTTGTCTTCTGCAATGGTATGTCCCCCGTTTTCTACAATGACTTTACAGCCTTCCGCACCATCGCGCCCCATGCCCGTCATCAGAACGGCAAGGCAGGAACTTTTATAAAATGCCGCGGCGCTCTTAAAAAGCTTGTTCACCGCCGGGCGCAAAAAGTGATCCTCCGGCTCGTCAGAAAGCTTAAGTATCGGAAGCCCTTCCGAAGTAAGGCAGTCTATTACAAGATGCCTGTCCGCAGGCGAAAGATAGACGGTGCCGGGTTTTGCAACCTCACCGTTTTCTGCAAGCTTTACGTAAATATTCTGGCAGGAAGAATCAAACCAGTCCGCCATTTTTTTGTCCGCTCCAACGTCAAGATGCTGCACGTACAGCACCGGAAGCGGGAATTCTTCGCCAAGACCGCAAAGCACATTCTGAACGGCAGTAGGTCCGCCTGTGGAAGCGCCTATGCAAAGCACCTTGAATTCATTTTTTGCAGAAAGATTTTGTCCGCGCTTTTGTGTTTCAAGCGGAAGAACGCCAAGCTCTTTTTTTGCAGAAACATTTTTTAGCGCTATATCCTGCACCTTCTGTATCAAATCCTTGAAGAATTCTTTTTTAAAGGAAGAAAGATTCGGCTTTACATAGAACAGCGCGGCTCCGCTTTGCCTTGCCCGTTCTGCGGCACTTGCATCCTCAGAAAAAATCACCACTGGAATTTTAAGCGTGCCGCTTATGATGCTGCATGCGTCCAAGCCGTTCATTTCCGGCATATCAATATCAAGAATGGCAATGTCCGGGCTTTTTTGCGTGGCGCTCTGCTCTGCCTTTTTTCCGTTTGAGACAGAGTCGATGATTTCAAATGCGCCGCTTTCCTGAAAATTCTTTTCAAGCATACCGCGGATTATGGCAGAGTCGTCGGCGATGAGCAGTTTAATCTTATTTGTATCCAAGTTCGTTCCTCATACAGTTTTCAATTTCATCTATGTTCAGCACAAAAGCTTTTTCCGTATCAAAAGATATTTCTCCGAGTAAAAGTGTGTCGCTTTGCTCCGGCGGCAATTCCTTAAGCTCCGCTTCTGCAAAGCCCTTTATTTCCGTAGCAGAAAGAGAAATATTGTCGTCTTCCCGCTTAAGAACGATAACAACCTCTGTGGTTTCGGCATGTTCCACCACTGCGGAATTTGAAAGCACCATAGGCGTGCTGACCACGGAAAAAATCTCGCTTCTGTAATGGATTACGCCCCTTATGAGCGGCGGCGTGAACGGCATTTCGTAGATTTTTGCCGCACGCAGAATTTCCTGCACGGCTTTGCTTGGAACTGCATATGTTCTTTTTTCTGCGAGGAATACTAAAAAATTTTCTTTTGCAGTCTTTGCCGCAGTCGCTTTTTTTTCGTCCATACGGTTCTCTTTGGGTAATGGAGGCTATCGTTAGTCCCCTTTACGCTATTCTTCGTCCTTTACCTGATTGTTCAAATCCTCAGAAATTATGCGCAGGTTTTCGGCGGAGCTGGAGATGTTGTCTGTGGCAACGGTAAAATTTTCAACTCCGGCAGAAATTTGCTTGAGCGTAATCAGAATCTGCTCGCTCGCAATCGCCTGCTGCTGCATGATTTCGGTAATATCGCTGGCAGAATCCGCGGTAATTTCTGCGGCAGTCTTTATGCTTTCAAATTTGGACTCCAAATCCTTTGCGTTCTCGTAGCCCGCGTTGATTTTTGCCGTTCCGCTTTCGCTCGCAAGAACAAGGCTGTCGCTGGACTGCTGTATTTCGTTTATCTTTTCCTTGATTTCCTTTGTTCCGTCAATGATTCCGTCTGCGAGGCGACGAATTTCCGTGGCAACGATATGAAAATTCCGTCCGGACTCTCCGGCATTGCTTGCCTCAAGTTCCGCATTGAACGCGATGATTTTTGCCTGGTCTGCAACGCTGTTTATAAGCGTAACTATGTCCCAAATGCTTTCGATTCGGGTGCTCAGGATTTTCATGCCGTCGATTGTCTTTTGGTTTGCGTCAAAAATGTCGTGCAGCTGGTTCACGTTCTTTTCGATGTAGGCAACACCGTCCGTTACGTCCGCCGAAGTTTTTTGCGCAACCTGTGAAACGTCCTTGATTTTTTGCGCGATGTTCTCGCTCAGCAGGTTTGAGTCTTCCATTGTGGCAACAATTTCCTTTACCGCCGCCGACTGATCCTGACTGGTTGCCGCGGTTTCCTTTGTGGCCACAACAAGATTCTGCGTTTCCTCAAACAGCTTAAGTCCAAGAACTTTTTCCTTTTTCTGAATGTAGTTGATGAAGAATGAGTTGAATATTGCGCTTCCGCCGCTCAGGAACAAGAGAACAAAAATAACAAGCACGAACTTGAAGTTGAACGACCCGCTGAAATCTGCGACAGGTCCTTCTATTACAACGAACCAGGGGGTTTCTCCAATACGGTTTACGCCGTAAAAATTGCCGCTGTCCAAAATGACCTTCTGCTTGCCATTAAGCCATTCTTCCGGGTCAAATTCATATTCCGTCTCATCAAAATAATTTGCGCTAAGAAGCTTTTCTGGCTCCGCGTTCGCCATATACAAGCCCTTTGCGTCAAGAATATAAAGTGAAGTGCGCGGCGAAACGGTGATTTTTTCCGCAATCTCCGAAAGCTCGTCCACGGTAATGTCAACGCCCGCCATTCCCACCGGCGTATTGCTTTTGTCTACCGCCGCCTTAGAAATGGTGATAGAGATTGAGCCGTCCGTTTCGTCCTCTTCGGCATCAAGGAATGTAAGATGCCCGCCGTTACGGATTGTGTCCCGGAACCAGTCGTAATCACTTGGTTCCCAGTCGTCCTCCACCTCAAAGTCTGAGCTGTCCACATATATTCCGCCGTCAAAGCGCGATTTGATTGTGGCATAATACAGGGAATCCAAGTTTTCGGAACCCTTTGCAAGCGAATGAACGAGCACATCCAACGCCTTTTGGTCGGGATATTTTTCTGCGTATTCCGTAAGGTTTTCTACCATCTGAATATTTGGCGCAAAACGCTCCATGACCTGAGAGCTGAGCTTTTCTATTGCGCTGGTGGCTTGCGCAGTTACAAATGCCCGAATGAGAGAATGAGCCATAAAAGCGAACACAATGCAGGAAACTATTGCAACCAAGAGCATTGGTGTAAAGCTCGAAACAAAATACTTCATGGATTTTGAATTTTTAATGAATCTGCGTGACATAGTAACTCCGCCAAAAAAGTTTCACGAAATATTTTAGCACAAATAAATAAAAATCGCTGATTTTTTTTGCAAGGTGGTTTTACGGTCATTGCAGGGCAAATGCATTATAAAATAATTAATGCAATAAAAACTGATTCCTCATAAAAAAATGTCTCCCAGTCGAAAATTGGTTTTGCAAAACCACCATTACTCATGGAGATCAATTTTTGATGTATAGGTATTAAAAAAATAGCTTCCAGTCGAGTTTCGTCTTTCAAAATCGCACGCTCGCGTGCTACAC
>CAKZZR010000212.1 GCA_937885475.1 uncultured Treponema sp.
CCGAAGCATCATAGCCGCAGTTATAATATTTTGAATTTTTGGAATAGATTTTATCGATTCCTATAACTTCATTTATCTGAATGTTTTTCTGCAAGGTTCCTTGTAAGTCATACAAAATTACAAGTCCATACGGGTTTTCTTTTATAACCTGCCCGACCACCAAAATCTTATTCTCTTCTATTACCTTTGCATCAAAAAAAAGCGTATCCGTACCCTTAAGTCCAAATGATTTATGCCACAATTCTGAACCGTTACTGTCATTGCATTGTAAAAAGCTTGAGACATACAGATTGCCGTTTGAATCGCTCAAAACCTCAGTTCCCACTGAATAAATATTGTTATTCTTTTGCAGAACAGTCCTCGGAACAGCAACGGAATCAAAAGAAACATTCCATAGTTTTTCCTTTAAGGATTTAAGAGGTCTCTTATCATACAAAATCAGACGGTTACCATCATACAGATATGAAAAGACATATCCTTTTTGAAACAACTCCCTAACAGACAGTTTTGTTCTTTTGTTCTCATCAAAAATGCACAGTTTGTCATTCACTTTGAATGGAATTACAGCGCTGTCAAAAGCCGCTATTGAATATATAGGCTCCGTCTTGTGCATATAATCATTTACAATCCCACTGTTGTAACACGCAAACACGGAGCCATTTCCCAGCCCTTGCGCGGAAACCGAATTCTTTGAATTATTCTTAATGACTATATAGGATTCAGAAACATCACCTGCAGAAGGATTTTCAATGACCAATGTTTCCTGATTATCCGTAAGGGCTTTTTTTTCAGAAAGATTGTAGTACACCGCTGAACCTAAAAGCGGAATTCTATACGTAACAGTCCAGCCGTCATACAAAGCTGCCTCATGCAGGGGAAAGTTATGCACCTCTGATTTTTTATATGGAACAACAGAATCATCAATCAATATATCATAGTCTGAATTATTCTTTACAAGACAAGGAAACGTATTGTCCACAGGA
Organism: uncultured Treponema sp.; assembly: GCA_937885475.1. Classification (GTDB taxonomy): domain Bacteria; phylum Spirochaetota; class Spirochaetia; order Treponematales; family Treponemataceae; genus Treponema_D. The sequence continues at coordinate 984 of CAKZZR010000212.1, forward strand.
ACAACATCTTTTTTTGCAAATGCAAATGAAGAAATACCAGCAAACACTAAAAATAACACACTTTTTTTCATTTGCACCTCCAAAAACAAAAGAGGTTAACACTTAAAAGCTAACCTCTTTTGATTGATTACATAGTATTATTCGTTGAAGAGTGATATACGAGCATCAGCAGTCAGGCTTTTCTTACCTTTTTCTGCAATGTCATAATTATAATTACCTTCCATACCTGTAATATGAAGTTCATAAACATAACCAGGTTTAAACTTCATCGGGGCAACTGTCTTTTTTGAAAAATCATCAAATTCCATAGTCAACGCAGTATACATCTGTCCATCCTCTCCATTAAGGGAGGCAATTTCATAAGTAGAATTTCCACCAGACAAAGTACCTCGCTCACCTTTCTGATCTGCAAGAATTTCACCTGCATTTCTGAATTCAATAGAAGATTCTGTATTATTTGCGAGATTTATAAATGCAACATCATAACCAACGGAAGAAGCTCCAGGTCCCTCAAAACGAATCGGAGTAATCTTTCCTCCTACAGGCTGAGGACGAGTTCTTTTTCGGTCTGTTTTTCCCGCATTCATTGAAGTTCTTTCATTTGTATTAGGATTTACATAGACGAATGTCGGATAAAAATCATACATCAAACCGCCTTCACGCGGTGCAAGATAAATACGCTTGTTTGTCGTGAGAGGAGCAAGAGTTGCAATAACCTCGCCCTGACTCGGATTATCCTGTCGCAATTCAAGAACAAAATTTTCAGACTCGTTACTAACATATATACAAGTTTGCTGCTGCGTATCGACACCTTTGAAAACAGAAAGAGTGCTTCGGTCTGTATCATCATCCAAGTTATACACAACAAGACCTGTATAAATAACATCATCTTCCGTTACACGTGCCTTTCCTCGGTAATTTTCATAGGTTGCAACACGTACCAAGATTGAACCGGATTTAGGTAGACCTGGAACTTTTTTCAAATCAAAAACGGTATTACCATTTGCTTTGACACCCCCCAAGACTGCCGATTTTTCAACCCGACCTACAAAAATCACAACATCTTCGCTTGTCTGATTTGCAATCGTAAGCCGTCCATTCGGGTCACCCTTAAAATTCACCTCTTTGCTCTTCAACTGAACAGTTCCGTTGTCCTTTTTCTTTGCATATATAGGCAAAGCTGACAGAAGAATTAAAGAAAGACCAAATAAAAACGTAATATGCTTTTTCATTTTACACCTCTATATACGAATTTACACTAGAATACAAGATTGTCAAGAACAAAAAACTCGGCTATATAGGTGTAATGCAATCACTCTTAGAGGTTATTCCCGAAAACGTAAAATTCTACAGAAAAAAATCAGGGCTGAGCCAACTAAAGCTTGCCTATCAGCTGGAAATGGCTCCGTCATATCTTGCGGAAATTGAACGGGGAACACAATATCCGTCCTTAAAAGTGATTGAGCGAATCGCCTCTTATTTTAAAATCGAACCCTATCAGCTCCTTATGCCAAACCATCTTGAGGAAACAAAGAAAAAGACAATCGAAGAGGAACGGATTTTGCGCAGCCTTAAGGAAAGCATAGACAGTCTTATCGAAAACATGCTTAACAAAAGGGCGTGCGTATGACAACAAGGGAATTTTTCAGGCAGAACCTAAAATATTACAGAAACCAAAAGGAACTTTTGCAGGAAAGGCTTCCTGCGCTGATAGGCTTTGGACAGACGTACATTACGTAGATGGAAAGCCGCACCAAGTTTCCAAAGCAATGAACGAACCAAGAGCCAAGCTAAATGCCGTGTTTGATGAGATGGAAAAATAGATTCATAAAAAAAAACGCCCGCACATCACTCCATCAAAAAGCGCCGTGCGAGCGGGTTTCTTCTATATAAATAGCTAAAAAATGAACGAAAAAATCCTGTTCTATGCCTGAAGCGCGGTTACGGCTACGGTGGCAACGATGTCGTCTACGTTGCAGCCACGGCTAAGGTCGTTGAGCGGCTTTGCAAAACCCTGGCATACAGGACCTATTGCCATCCAGCCGCCCATGCGCTGGCAGATTTTGTAGCCGATGTTTCCGGCATTGATGTTCGGGAACACGAACACGTTGGCGTGTCCGGCAACAGCGCTGCCCGGAGCCTTAAGCTCGCCTACCTCTGGCGCAACTGCGGCATCAAACTGGAATTCGCCGTCAAGCGCAAGCTCGGGAGCCTTTGCCTTTGCAAGCTGAACGGCTTCCTGCATCTTGGGAACGCTCTTAAAGAATTTGTCATCGTTTCCGCTTCCCTTTGTAGAGAACGAAAGCAGCGCCACACGTGGCTCAAGGCCTGCAATTTTTTTTACGGTGTCGGCGGTCGCAATAGCAATGTCGCTCACCTCCTCTGCGGTCGGCTCAATGTTAATTGCGCAGTCAGCAAAAAGCGCGATTCCTTCTTTTATATATGGGTTTCCGCCTTCCGGGGCTACCATGATGAACGCAGACGATACGGTCTTTATTCCTGGTGCGGTCTTTATAACCTGAAGTCCAGGGCGCAACGTGTTCGCCGTTGAATGGCATGCGCCGCTCACAAAACCGTCCGCATCGCCCGCCTTAAGGATAAGCGCGCCGTACATGGTGCGATCCTTAAGGATATACGCCTTTGCGGCTGCAACGTCGGCATATTCCGGCGCTCCGGTCTTTTTGTTGATTTTACCTTCGCGAGCCTTGAACAAAAGCTCCGCATACTTGTCGGCATTGGAATCCGTTGCCGGGTTCACCAGCGTAACGTCCGTCAAATCCACATCAGGAGCGCAAGCCTTGGCTTCTTCTTCCGTACCGATAAGAATGATTTTTGCAATTCCTTCCTTAACAATACGAGCGGCAGCCTCCACAACGCGCTTGTCCTCGCCTTCGCAGAGAACGATTGTCTTCCCTGCATTCTTCGCCTTGTTTTTAAGTTCTTCTACAAAATTCATAAGTTTCCTCTATATATACTACACTATCACTAAACTAATCTTTTTGCTATAGACATTCGCTTTGATTTTAAGATATAATTTGTGTTACGTTTACATGAAAAGAGTGTTTTGCGACACTTAGGAGGATAATTGGCATACACAAACAACAACAAAAACGGTCAGAGAATCAACGAAATGATTCGTGTCCGGGAGGTCAGACTTATTGATGACGAGGGCAACCAGAAGGGCATCGTACCTACCTTGGAAGCTCTTAAATTGGCTAAGGAAAAAGACCTTGACCTTGTTGAAGTTTCACCGAATGCTAACCCGCCGGTTTGCAAAATCCTTGACTATGGCAAGTACCGATTCGAACAGGAAAAAAAGCTCCGAGAATCCAAGAAGAATCAGAAGGTGCTTAAGTTAAAAGAAATCCGAATGCAGCCGAAAATCGGTCCCGGAGATCTTGACACTAAGGCCAAGCATGTACAGGAATTCCTTGACGAGGGCGACAAGGTGAAGGTAACCATCCGCTTCCGCGGACGCGAGCTTGCACACACAGACCTTGGCTACGGAGTCCTGAATGAAGTTTTGAAAAGGCTTACTTCAGCGTACGTTGTGGAAAAGCAGCCTGCTATGGACGGCAAGACAATGTCCATGACGATTTCTGCAAAAGCCAAATAAAAATTATTGAGGTAACTGAAATGCCTAAGATGAAGACTAAGAAGTCTGCTGCCAAACGCTACACCCTCACAGGAAGCGGAAAGGTTAAGCACAAGAAACAGAACCTTCGCCATATTTTGACAAAGCGTTCACCAAAAAGAAAGAGACAGCTCCGTGAAACAGGTTATGTTGCAGAAGCTGATGCAAAGAAAATTCGTAAGCAGATGTTGCCTTACGGTTAATGAGGTGTAGAAGATGGCAAGAGCAATAGACGGAACAAAAAGAAAGAACCGCCGTATTAAGATTCTTAAACTCGCAAAGGGTTTCCACGGCGACCGCAAATCAAACTATAAACCGGCAAAAGATGCCGTAACAAAGGCATTGAGCCACGCTTACGTTGACCGCCGCGACCGCAAGGGCAATTTCCGCGCTTTGTGGATTAGCCGTATCAACGCAGCAGTTCGTGATGAGGGACTTTCTTACTCACGTTTTATCGATGGACTTTCAAAGGCTGGAATCACAATCAACCGCAAGGCATTGTCGAACATGGCTATTGAAGACCCAGCAGCATTCAAGGCAGTTGTAGAGGCTGCTAAGAAAGCACTTAACGCATAAGGAATAGCGTATGATTTCTCTCGATCAGGTTTTGGTTCTTGAACAAAAGGTAGAAAGCGCTGTGAAAAAAATAACACAGCTGCAGGCTGAAAACGATGCTCTTCGCAAAAAATGTGCCGAGCTCACAAACTCGCTTTCAAGCAAGTCGGAGCAGCTTTCTTCTTTTGAGCAGGATCAGGGCTTGATTGAGAGTAAAATCGTAAACCTCATAAACCGGTTCAACAATATTGAGAATTCCGTATTGGATGCAATCGGTAAGCCGACAGACGGAACTCTGCCGCATCAGGGCGAGCAAAGCCCTGCCCAACAAGCAACGGCAGAAAACGGCGCATACCAAGCCGCTTCCTCCGCACCCATAGCACCAGAACAGGAGCAGGTTGCCCCTGCCACCGCATACGAAGAACCGACAAGCACCGGTCAGAACACAAATGACGTTGCTCAGGCGTTTGAGCAGGAACTTGTAAACGAAGCGCCGCAGAATGACGCTTTTGCTCAGAACGACCAAAGCCAGCCGAGTTTTTTTGACATGCAGCAGGTTCCCGGTAACGCAGAGCTACAGAATTCACAGGCTCCGTCACAGGACAATACCCAGTTCGATATTTTCTAAGCGCCATGGGAAACCTACGAATAAATCTTTTAGGCACATCATTTGAAATCAAATCCGGCGAGGATTCCGACTACCTTGAGAAGGTGTACGGCTACTACCGCCGCATAATAGACCAGCTTGACAATAAGACCGGCGGGCAGCAGACCCCATTACAGATTGCGATTCTTGCAGGAATCACGCTTGTAGACGAATTGTACAAGGAAAAGGGTCGCAACGTAAAATTCCAGTCGGCGCTTGAGCGAAATTCCACAGACGAGGAAGCGGACAGAATAACCAAAGCACTCATAGAAAAAATAGACCAGGTTCTCAAATGACCATCTGGATTGACGCAGACTCCTGCCCTGCCAAAGTACGTGATTTCGTAGTCAACTACGGAAATTCGTATTCAATTCCAGTTCATTTTGTGGCTAACAAGCCCATTCCTTCAAACAGCACAGGTTTTACCATGATTGTCTGCGAGCAAAAAAAGGATGCCGCCGATGACTGCATTGTGGACAGCACGCAGGAAGCGGATTTGGTCATCACGCGCGACATTCTGCTTGCCGAACGCCTTGTAAAAAAAGGAATCCGCGTCATAAACGACCGCGGCTTTTACTTTACGGTGGACAACATTCAAAAAAAGGTGGAGGATCGCCTTATGGACCTGCAACTTTCTGACCTTGGCTACGGCGGCGCAAAAAATGGCTATTCACACAAGCATTTTGAAGCCTTCGCAAAATGCTTTGAGACCCAGATGCAGACGCTCATGCGACTGTACAGGTAGCGTCTACTCGGAATCAGCAAAAGAAAGAAGGATTTTTTCAACGCGCTCCCGAACGCGCATGAATGCAAGCACAACCTCCGGATCAAACTGCGTGCCGGAATTGTTCTGAATCTCATTGAACGCGTCGTCCAAAGACCACGCCTCCTTGTAGCATCTCTTATGAGAAAGCGCGTCAAACACGTCGGCAACGGCAACGATGCGCGCGCAAAGCGGAATGTCGTTTCCCTTGAGCGGAACGACATCAAGCAAAGGCTCTCCAACCTGGAATTCAGCAAGATTCTTTTCGCTTTCGTAGGTTTCGCCGGGATACCCGGCATCCGCGCCGTCCCAACGTTCGTGATGGCGCAGCGCAACCTCCATGGACATTCTGTCAAGCTCCGTTGCGGGAGGCTCAAACAAAAGCGCACCTATGCAGGTATGGCTTTTCATTATGGAGCGTTCCTCGTCGTTAAAGCGCGCCGGCTTTTTAAGGATTATGTCGGAAATTCCGACCTTGCCGATGTCGTGGAATTTTGCGGCAATCTTAAGGTTGTCGCGGTATACGTGGCGTTCTTCCTCTGGAATGCTGTGGTCAAACGCCCAGCGGTCGTAAATCTCAAGCGCTATGTTTGAAACGCGCTCTACATGGGCGTAAGTTTCTTTGGGATCACGGAATTCAGAAAGCTTGAGCATCTTGCGGTGCGTTTCTTTTATGTCGTAGGCACGCTTAAGGGCGCGCACTGCGGCAAGGGCAAAATGAGCAAGGAATGCGTCATCGTCCTCGTCAAAACAAATGACCTCGCCGTTTTCGTCGAGCTTGTTGATTATCTGAAGCACTCCCAGCAGGATTCCGTTGTGCATGACGAGCGGAATGGTATACATGGACTTTGTGATGTAATTTGTGGTTATATCAGTCTGCTTGTTGAACGTGTACGGGCTGTCTGCGGGAATTTTATACGCATCCTCTATTACAAGGCTCTGCTTGGTGCGGGCAACGTAGCCTGCGATTGATTTTTCGCTTATAGGGAACGAGAAAAAGAGATACGGTAGCTTTTCTCCCAACGGAAGGGCGCGAAGCTGTGTGTCGTTCTGGGCGTACTTTATCTTGAGGTTGTTGCCTTCTGCAACGTAGATTGAACCGGCATCCGCATTCACGATGCTGCGGGTTTCCGTCAGGATGCGCTCCAAAAGAACGTCAACGTCCTGAATTTCGTCAAGTTTTTTCTCAAGCTCAATGATATGCTTGTACTTTTTTTCCGTATCGTTTCTTACTTCTTCCATAACGCAGTACCACCTTTGAATTATGATTGAAAACAAAGGAATGTGCAATACACGGAACCTAAAACCCAGGGAAATCAATTTTTGGTGTATAGGTATTAAAAAATAGCTTTCAGTCGAAGT
>CAKZZR010000213.1 GCA_937885475.1 uncultured Treponema sp.
TCTTTTCTTTTGCAGTCTTAGATGCAGATTTTTTTTCAGCCATAGTAATCTCCTTCAACTAGAAGCACGGACGCCGGGACATTCCCGCATGCACGCGCAATAATCGTTAAAATTCTCGATGACAGGAGCGCCAAGCTCCAGATATTTTCTGACGGTGTTATCGCATTTTGCCCTGCTTACCGCTCCCGTTTTGAGACGCTCCTCCAGTTCGGACGAAACGACGGAAGAAACCCTCTGCGCCTCCTCAGACAACGCCGCCTTATGGAACAGCACGTCGCGGTCATAATCAAGGGCGAACTGAGCCGTCAGAAGAGCGCCGCTTCCCGCAGGCGCCTGAATCACCACCGTCGCAGGAGAAAGCGCCGCTATAATGCGGTTACGCTGCACAAAGCGCCACGGCTCAGCAGGAACGCCGGGAACGTATTCGGAAACAAGCGCGCCGCCAGTCTCCAGGATATGCTCGGCAAGCCTGCGATGACCATACGGCGTTACCGTATCGCACCCGCAGGGAAGAACTGCAACCGTCCTTCCTTCGGGAAGTTCCCGCCCCGCCTCTTCCGCGTCAAAAAAAGCGTCTACCGCGCCAGCATGGGCGGCTCCGTCAACTCCCTGTGCAAGCCCGGAAACAACCGTATAGCCCGCGCACACCGCAGCCAAAGCAAACGCATGGCATTCACGGCGGGCTTGGGGAGTGATGCCCCGCGTTCCCACAACAGAAACCGTACGCCCTTGCAGGCATGAAGCGTTTCCGCGGTAAAAAAGCACGAACGGCGCGTTCGGCGTTTCCCTAAGGAGCGCCGGATAGTCCGCGTCAGAATGCAGCAGCCAGCCGATTTTCTTTTTTTGAAGAATGGCTGTCTCACGCTCTGCCTCCAGCAGATTCTGACTGCCGTTCCATGCCGCACGCAACGTACGACCGCACAATGCGCTGATGTCTTTTAATGACAGTAATGCAAGGTCGTCTGAACTGTCAAGTTTTTTGAATAAATTTATTTTTTCCGCAAGATTCAAGAATGAGATTCTTTGAAGAGAAACAAGAAAAAGCAGGTCTTTTGTCTTACAGTCCATAAGATGCGTCCAAAACCGCCTTTTTATTTGCCTGAGCGTCAGCCTTGTTCTTCTCTGACTTTGAGATGCTGATTATCTTGTCATACAGCGCGACCGATTTGTCAAATTCATCATTGACGTAATAGGCACCGGCAAGCGCGAACATGCCGTCAATGCTGCGTGTCTCAATGTCAAGGTAGCGCTCCAGGTAGGTTACCGCTTTCTCTGCATCATCAAGCTCGTACATATACAGAATGCCAAGCCCATACAGCGCGTTCGCAAAGCGTGCGTCAATGTCCACCGCGCGAAGATACGCGCTTTCCGCAAGCTTCAGATAGTTCTTTTTTTTCTCAAAACTTCCGGTCGCATTGAAGTCAAGGGAAGCCTTGCTCATGTATCCGGCGCAGATTCCCACGTAGTAATACAAGTTCGGATTCTCAGGATAGAATTCAAGCGCACGCTGAAAACATTCCAGCGCCTCGCCGTACATCTTGCGGTCAATGTAGCGGGTTCCGAGTATTTTATACCACAGCCCTATTTTTGCGTTCTTCTGCTGAAGCTCCTGTGCCTCGGCATCATATTTTCGTATAGCGTCTTTTATTTCTTCAATGGTAACAGGATTCCCGGACGACTTCTGCATGTTCTGAATGCGCTTCGCAAGAATCTGCTTGCCGTTCAGCGAGCAACCGCAAAACAGCGCGCCAAAAAGAATTACCGCGGCAAGAAA
>CAKZZR010000214.1 GCA_937885475.1 uncultured Treponema sp.
GATGTGATTGCCGTGCTAGGTTCGAGTGGCGGCGGCAAAACGACGTTGCTTCGCTGCTTGAATTTTCTGGAGCGCGCGGATAGCGGCACGCTTACGTTTGACGGCGAACGCTACGATTTGCATACTATCAGCAAAAAGACTATGCTGCAGCTGCGCAAAAAAACGGGCTTTGTCTTTCAAAGCTATAATCTGTTTCGCAACAAGACTGCGCTGCAAAATGTGACGGAAGGCTTAATCGTCGCCCGCAAGCAGAAAAAGGCTGTTGCCGAAGCGACTGCGCGCGAGATGCTCGCTAAAGTCGGCATGGCAGAAAAAGCGGACTGCTACCCGCACGAGCTTTCTGGCGGGCAGCAGCAGCGCGTTGCGATTGCGCGCGCGCTTGCGACAAAGCCCGAAATCATCTACTTTGACGAGCCTACAAGCGCGCTTGACCCAGAGCTTACTGGCGAAATTCTTGCTGTTATTCGCAGTCTTGCCGCCGAAAAAATGACGATGGTCGTGGTAACACACGAAATGTCTTTTGCCCGCGACATAAGCGACTACCTGTTCTTTATGGACGGCGGCGTTATCGTTGAGGAAGGAAAGCCCGCCGACATCAGAAACCACCCCCAGCAGGAACGCACGCGCCTGTTCTTGTCGCGGTTCAATGGGCTGTAAAAAAGAAAGGCAAGACCGCCGCGAAACGACAGCCTTGCCTTAAGCTTTACATGAACGCTAAAAGCGCAATCCTGTTTTTAACGGACGGCTAGAAAGCAAATTCAATACCAACCGGAATTCTTACCTTGTTTGTAGTCTGCTTAAACGTGTCCTCTTTTTCAGTAAAACTGAATTCGTCAGCAACTCCGGCAAACACAAAGCAGTCCTCCACAATGTCCTTCTTGATATAGATTTCTGCAGCCGCAAAGTGAAGGTTCATTGTTTTTGAGACAGTGCTGTTGTTCATGAACATATACTGTGCCGTCGCGCCGAGCGCAAAATGCTCAAAACCAATCTCGATTCCGCCGTCCACCGTGAGCGTAGGGTTGTAGCCAAGCTTTCCGCCATAGAACGTAATCTCATCGTCGCTTGTGGCGCAGCCCATATATCCCGCATGAGCCTTATACACAAGATTGTCGCTTTCGCCCTGGAACCCAAGAACAACCTGAAAGGAATTAGTGTTGTAGTCAATTTCCTTGTCGGGGTCGTCAGCAAGCCATTGCGTAATCGCGGCATCCAACCGTGAATCATCATCCGTCCACAGCGGAACCTTTACGCCAAGCTCAACAAGGTTCGTCTCGTTTATGTCATATTTCACGCCAAATTCAAGCTTTCCCTTGTAATCCTCGTAATAATCCTCTGACTCGCCAAAATACGCAAATTTGAGCTGAAGGGCATCCAATGTATATCCGATTCCCGCATTAAAGTGCTTGAAAAAATCCTCCGTGTCGTACTCTCCGCTCTTTGTATCAAAGGTAGCGCCCACAAACAATCCTTCTACCGGATAAAAGCTGAGCGCAAGACCAGCCTTTGGATAAAAACGGTCAAAAATCATATCCTCATCCAAGGAGCCTACATCGCGTCTGCCTACGCCCCAGTCGCCTACCGAACCGCGAAGGTCATCCACCTCAATCATGCCGACCTGCCCCAAAAACCAGTCCGCAGGCTTCCACCAAACCTTAGCCTCATCAGAAAGAGCAAGGTTTGACGTAACGACAGTGTTTCCCTCATCATCGGTTTCAGTGCCGAACAAGTCCGTTCCTGTTACCGTGTATTCAAGGTCAAGATTGAAGCCCAGCACCTCATCCTCTGTATTTCCTGAAAAATGCAGGGCACCTACAAATTCCGCACTTGAGACAGAATCCGGGGAATCAGTCTCATCATCCATACCGAGCGCAGAATCGTATTCCGTCTTTGTGTAATCCTTGTCAACGATGTTAACAAGTCCATGTCCATCTGCACCTACGGAAATTTCCGCAGATACAATCGTACCGGCAAGCAAAGCCGCCGCAAATACCGCAACTTTTTTCATAAGAACCTCATGTTGTTTAAAATATAGTTAGCTATGGCTAACTAATAAAAATATAAAGATTTTCTTTTTTTTTCTGCAAGAGACATGAGATTTATTTTAAACGCAAAAAGGGCTGCCTATGCAGCAGCCCTCTTGTTCTGTCCGTCAGGACGGGTTATTTTCCGATTACGGTGATGTCGCTTCCGAACCACTTCTTTGAGATTGCCTCAACGGTGCCGTCGGTAGCCATTTCCTCAAGGGTTGCCTGAACCGCATCCCGAAGCTTAATGTCGTTCTTGCGGAACGCCACGCCGTAGGCTTCCTTTGCAAGCACCTCGTTCACCAGAACGAACGGTTTTCCGCTCTGCGCAATGTCGTATGCCGCAACGATGCTGTCCATAACGACCGCATCAATTCCGCGTGTCTCAAGGTCGTTCATTGCAGTAAGGTTTTCCTTGAACGGAACGATGCTCTTCAAGGAGTCGCGGAATTCCGGGTTTGCGTTAAGCGCGTCCTGCGCGCTTGAGCCATTCTGCACGCCTACGGATTTTCCGGCAGCGTCCGCAAACGAGGCAATGCCTCCGTCCTTACGCACCACCAGCACCTGGTCATTGTTCAGGTATGGCTTTGTGAACGCAAGCGCTTCCTCTCGTTCCGGCGTAATCGTCAGTCCGTTCCAGATACAGTCGATTTTTCCGGTTGAAAGCTCCATTTCCTTTGCATCCCAGTCAATCGGCTGCGCCTTGAATTCAACGCCGAGCCGAGCGGCAACTTCCTTTGCAAGGTCGATGTCAAAGCCCACAATCTCGTTGTCGTCATTGCGAAATCCCATCGGCGGGAACGAGTCGTCCAAGCCAAGTACAAAAACGCCGCGTGCCTTCAAGTCCTCAAGGGAATTGTCAGCCTTCTGAACTTTTTTACAGCCTGCCAGCATGACAAGTGCCAAAGCCGCCGCTGCCAACATAATTTTTTTCATAAGGTTCTCCTGCTTATGTATTGTTTTTCCCAGAATGGATTATTTAACCTTTTTTGTGAATTCCCGGAGCGCAGAAATCTGCTCTCCAACCTTTGCCTCGCTCGGTCCGCCGTCAGTGGTACGCGCGTTCACGCACGCCTTTGGCGGAATGATGTCAAAAATGTCCTTTTCTATCAATTCCGAACAAGATTTGAATTCCTCAATGGAAAGCTCCTCAAGGCGCACACCCTTTTCTATGGCAAGGCGTACGGCATGAGCGCTTACGCCGTGCGCGGTTCTGAACGGAAGCCCTTTGCGCACAAGGTAGTCGGCAACGTCCGTTGCGTTAAGAAAGCCGTCCAAGCAAGCGTCGCTCATGGACTTTGTGTTCCATTTTGCGGAAGAAATCATATAGGTAAATATGGACACGCAAGAAACCACTATGTCGCACGCGTCAAACAGGCTCTGCTTGTCCTCCTGCATGTCGCGGTCGTAGGCAAGCGGAAGCGCCTTCATCATGGTAAGAAGCGCCATAAGGTCGCCGTACACGCGTCCGGTTCGTCCGCGGATAAGTTCGGCAAAGTCCGGGTTCTTTTTTTGTGGCATGATTGAGGAGCCGGTTGACCACTTCTCGCTCAAATCGATGAACGCAAATTCCGTGGTCGACCACAAAACCACCTCCTCGCAGAAGCGCGAAAGGTGCATCTGCACAAGGCTGAGCGCTGCGGCAATCTCTATGCAGTAGTCGCGGTCAGAAACGCTGTCAAGCGAATTCATGGTGATTTTGTCAAAGCCAAGCTGGGTAGCCTCAAAACGGCGGTCAAGCGGAAGTCCCGATCCGGCAAGCGCGCCCGCCCCAATCGGGCTTATGCGGATACGCTTGAGCGCGTCCTCAAGGCGCTCCCAGTCGCGGGTGAGCATCCAGCTCCACGCGCAAAGATGATGTGCCAAGGTTACCGGCTGTGCGTGCTGCATGTGGGTATAGCCCGGCATGATGTCCTTTGTGTGCTTAGAAGCAATGTCCGTAAGCGCGCTGATGAGCGTAAGTATGCGGTTCTGAAGGTCGGGAACAAAACGGCACAAATACAGGCGTTCGTCCAGCGCAATCTGGTCGTTGCGGCTGCGTCCGGTGTGAACCTTTTTGCCAGGCTCGCCAATGCGGTCGGTAAGCGTTGCCTCCACAAAGGAATGAATGTCCTCGGCAGAATAGTCTATTTTAAGAGCGCCCGACTCCAAATCCTTTTGAATGGAATCCAGCCCCTCAATTATCTGCTGAGCCTCCCCGTCAGAAATGATTCCCGCATGAGAAAGCATTGCGGCATGCGCACGGCTTCCGCGTATGTCGTCAAGCGCCATACGCTCATCAACGTGAATGGAAGTCTCAAATGCAACCGCCTCCGCGTCTGGGCCCTCCGCAAAGCGTCCGTGCCACAAGGCGGCATGGTTGTCCTGTGTGTGTGTTCCGTGCTCCATAATCAGTTGTTCTCCATCCATTTTTTGATGCCGGAAACGATGTCCGAATCAATGACGTGCTCCACTCGGCAGGCGTTATGCTCAGCCTGCTCTTCGGGAACGCCGGTAATCTTCTGCAAAAATGCCGTCAGCAGCTGGTGACGGTCGTAGATGTCCTTTGCTTTTACGCGTCCCTTTTCTGTAAAATTGATGTGCTGGAATTCGTCAACAAAGATGTAGCCTTCATCGCGCAAAATTCCCATCGCGCGGCTCACGCTTGGCTTTGAGACATTCAATTTGTGTGCGACATCCACGGCATGGCATTCATTTTTTTCATTCCATATCATGAGTATCGCTTCAAGATAATCTTCACCTGATTCGTACATAGCATCTCCGTCTAGTCGTTGCTCATTATTTCCTTGGAAAGCTCCATAATCATATTGTAAATCGGCTTTCCGCCCGGAACCATCGGCAGAACCATCTCGTCGTTGTCAACACGGGCATCGATAATCGCCGCCTTGCCGCTCTTGAACGCTTCGTCAAACACCTTGGCAAATTCCTTTGCGTTTGTAGCGCGGTAGCCCTTGATTCCATATGCGTCCGCAAGCTTAACCCAGTCCGGGCCAAAGTCAAGCGTAGTCTGGCTGAAACGCTTTCCATAAAAAAGGCGCTGCCACATGCGCACATTGCCAAGCGCGTTGTTGTTTTCCACAACGATTACTATAGGAAGATTGTAATGCGCGATTGTCGCAAGCTCGTTGCAGTTCATGCGGAATGAACCGTCGCCCGCAATATGAACGACGCGGCTTCCAACCTTGGAAAGCGAGATTCCGATTGCCGCACCGGTACCGTAGCCCATGGTGCCAAGACCGCCGGAGGTAACAAAGCGGCGTTTTTTGCCGAACGGATAGAACTGCGCCGTCCACATCTGGTGCTGTCCAACCTCCGTAGTGATGAAGGCATCGTCGCCCGCCACCTCGTGAATATGCTCGCAGATAAATTTAGGGTTGATTGAATCCTTTGGATTCTTGTCATAGCAGGACGGATAGGTTTTCTTCCATTCATTGATTTGGTCAAGCCAGTCCTTGTGCTCAGCCTTGTTAACCAGCGGAATAAGGCGGCTCAGCACTTGCTTTACATCGCCAACCACACAGGAATCAGACTCGATGTTCTTGTTTATTTCCGCAGGGTCAATGTCAATATGAAGGATTTTTGCGTGCTGCGCGAATTTTGAGGAATCGCCGTACACGCGGTCGCTGAAGCGCGCACCGATTGCAATCACAAGGTCGCTTTCCGTAATGCCCATGTTGCTGGCATAGGTTCCGTGCATTCCCACCATCCACGTGCAAAGCGGGTGTGAGGAAGGAAAGCAGTCGCGCGCCATAAGGCTTTCGCTTACCGGAATGGAAGCCTTTTCTGCAAGGGCAAGAAGCTCTTCCTCTGCCCCGGAAATCTTAACGCCACCTCCGGCATAGATAATCGGGTGGTTCGCCTCGTTGATGAGGGCGGCCGCAGCCTTTATCTGCTCCTCGTCCGGCTCAGAAACGGTAACGGCACGTTTGCAGCTGTTCCTGTTCAGAACGGAAAGCGCGCATTCGTCAGGATTCTTAACTGGTTCAAATTCATACATGTTGTTCAGCGCCGTAACGTCCTTAAGGATGTCAACAAGAACCGGACCGGGACGACCGGAACGCGCGATTGCAAAGGCCTCTCGGATTGTCTGCGCCAAGTCCTTTATGTCAGAAATCAAAAAGTTATGCTTTGTAATCGGCATGGTCACGCCGGTAATGTCAATCTCCTGGAAGGAATCGCGTCCAAGCAGGGATTTTCCCACGTTGCAGGTAATCGCCACAATCGGCACGGAGTCCATATATGCGGTCGCGATTCCCGTTACAAGGTTCGTAGCGCCCGGACCGGAGGTTGCCATGCACACGCCGACCTTTCCGGTTGCGCGGGCATATCCGTCTGCCGCATGGCTTGCACCCTGCTCGTGGGCAGTAAGAATATGGGTTATGCGGTTCTGATTCTTGTACAGTTCGTCGTAAATATTGAGGATACAGCCTCCCGGATATCCAAAGACCGTGTCCACGCCCTGTTCAATCAAACATTCAATTACAATCTGTGAGCCGTTAAGTAACATACGCTTTCCTTACAAATTAAGATACATATACAAATATAGCCGTTTTGCGCTTTGTGTTCAATGAAATGAAAAAAACAGCCTTTCATTTTCCTGCGCTTAGATTGCCGCAAGCGCCTGCTTGATGTCGGCAATAAGGTCTTCCTTGTCCTCAAGTCCGCAGCTGATGCGGATAAGACCGCTCGGAATTCCTGCGGCGGCAAGCTGCTCGTCGGTCATTTGGCGGTGCGTTGAAGTCGCTGGGTTCAGGCAGCAGGTGCGCGCGTCGGCAACGTGCGTCTCAATGGCGGCAAGCTTAAGATTCTTCATGAATTTTTCCGCAGCCGCACGGCCGCCCTTAAGGTCAAAGCTTACGACGCCGCAGCCACCGTTCGGAAGGTATTTTTTTGCAAGCTCGTGGTATTTGTCGGTCGGCAAGCCCGGGTAGCTTACGGAAGCAACCTGCGGCTGCTTTGCAAGGAATTCCGCCACAGCCTGACCGTTTTCTACATGGCGCGGCATACGCACATGAAGGCTTTCAAGCCCCAGGTTCAGCAGGAACGCGTTCTGGGGTGCCTGAATGCTTCCTAAATCGCGCATGAGCTGCGCGGTCGCCTTGGTGATGAACGCGCCCTCTTTTCCAAAACGCTCCGCATATGTGATTCCGTGGTAGCTTTCGTCGGGAGTGGTAAGACCTGGGAACATGTTCTTGTGCGCCATCCAGTCAAATTTTCCGCTGTCCACAATGGCTCCTCCAACCGCCGCGCCGTGTCCGTCCATATACTTTGTGGTTGAATGCGTTACGATGTCCGCACCCCACTCTATCGGGCGGCAATTAACCGGTGTTGGAAAGGTATTGTCCACGATGAGCGGAACGTCATGCGCGTGCGCGACTTTTGCGAATTTCTCAATATCAAGCACAGTAAGAGCCGGGTTCGCGATTGTTTCGCCAAAAACGGCGCGCGTATTGCGCTGGAACGCGGCATCAAGCTCCTCTTCCGTCGCATCCGGAGAAACGAACGTTGAATCTATTCCCATTTTTTTGAGCGTTACGGAAATCAGATTGAACGTTCCGCCATAAATTGAGCTTGACGCAACGATGTGGCTTCCTGCCTCGCAGATATTGAACAGCGCAAAAAAGTTCGCCGCCTGTCCGCTGGAAGTAAGCATGGCAGCCGTTCCGCCCTCAAGCGCGGCAATTTTTGCGGCAACATAATCGTTGGTCGGGTTCTGAAGCCGCGTGTAAAAATAGCCGCTCGCCTCAAGGTCAAAAAGCTTTCCCATGTCTTCGCTGGTGTTATATTTGAACGTAGTTGACTGCACGATTGGAATCTGGCGCGACTCGCCGTTTCCTGGAGTGTAGCCCGCCTGAACGCATTTTGTATTAATAGAATAATCCTTCATTTTTTCCTCGCATGTTTTTTGAATGCTTCCATATTATAGAAAAACATAGGTTTATACTATAGCTGAGGATTTTTATCCAGGGCAAACGCATCATAAAAAAAAGATACTAAAAGGCTGGCTCCCAGTCACAAAACGGAGGTCAAAAGTGCACGATATCGTGCTTAACGCTGACTGTTGCAATGGAATTATTGACTGCCGCTTTGCGGCATCAATAGTTAAAGTCTTTTGCCCTCCATTTTATTCCATCTTTTTCTAGATTTTTTTTTCCTAGCATTTTTGTACTCCAAGATGTATAATTGTTATATGCGAATTTTGCTAAAAAGACTTTCTATTGCATTTTTATTTCTTACTATTACCCATTCTTTTTTAATTGCAAAAGACAAAATAAGATACGATTTATCTTCTTCCATTGAATACTTAGAAACTCCAGCAGAATATACTCTGGGAAACATTATGCAACATCAAAAGGATTTTAAACCTCTAGAAAAATCTCAGTTCCGCAATATGCACAAACTCATAAAAAAAGAAGGAGACTATATTTGGCTCAGAATTAATTTTACCATTCCAGAGGAATTTAAAAATCAGGATCTGGGAATTTTCCTAGCCCAGTTAAATTCCACAGATTTATTTTTTATCAATAACAATGCAATAAGACTATACGGCTCATTTCCGCCGAATCAACTTCCTGCAGGCTATATAGCACAATATTTTATGCTGCCAAAAACTATGCTGAATCAAGAAGGTGTCAACACCGCTCTCATTCAAATTTGCCCTGCGACAACACTTTCAATTTCTGACTATATTTTCCTTGGAACACAAAAAGACGCTCATGAACTTTCTGAGCTAAAGTCTTTTTTTAACTCAAAAATTCTCATTCTTTTTGCAGGAATTCTTTCAATTATCTTTCTTGTTTTTTTTATTTTGGGAATTAAACTTATAAAATACAAGGAAG
>CAKZZR010000215.1 GCA_937885475.1 uncultured Treponema sp.
CGATGTGCGCCTGAAGGTTTTCAAAGCCTTTTTCTACGGCTGCGGCGTTTGGCGCGGCAAGGTCGCTCTTTGCAACACCGCCGTGCATCTTGAGCGCACGGATTGTGGCTACAATGACCACGGCATCCGGCTTGAGTCCTCCGGCGCGGCATTTGATGTCAAGGAATTTTTCGGCACCAAGGTCTGCGGCAAAGCCCGCCTCCGTAACAACGTAGTCGCCTGTTGCAAGGGCGCTGAGCGTGGCGTTTATGGAATTGCAGCCGTGCGCGATGTTTGCAAACGGTCCGCCATGCACAAAAACCGGCGTTTTTTCAAGCGTCTGCACAAGGTTAGGGCGTATTGCGTCCTTCAAAAGCGCGGCAATTGCGCCCGTGCAGTTAAGGTCGCCAAAGCGCACGTCCTCGCGGTTGTAGTTCTTTCCTATTATGATGCGCGAGATTCGTTCCTTAAGCTCGGTTATTGAGCGGCTCAGGCAGACGATTGCCATAATCTCTGATGCGACGGAGATTTGAAAATGGTCCTCGCGCGGGGTTCCGTCGGTGCGGTTTCCAAGTCCGCTGATGATGTTGCGGAGCTGGCGGTCGTTAAGGTCTACGCAGCGCTTCCATGTTATGGTGCGCGGGTCAATTCCCAGCTGGTTTCCTTGCTGAATGTGGTTGTCGATGAGCGCAGCAATAAGGTTGTTTGCAACGGAGATTGCGTGAATGTCGCCGGTAAAATGCAGGTTTATGTCCTCCATGGGAACAATCTGCGCATAGCCGCCGCCGCACGCGCCGCCCTTTACGCCAAAGCAAGGACCAAGCGAAGGCTCACGCAATGCAATAACCGATTTTTTTCCGATTTTACGAAGTCCGTCTCCCAGTCCTATTGAGACGGTGGACTTTCCTTCGCCGGCAGGGGTAGGCGTTATGGCTGTAACCAGAATGAGCTTTCCGCGTTTTGCCGGATTCTTTGCCTTTTCCTGAAGCTCCCGCAGCTTTCCCATGGTGATTTTTGCCTTGTAGGGACCGTACAGCTCAAGCTCATCAGCCGAAATGTCAATTTTTTGTGCTATCTCCGTAATAGGAAGCATTTTGTTCTTCTGGGCGATTTCGATGTCTGTCATGTATATCTCCATAGGTCAGGATTTGAGAATAATACGTTATTTTAGCAGAAGAGAAATGTAGCCGCAAGATGTGCGAGAAAACCATCACGGAAATCAATTTTATAGGAAGAGGCATAAAAAATAGCGCGAAGGAGAAGTT
>CAKZZR010000216.1 GCA_937885475.1 uncultured Treponema sp.
CAATTATTTTAAGCTCATGGGCGACTACTATACCAATCTTGGCGTGATGGTGGGCGGCGAGGGCGTTTTTAAGCCGCCGAAGTATTTTTCAAACATCGAGGTCAGCACGCGGCTGGGCTTTTCCAATACGGTGTTCAAGGACACATCCAGCGGCGACTATCTGCCGTATGCAAAATCAAACGGAAAGAAAATTCAGGATTTCTCGGATTTTATGGGCTTCAGCATGCCGTTCCGCTACAGCGCGAATTTCAAGACCTCTCTGACCAGTCCGTTCTCGCTTTCTGTGTCGCTTCCGATTTATTCCGACCCGTTTTTTACCGATGACTTTGGAACGCGTGAGGAAACGATGGACTGGATAAGCTACCTCATCAATTCCTCCAACACGGACGACGAGGACGAGACGGTTACGGAGGTTTCCTCGTTCTCATGGACGCTCTCTGGCTCGTACACGGTTCCGCTTCCTGCGTTCATAAAGCCGTATGTTTCCACTCTGTCGTTCAGCCTGAATTCGTCAATCGCATTCTCTTCGATGACGGTCGGAAGTGAGACGATTGACGGACGGACGGTGTATTACCTTGAGAATGACGACGTTGAGGAGACAGACCTTTCCTCGTGGCGGACGTACACGCCGGAGCGCAAATTCTACTATCCGTCGCAGATTACGCCGGCAACCATAAGCGGTACGCTGAGCGGAACGCTTCTTGACCTTTCCACCACAAAAAAAAGCGCCGGCTCCAAAAAGAATCCTACCTACGAGGTTCCCATGATTGCGCCGGACGAATTCCTTACCGAGGCAGAAAAGCAGAAGAAGGCAGAGGAACTGGCAAAAAAAGAGGATGAGGGCAGCGTGACGGAGGAAAAAAAGGCGGAAAAAGATACTGAGGAAAAGAGCGATGCATTCAATGCCGCTCTTCTCCCTGTGTTTACGGGGGTGTCTGCATCTCAGACGACTATTTCAGGACTGAATTTTTCTATGAAATATTCGGTTAAGCCGTCGCTTACGACGCAGATTGTGTATTCCTCGTCAAACTTGAAGCGGGCGGAGGATTTTGACTGGCAGGAAATGAAATCCACGATGTACACGTTCAAGCTGCCGGTTACGTTGGACAATTCACTGAGCTATGCGGGAAACTTTTTTACGGTCAGCAATTCGTATACGTTCAATCCGGTGTGGCAGGAGCACCCGTATATTCACATAAACGAGGACGGCGAGACCGCGTGGTATTCTGAGTCGGCGGCAACCTCGCTTAAAAAGACCGACTACGCCGCAGAAAAGCGCGACCTTACGAACACAAACACCGTGTCGCTCAAGCCGTTCGCCTACATTCCGGCTGTAAAGGACACGGGAATTACCTGGCGCTCAACGATACGGATGATTCGCACTGAATTTCTTGCGGACGAATACGACCCTGATAAGGACAATCCTGAATGGGATTATCACTGGGTTGACTGGGACGACGAGGAATCAATTACGACCAACGCGCTGGACTTTACCTTTGCCACGAATCAGCTTGACAACCTGTTCAGCCAGAGCATAACGCTTTCATCAACGCTCAAACCGCTTGCCGAAAGCTATTCAGGCACGCTCAAGCTGACCTTTCCGTATACGACGTATTCCATTGACTACGGCGTAAAAAAGTCCAGTACGGACGATGATGCGGAATGGGTGAAGCAGCCGCTCCGCCAGAGCCTTTCTGTTTCGGGCAAGGTGCTTGACAAGTCGATGACGCTTTCTGCAAGCTACAACTACAACATGGAGGACGAATACCATGACTCCTTCAAGCTGTCGTTCAGCTGGCTGGGGCTTACGGCGGCGTATCAGATGAGTTATACTTACGCCTACGACATGAATTACGACGAGAACGGAAAGCCGAGTGGCTGGAAGGCGCGGACGGAAAAGGAATTTCTGCCGTACAATTTTTCGCTTTCGTACAGTCCATCAAAGCTGAATCTGTATACGTGGAAGAACCGCGTACAGCTGGACGCGGGCGTGTCCACCAGCGTAGTTGCCGACCTCATACGAACCACCAGCAGCTATTTTACTTTCTCGCCGTCGCTTTCTCTTAAAATCAATGAATTCGTAACGATGTCGTTCTCGGCAACATCTAAGAATTCCGTCATCGCGCGCTACTTTGGGAACGAATACGACCTACCGGGCGAAACGGATATGCTGCAGGATTTGCTGAATTCGTTCCGCTTTGACGACGACACGCTGCGGGAAGCTTCCGGCTTTAAGCTGAAAAGCCTGAATTTTACGCTCACGCACGAGATGCACGACTGGGACTTCAACGCGAGCTTCAAGGTGGAGCCTCGCCTTATAACCGATAGCGACACCGGAAAAAAGAGCTATGACTTCAATCCGTACATCACCATCTCCATAACGTGGCGCCCGATGAGCGCCATGAAGACCGAAATAGTCGACAACTACGGTGAATGGCAGCTTAAGTAAGGAGTGGGTGCTTTGCATGAGGTACTTTTTTGCCGTGTTGCTTTTTGCGCTTCTTGCCGATAAAATAGAAGAATGAATAGGAAAGTTTTTTTTGCCGCCCTCATGTTTTTTTTCGCGGCTTTTTATATATCCGCAAAGGAGCGCCCGATTGTCTCTGAGCTGAGCGCCATTCCCGGCAAGGGAACGGTCATCAACGTCTCCTGGAAGCTCCCGGTAAAGCCTGAGCCAAGGGTAGAGCAGTATTCCGTGTACCGCTCCTCAAGTCCCATCGGAACCTATTATGACATCTCCCGTGCAACTCTGATTGCAACCGTGGATTCTGCCACGGCGGGCTATGTAGACACCGTGCGGAACTACAACGACTATTATTACGCGGTCATCGCTGTTGTTGACGGCAAGAATTACGACATCATTCTGCCGTCCATCAATTCTACGGTGAACGGCGTGCATCTTAAGTTGCCGGAAAAAACTGAGAATTACACTTCAACTGCGTCCGCGCGCGAAAAACTCATCGGACCGGACGAGCTTCGTGACACGCCGCTTCCGTTCCTTAATTTTACCGATCGCGTGAACCGCCGCCCGCTTCCGCTCAGTCTTGATGTAAAGAACGTGGCAAAGTCTCTTTCGCGCGGCTTTAAGAAGCAGCCTCCCAAGCGCCTTGACGTGTATGTGTTTGAGGAGGATCTTATTTCTCCGGACGGCGGCGACGACTATCTTTTGTTTGACATTCTGAAGAATACCTTCATCCAGCGAAAATACGTGGACGCGTGCGTTCAGCTTGAGTCCCTGCTTGGTACGAACTGCTCAATCAGAGTGCGGAACCGTGCCACCTTCTATCTTGGTGAATCCCTGTATTACTGCCGAAAATACAGCGACGCGGTGCGCACCTTCCTTTTGATTTATGATGCGTACCCAGCGCTCTCAAAAAAGTGGATAGATTCTTCCCTTGACCTGCTGAAGCTTGAGCTTGACTAGCAGGGGCTTCTAAAAAATCTTCTGTATATTTAGTAAATTGAGCGTATCAGGTCGATGAATGAGGGAGTGCGGCGCACGCCCAGATCCTCGGCGGTAAGACCGCTCCGTTTGTTAAGCGCCTCTCCGTTTGCCGTTGCTGCGGGCACCTGCGAAAGCGGCTCCGGTGCTGCTGTGTCGCCAGGTTCCCGCGCGTTCTGTTCCTCGCTCTGCGGCAGGGAGATGAGCACAAGCTCGTCGCCACGGTTTATGCGGTCATAGAAGCCCTTGTATTCAAGCACTCCCTCGCTTACTTCCTCGCCTGCGAGCGTAACAGTGAACGTGCCAAGAACGTCTGACTCGCGGTAGGTTACGCCCGCGCCGCTGCTTGCGGTTGAAATGGCGTTCTTCCTTACGATGTCAAAAACTGCGCCATTTCTGATGTTCTCTGAGCGTCCAATGTCGGCAAGCAGGATTTTTCCGTCCCGGTCTATGATGTTGGCACGCACGGTAAGCAGAGAAAGCACCTCGTCCCTGAACCGGCGGAATACCGAGGAGTAGCGGTAGTTTCCGGTGTTGTACAGGGAATTTTCCTTGATTTTTGTGCCGGTGCGGGCGGAATAGACTGAGTATTCCAATGTTATGTCGCGGCTTCCTTCGTCAACGCCCAAAATGACAAAATAGTCCATGCCCTGCGTGCGCGCCTTTTGGTACGCGTCGCCAAAACCTTTTATTTCCTGCACGGAAATACTAACCGCGCTTGCAGAGATTCCAGAGAACATTTCTGAGGCGAATTCCGCCGCAATGCGGTTGTTCTGCACGTGAATTTGATTCACGTCGGACGGAATGTAGTACAGCCCAAGATTCCAGCGGGTCTTGTCCAGATAGAAGGTCTGAACGCCCCATTTTTTTGCAAGGGAATCCTGCAGGAGGCTTTCAAATGCTTCTATGGTGTCGTTCATCGCGGTCTTTTCCGCGGATTTTTCGTTGTCTGCTTCCTCTCGGTTTTCCCGGATGAACAGAAGCTGGTCAAGATAGTTCTCGTGCAATCCGTTCATCTCAAGCATGGAGGCAAAATTCATGCGCGCCTCGCTGTTTGACGGCTGAATTTTAAGAGCACGTTGGTATTCGTAGGTCGTGCCCATGCTGTCGTAGCGGCGGGTGTATTCCCGCGCATTCTGAATATGGTACTGCGCCCATTCGCCGCGCCGCGCATCCTCAAGCGGAATCATGCGGTTAACCTCAAGCTCAAGGGCGGCTCGCATCACCTCGTCAATGGGATTTATGCCAAGTCCTGCGTTCCAAATCTCAATGGCTTCTTCGTTCTTTTTTTGTGCGGCAAGGGCGGCACCCTTAAGGTACCAGGCGATTGCGTTGCTTCTGTCGCGTCCGATGATGAAGTCGCAGAAATCTATGACATCGCCGAATTGTCCTTGCTCATAGCGGATTTTTGCCAGAAGCTCGTATGCCTTTTCGTTGTTGCCGTCAACCTCCACGGCAACGCGGCAGTAATGCTCTGCTTTCTTGATGTCGCCCTGCATACAGTGAATGACCGCCGCAAGGTAATGCACCTCGGATTCGTCGGAGTAGAGCGAGAGCGCCTGATTGATGTAGCGGCGGG
>CAKZZR010000217.1 GCA_937885475.1 uncultured Treponema sp.
GTCCGCGCCGATTTTGACATCGCCTTTGATGCAAAAACGCAGCGTCCGGGAGAATTCTATATGGAAAAGCTCTGTTCCGGTGCATATCTTGGTCCCGTTTCGTGGGAAGTCATTCAGGGTGCGGTAAAGGAAGGACTGTTCAGCGACGGCTTTGCACAGAAGCTTTGCGCCCTGCCGTCCCTTACGCTCATCGAAATGGATGCATTCCTGCATAATCCGCACTGCGCGTCGTCCACGCTTGGTAAGCTTGCTGCAGAAAGCGCTTCTGAGCAGGACTACGACGTGCTGTTCCGCATTCTGGACGCAATCGCGGAGCGTTCCGCACGTTATGCCGCCGCAATCCTTACCGCTGCCGTAATTCAAAGCGGTGAGGGATGGAACGCTTCAAAGCCGGTGGGCATTCTGTGCAATGGAACGACCTTCTATAAGACGTACAACGTTGCTTCCCGCGTACAGGGCTATCTTGACGAAGTGCTTACAAAGCAGCGTGGTCTTTACTGGAAAATCCTTTCCTGCGAGAACGACATTACGCTCGGCACGGCTATTGCAGGACTCATCGATTAATCGGTAAAATAGGGCTGGGGTGGAATCGTGAAGTCTTTGGGCAAATCTATCGTTCTTATCATGCTGATTATCATAATGGCGCTCGGCGGTCTCCTATGGTTTGACTATCTTGGAGTTCTGCGCGTGCGCACCGTGTTCGCGCCGCTCTACAAGGCGCTCGGCATGGAGCCTCAGACTTCAATTACCGCCACGCCCTCTGCACCCATCGTCGCAGACCTTGATCAAGACAGAATAAACAAGCAGCTTGAGGCAATCGAAATTCAGCGCGAGGAACTAGACCGCCGCGAGGAAGAGATTGCCCAAAAGGAAAAACTGAACGAGCAGATTGCCGCGGAGCTTGCCGGACGCGAAAAATCGCAGGAAGACCGCGAAAAAACATTTAACCAAACGGTAAAACGGTACGATGATAAAAATGTAAACATCGAACAGATTGCATCGAACTTGAACGGTATGCCTCCTGCGGCGTCTGTCAACATTCTTCTGGCTATGGACGATCAGACGGTTATTGATGTCCTTAGAAAGGTAGAGGAAATGGCGAAGCGCTCAGGAACTGCTTCAATGGGTTCGTACTGGCTTTCGTTAATGCCGGCAGAGCGAGCCGCAGAAATTCAGCGCAAAATGCTCTCAAAACCGGAGTCCTTGAACTAGCAACTTTACCGCGGTTCATGCATTCCTTCGATTTTTACATTGGAGGAATTGCATGCAGGCACCAATCGTACCTCAGGCACACATCGATTTTACAACACTCTCAAACCTTTCTCCAAAAGCAGAAGCGCCGCGTATGCCGGAGCCGACCTCGGAAAATAAAAAATCCTTTGAAGACATGATTCGTGATGCAAAGAATACGGAATCCCCCTCGTCGCAAGAAAAGGCGGAGGAAGCCCCTGTTGCAATGGACGGCGAGCATGATTCAGAGCCAGTTTTCCAGGACGCAAAGCGCGACAATACTCCCATTGCAGAAGCAGAAAAAAGCGCGCAGGAGCAAAAGGTTCCGCAAAATGCATTGCGCGGCACACAAAAAAAGACCGTGGAATTGGATGCAAAAAAAACGGCTTCCCTGCATTTTGACAAGGCTTTTGAGAACGGAACGTCCCCGCAGGGCGTTAGCGATGCTGTAAAAGCTTCTCAGAATGCGCAAAAAAAACTTGTTTCCCCCGGCGATATTCAGAATCTGCTTGAGGAACTTAAGAATTTGGCGCATTCTGCGGAAGAAAAGGATGCGCTGAGCATAGAAGATGTAAAAAAACTCATGGAGGACGACCCGCTGGAGCTGGCCGCCGTGCTTAGTGCCGGTGAGCAGCTTTTAAAAACTCAGCAGGATGGCGAGAATCTGATTGCGCAGACACAGGAGAACATCTTTGATTCAGAGCTGTCGTCAATTGACGAGGTTTCAGACGGCGCAAAGCCGCGCACCATTGCCTTGGACGCGGACCAAAAAATACTCGTAAAGGATTTCCGTAGCGAGCAGCCGTCCCTCTCTTGGGAGCAGGCTGAGAATGCCCCTGAGATGAAAGAAAAATCAGAAAAACTCACGCTCTCAGACGTAAAGATTGACGGCAACAGCGCTGAGCTTACGCTTGAGGCTGCGTCCAGCGTCCAGCAGAATGTGACGGCTTCTTCTTCACAGGCGGCAGGAGCAACAGGCTCAGACTTTCAGGCTATGCTTGCAAATCAAATTCGCGCCAATGCAGGAGACATCGTGCGGGCGGGAACCGTCGTCCTTAAGGACAACGACGTAGGTTCAATCAAGCTGATTCTAAAGCCGGAAAATTTAGGAAATGTTAAAGTCGACCTTCAACTTTCCGATAAGAATATTACGGGGCGTATCGTAGTTGCGACACAAGAAGCATTCAACGCCTTTAAGGAAAGCGCTGACAGCCTTAAACAGGCTTTTTTGAACAGTGGCTTTGAAAATGCCAGCTTTGACTTAGCCTTTGCTGGTCAGAACGCTTCCCAAGATAATTCCGGTTCACGGCAGGAAAATCCTGGTGCCGGGTTCCGGATGTCCAGAGCCTATGGAGCGTTGCTGGACGATTCCAGCTCGGAGTTCCTTATGCAGGAATCCGCGGAATTTGAGCCGGTAACATCGGTAAACATAGTGGCATAACAGTTGGGGTAATGATATGGAAATGAACAGCGTAAATTCGACTTTGACGAGCAGCGAAAAGTTTGCCGTTGAAAATGAAGTGAACAATTTCAACAAGACCTTGAACGTGTCGGGGCGCACGCCGTCTCAGCAGCTGGGTAAAGATGACTTCCTTAAGCTTTTGATTACACAGCTTTCCAATCAGGACCCAACAAGCCCTATGGAAGACACTCAGTTCATCAGCCAGATGGCACAGTTCAGTTCCCTTGAGCAGATGACGAACATGAACGAGTCGTTCAATAAACTTGCGGCAATGATTAATTCTTCTCAGGCGACAACGACGCTTGGAAAGACTGTCGAGGTTGATATTGGCGACGCGAATGTTCAGGGTGTGGTTGAGGCTACCAGCTTCGGAACGAATCCGCAGGTCATGGTTAATGGAATGTACTACGATTTGAATAAAATCAAGGCTGTTTATAACTAACGTAAGGCAGGAAAAGAGATATGATGAGATCACTTTATTCTGGTGTTTCTGGTCTTCAGAATCATCAGACACGAATGGACGTAATTGGCAACAACATCTCCAACGTAAACACAACCGGCTTCAAGCGCGGACGTGTTAACTTTCAGGATATGATAAGCCAGCAGGTTGCGGGCGCGGCAAAACCGACCGAAGAGCTTGGTGGTGTGAACCCTAAGGACGTTGGTCTTGGTATGACGATTTCCACAATCGAGCAGGTTTTTACGCAGGGAAACCTTCAGTCTACGGGTGTGGGAACTGATGTTGCCATTCAGGGAAATGGCTTCTTCATCGTTAAGAACGGCGAGGAAAGCTTTTATACCCGTAACGGTGTTTTCGGCCTTGACCGTGACGGAACTCTTGTAAATCCTGCCAACGGTATGCGCGTTCAGGGATGGATGGCACGCGACTTGAACGGCGAGCAGATTGTTCAGACTGCGGCAACTCCAACTGACCTTGTGATTCCGGTGGGCTCAAAGGATCCTGCAAAGGCAACAGAGAACGTGCTTTTTGCCTGCAACCTTAACAAGAATACCCCGGAGATTGCCGAGGGAGCCGGCCCTAACGACGTGGCAAAGGGAACATGGGGAACTGAGCAGAAAATTTACGACAGCTTTGGTAACGAGCATCTGCTTTCTGTTTCTTTTACAAAGGTTCCCGGCGTGCCGAACTCATGGCAGGCAACCGTTAACGTTGACGCGGACAACGCGGACTTTACACAGACCCGCGTAGGTCTTGGCTCTACGGACGGAATGCAGAACACCTTTATCGTAAACTTTGACAACTACGGTCAGCTTTCTTCCGTAACGGATTCAGCGGGAAACATAACCAATCCTGACGGCGAGATTATCCTTGCCACCAGCTTTACCGTTCCGGATGCCAATGCAGACGAGCAGGGAAATCCCTACCGTCAGACATTCAACATCAACCTTGGAACAATCGGCAGCATGAAGAACACCGTTACTCAGTCTGCCTCAAAGAGCACCACAAAGGCGTTCAGTCAGGACGGCTACACGCTTGGTTATCTTGATAACTTCAAGATTGATTCAAGCGGAACCATCACTGGCGTTTATTCAAACGGAACGAACCGCGTAATCGGTCAGCTTGCGCTTGCAACCTTTGCAAACGACCGCGGTCTTGAAAAGGCCGGCGACAACACATACGTTGAGACAAACAACTCCGGACAGGCAAACATCGGCGAGTCTGGCGTAGCCGGAAAGGGAAGCCTGCTTGCAGGCGCGCTTGAAATGTCAAACGTTGACCTTTCTGAGCAGATGACCGACATGATTGTAACCCAGCGCGGCTTCCAGGCCAACAGCAAGACCATTCAGACGGCAGACACGCTTCTTGAGACCGTCCTGAGCCTTAAGCGCTAAGCCTGATAAAGTAAAGTCATAAAGAGTAAAAAGTTTAAGATGCCCGGCAGATGAATGCCGGGCATCTTTTTGTCTACATCTTGTACATAATGCTGAGCGCCGCGCCCAGACGGTCTTTTGTGGCGTTGTATGAGCCGGTAACGCCTAGCTGCAGCAAGCCCAGCTGAATGCCCGCGCCGCCGCTTAATTGAACCTGCACGCCGCTGAAATCGCTTACCTCGTCTGCGGCGGTGCGTTTTACGTCGTCAATGGTGTTTGTGGTGCTGAACTGCCAGTCAAAGGATGCCTTGGAAAGCGTTCCAAACAGCTTGAGCGCAAAAAATGGCGTAAAAATCCTAATTCGTTTTGAGACCTGCGCCTGTACGAACATGGTGTGCGTTTCTGCTGTAAGGTCAAGCGAAGTGTCCAGAATACCGCTTTCGTATTCGGTTGAATTCAATTCTCTATTATAGAAAAGACCGAGCGAGTAGTGCGAATACACGTATCCTGCGCCCACCGAAACCTTTGGAGCTATGGTTCCGCCCTCAAGCACCGCATAGCGTAAATCGCCGCCAAGCGTGTACGCCGCAATGTCTGCCGTAAAGTCGCTCATGGAAATATCTTTTAGCAGGGAATCCGTCGTTGCCGTTCCGTACAGACCAATATCAAAAGGAAGAAAAAATCCGCCGACTCTGCACGAAATGCTTGCCGCCGGCAAAAAAATCGACTTCGGAATGGTCAGGCTTATGGATGGCGCGTAGTCCTCGGGAATTTCAGATGCAATGCCGTCCACAATGCGCTGCATGGAGTCTGCAATGAATTCCGTTTCCAGCTGTGCGCCGCTCAGCGTCAGTCCCGCTGCAAGATGGGCAGGGTAGGCAGGAAAGACGCGTCCAACAAAGGCATCGGGCTGACTTCCCAAGAGCGTGGTGTTCTCTGCAAGCTGAGCGCCCATTTTTTCTGCCATGCCCGTAAGTGCTGCCTTGTACGGCGAACCGTCGGCTTCCGTAAATGCGGCGCACAGAGAAAATGTCAGAATAAAAGGCAACAAGATAATTTTTTTCATTTAAAAAAGAACGAATTTATTTTACAATAATGAAAAACCTATGTCAAAATATGCTTAAAGATTTATACTCATTCTGCCGATAATGCAAGCGAAAAGGTGTTTTTTTTAGGATTTACGCGTAATTGAAACGGAAGTGTAACGGCAACCATCTCAAATTTTCTCTTTTTTGTGCAGTGCTTGCGTTCTGCGGAGGCATTCTTTTTGCCAAGGGCTACCCCATGCCAATCATCGTAACGCCGCAGGCTGTGTATGGCTTGGAGTGGGGTAACGGCGACACCAATTTCAGTTATATAGAAAACAAAAAAATAATCGTGCGAAGCACTGACCAGTACCGCATCGTGCGCACATTGGATTCTCCGGGCGATAAATTCGTAAAGGCGCAGTTCGTCTCTTCCGCGGGGAGCGCTCGTGAGCGAATCATTGCACAGAGCGATGACGGCAGCATGTATTTTTGGCCAGACCCATACACCGAGATGAGCGTTGTGAGCGGGTACGACTACGTGGGAAAAATCCACGGCATTGCGTTCAGCAAGAACGGAAATTACATCGCCTTTGGCGACCGTTTTGGCGACATCCATGTTCTGCGCCAGCATCAGGTTCTCAAGAACGAATTTACCGACAAGGTCATAGAAGGCGTAAAAAGCCCCGTGTATACGCTGTCGTTCAGCGACGATTCGCGCTATTTGGTAACCGGAACCCAGACCGGCATGGCATACGTCTGGAATGTGAACACCTACAAGCTCATGACCAGCTTTACGTTCTACAGCAAGAAGAATCAGCAGCTCGTTTTTGACGGAGACAAGATTATCTACCCGGTAGACAAGGACGTTATCGGAATCCGCGACGTGGTTCCTAGCGAGAACCGTGCGATGGATTCAAATTCCCTTACCACAATCCGCGTAAGCTCCGCAATAGTGGACTTTGACATGGACAGCAAGGGACAGTACCTTGTGGTGGTGAACGACAAGAACGGCATGGACTACATTGACGTTAAGAACAGGCAGTACATAGGGTCCCTTCCGCCGCTGGAAAGCGGACGCATTACCTCTGTCAAACTGGATATGACCGGAAAGCGCGCTCTTATAGGCGACCATAAGGGAGAAATCTTTCTTTTTAATTTGGACGACTACGTAGAAAAGAGCGCGCTGTATGCGCCGACCATTCAGACCGGTGGTGCCGCTGAGCAAAAAACACCGCAAAAACTGCCGCCCAAAAAACAGCCTGAAAAAAAGACTGTGCCCAAAAAGGCGGTGGAAGCGGATAAATACCTAAAATACCGCAAGGGACACAGCATAGAAATAGATGCCGCTTACATGTTGGGTTACAATCCATATTCCAGCGGTGGCTCTTTGACCGTGGGCTACATGTATGCGAACCTTCCTGTTCCATCTATGTACGTGGGTGCAAAGACGTCGCTGAGGCTTTCTTCTCCTAATGACACGTATCCATACCAGTATTCCATTGGAACGCAGCGGCTGCAGAATCCGTACCTGTTTGAGTGGGGCTTTGGCGCGCCCATAGGCTTCTTCATCGTTCCGTTCAAAAATCCTGACTTCTACTTCCGCGAGGAAATAAGCGTCGGGTTTACCTATCTTACGTTATGGAACGGCAGCATGGGAAGGAATTCCGTAAGCGCAAAAGGCGGCGTAACGCTGTGCATTGGCGACACGCTTTCTTTTGGATGGAAGGATTTGCTCGTAAACGTTTCTGCCGGCTACAACATCGTAAGCGGCTATTCCTTTGGCTTTGGAATTGGCTGCAACAAAAAACTGATGCGCACCATAAAGCCGTAAGCTGCTCTCGCTGCCTTTTTTTTGCTTTTTATACTCCAAGCGCATATTTTCAATTTGTGCCAAACTGCATTGAATTACAGTTGTCGTCATCAAAAAAATATTTTTTTCTCTTAAGATTGCAGAAATCGCTCACTTTTGCGGTTAAAGAAGGTGTGGCAGATTAACGGAACGCCATGAAACTTTTTTACTGCA
>CAKZZR010000218.1 GCA_937885475.1 uncultured Treponema sp.
ACTTCGACTGGAAGCTATTTTTTTAATACCTATACATCAAAAATTGATTTCCATGAATCATAACGTTTCAAGATAGATTCTTCTTGCTTTTTTCTATATAATTCCGTCATGCTCAGTTATCTTCACGGCTTTCATGCCGGAAATCACGCGGACATTCTAAAGCATTTTGTCCTTTTTTATACGCTGGAATATCTGAACAAAAAGAACAAGCCCTACAGCATTTTTGACACGCATTCTGGAAGCGCGCTCTACAATCTTTCTGACCAAAAAGCGCTTAAGACCGGAGAAGCGGCTCGCGGAATTCAAAAGCTTCTTGCCGTTCCGGGCTCAAGAATTCCGCCTGCCTTGACCGGCTACGTGGACTTTGTATCTTCCCTCATAAAAAAAAATCCGCCGTGCTATCCGGGAAGCCCTTTTATTGAATGCAGCCTTGCCCTGAGCGGAGCGAATCTTTTTTTTACCGAGCTTCATAAAGCGGAATTTGAGGCGCTCAGAAGCAATCTGGCTTCTCTGCTGAACCATCTACCGCCAGCATTCGCTCAAATCGTCAGCGAGGACGGCTTTGCATATCTAAAAAAGCACACTCCGCCTGCAATAAAGCGTGGTATCATTTTGTGCGACCCAAGCTACGAAGAAAAGAGCGACTACATTCAGGCTTCAGAAACGCTCTGTACCGTCCACAAAAAATGGAGCGCGGCACAAATCCTTCTTTGGTATCCGCTGCTGCAGAACCGTGCTGACGATATAAATGGAATGAAGATGCGCCTTATCAGCGCCGTAAAAAATCACAACGCCAACGCGGAAGTTCTTGATGCCTCGCTTTGCATAGACCGCGAGGATTCCCACGTGGAGACCTCGCTTAAGGATGCGATAGGAAGCGCCAAGCCCCGACTGTACGGAAGCGGTCTTCTCGTCATAAACCCAAGCTGGGGCTTAAGGGAAGCCCTTGAATCTGCCCTGCCATTTTTAGCGGACACGCTCGGCGTTGACGCAAACGGCAGCTGGTCGGTGGAGATGAGGTAGAATTCAATAATAAAACCTCGTTCCTACGTTCACTGGCACTTTCAGTGCAAAGTCTGTGCTGGTTCCAATGCGGGCTTCAGGCTGGGCGGCTGCTTGGATAAAGATTTCGGAAAACCCGTCGTATAAGATCCAGCTGGTGCCAAGCACGGCGCGCGGGGCTAGGGTAAGAACTGCATCCTCCTCGCATACGGACGCGCCAAAGGCGGCTCCCAGACCGCCGAATATGCTGAACGTGCCGCTTAGCGCCGGGTTAAAAAGCCACCAGTCCGCAGTAAGCGTTCCGTCAAAGGTGTTGCCCAAAAAATCCCAGTCGGTACAGACTGCGAACACGACAGGCTGATTGTCCATCTTTATGGAGCATGCGAGTCCTGCCGCGCAGTATGTCTCGCCGTCGCCAAAGCCCGGCGTTACGTCAAGCTGCGGTCCTATTCCCAGCGCGAACGCATTTCCTGCGGCAAAAAGTGTGAATATA
Organism: uncultured Treponema sp.; assembly: GCA_937885475.1. Lineage (GTDB taxonomy): Bacteria > Spirochaetota > Spirochaetia > Treponematales > Treponemataceae > Treponema_D. The sequence continues at coordinate 1,496 of CAKZZR010000218.1, forward strand.
AGCGCTATGAGTTTTTTCATCTTATCCTCTTTGGTCTGTTCCCATACTTTCATAAAATCATGCAATCGATTATACTTGCATAATATCACAATCTAAAAATAAATAAAAGGAATCGAAAATGACATTGTTTGAGGATTTGAAATGGCGCGGGCTCATAAAGGATATTGCCGGCGAGGAAAGCGACTTGCAGAAGGTTTTGGACGGAAAGCCGTTCAGCTTCTATTGGGGAACTGACCCTACGGCAGACAGTCTTCATATCGGTCATTATTCGTCGCTATGTATGGCAAAGCGTCTTGCGAACGCAGGCCATCATCCGGTCCTTTTGTGCGGAGGAGCCACGGGCCGCATAGGAGACCCACGCCCTACCGCAGAGCGCGAGATTATCTCTGAGGAGACGGTCAATGCCAACATAAAGGGCTTACAGGCTCAGGTGTCAAGAATCGTTCCTCAGGCGGAGGTGGTTGACAACTACGACTGGCTCAAGGACTACACCTTTCTGAACTTCCTTCGCGACGTCGGAAAATACATAAACGTGAATTACATGCTCGACAAGGACATAATCCGCCGCCGCCTTGACACAGGAATTACCTATGCGGAATTCTCATATATGCTCATGCAGGGCTACGACTTCGTTCATCTTTATCAGGAAAAGAACTGCATTATGGAGGTTGCGGGTAGCGACCAGTGGGGAAACATAACGACCGGCGTTGACTTGATACGAAAGATGCTCGATAAGCCTGCCTATGCGTTCACCATGCCGCTGATTCTTGACGCGACCGGAAAGAAATTCGGAAAATCCGAAGGAAACGCGCTCTGGCTTGACAAGAACAAGACCAGCGCGTACGAAATCTACCAGTACCTCATAAATTCTGACGACTCAAAGGTGCTTGAATACCTAAAGGTGTTCACGTTCCTTTCTAAGGAGCAGATTGAAGACATCTACGCACAGCAGCAGGCAGCGCCCGAGACAAGAATCGCGCAGAAAACCCTCGCATGGGAGGTTGTGAAAGACCTTCACGGAAAGGAGGAGGCCGACAACGCCGTAAGCATAAGCCAGAAACTTTTTGCAGGAGACTTCAAGGGGCTTTCCGTAAAGGACATCCTGAGCGGAATGAAGGGCGTTCCCAGTTTTAAGTTTGAGAAGGAAGAGCCGCTCGTAGACGTACTTGTGAACAACAAGATTGCTTCGTCAAAGCGTGAGGCCCGCGAATTCATCAAGGGGAATGCAATTTCTGTGAACGGAACGGTCATGAACGACGAGACGGCGCTCATCACAAAGGCGATGGCGCTTGAAGGAAAGCTTCTGATTTTCCGCCGCGGAAAGAAAAAGTATTTTATCGGTGAAACAGACTGCTAATCCAGTTGAAGAACCGCTTCAGCAGCTTGAGGAGCCGCGCAAAGAATCCTGGATTCCGCAGCTTCTCAAGCCGCTTGTATCCCTCCAAAAGCTCCTGATTCGTAAATTCCTTGCGCTGATTGTTTTCTTCTAATTCCATCTCAAGCTCGTCGATGTCGCTCATGTTGCTCAGTATGACGGCATTTATGTTCGTCCAGCCAAGCTGTTTTGCAGCTTGCAAGCGTCGCTCGCCCGCAATAAGCTCGTGCTTTTCGTTCAGCGTGATGGGATTCAGAAGTCCGTAGGTGCGCAGGCTGTTCTTAAGGGCTTCCAAATCGCCCAAATCCTGACGCACGCGCTTTTTTATTTTTATATCCTTGATGTTTACCAGCATGTATTATTCCATGAGATAATTGTAATCAGGAAGCTTGCCATCGTTTGCTTCTGCATGAACGGCTTCCTGCGCTTCTTCCGACGAATTTACTTTATTACCCGTCAGGAAGTCAAGATTCAGCTTGAGAGGATTTTTCTCAAAAGAAGTCATGCTGCGCGCACCGGACTGGTACATCTCGTTTTTGAGGCGATAGATTGCAAGCCCTGTGAATGAATTTGTCTTTCCGCCATGAACGGGGCAGATTTCCGTAGGCTGCGTTCCTTCCAGAACCCACTGTGTTGTAAGGTGCCTTCCGCATTCTGGCGTGGGGATTTTTCCGCTTACGGAGCAGACTGTTACCTGAATGGTTCCGTCCAGCGGCTGCGTAAAGTCCTTTGCCGGAAGCCCGCGGTGAATTTCCCGCATATAGTCACCCCATGCAAATCCCGCGAGCGTCGCACCGGTAATCTTAAGACCGAGAGACTGTCCAGGCTTGTCAAATCCGAACCAGAATGCAGACGTGTTGTATGGCGTAAAGCCAACCGTCCATGCGTCAGCCCAGTTCTGCGTGGTACCGGTCTTTCCGCCGGCATGGATTGAATATTTCTGACCTTTGTCGTTCTTGTAGTCAAATTTCCAGCTCTGTGCGCTAAGCGTACCCGGTCCGTTCACCGTGTTCTCAAGCAGTTTTTCCATGACGAACGCCGTCTGCGGCGAAAGCACCTGAATAGCCTCTCCCTTTGCGTGCTGTGCTTCGCGAATTTCGCGCTCCGGATTCATTATGATGTTTCCGTTGCGGTCCTCCACGGTGCGTATTGCCATCGGCGTAATTTCCTTGCCGGAGCTTGCGATAATACAGAATGCCCGCGCCATCTCTATAGGGCGAACGGAGCATACGCCCAGACCAAGCGGGTAGCCCGGAACAAAGGCTCGGCTTGGCAGTTCTTCCTTTGATATGCCGAGCAGCGAAACCGCACGGTTGATTGCCGCGTCAAAGCCGATGCCGTCAAGCACCTTGAGCGACGGAACGTTCATTGAGCGGCAGAGCGCGTACCACACCTCTACGTCGCCTTCCCATTCGCCTTTGAAGTTCAGCGGAATGTACGGCTTGCCGTCCGCCGTATGAAAAACAACCGGCGTGTCTGAAATAGGTGTTATCGGTGTGAATTTGCGGGAATCAATCGCTTCTGTGTAGTATAGCGGCTTGAACGTGGAGCCTGGCTGAACGCGCGCCTGAACCGCGCGAATGAACTGGTTTTCCTGGTCGAATTTGGAGCCGCCTACCAGCGCCGTTATGTAACCGGTCTCGTTCTCAAGCGAAACCATCGTACCCTCAATGGTCGTCTTCTCACTTTCCTTTTTTGACTGAGCGTTCGCTTTGTTGATTATGCTGACCTTAAGGCTATCTACGCCGGTCATCATGGTCACTACATCAAGAATAGGGTTTACCTGATTCATGTATGCTGCGTTTGCAATTGATTCCGCGCGCTGCTCGCTTACTTTTATTGCCGGAAGGTTGAACACCAGCGAAACAAGCTCCGTAATCGGAATATAGGTTGAGAACGCCATGCCGGAACGCGAGCTGTGCTCTTCCTGATAGCGTTTGTTTGCAATGCGGATGTATTTTTCCATTATGCGCTGTGCATGCTCCTGATGGCGCAGGTTGAGCGTGGTGTTTACGGTAAAGCCGCTTGTGTAGATGTCCTGTGAGCCGTAAATCATCTTGCCCAGCTCGCGGCGCACGAATTCGCTGAACCACGGTGCCTTGTCGTCTCGCATCATGTAGGCGGAAGAGCTGGTCCGCGTGTAGTCAAAATTGCTCCAGAACGTCTCAAACGAATCCTCTGCCTCTGCCTTTGAGATGTATCCGGAAGTAACCATTGAATTCAGAACGTCCTTCTGCCTGTCCATCGCGCGGTTGGGGTAGTCAAAGGGATTGTAGAACGCCGGGTTTGAAAGCTGAATGACAAGAATTGCGGCCTCCGCAGGCGTGATTTCTTCTGCGGAATGCCCGAAGTAGTATTTTGACGCGGCGTTTACGCCGTATGTTCCGCCTCCAAAGTAGATTTTGTTCAGATACAGCTCAAGAATTTCGTTTTTTGAAAGGTGCCGCTCCATCTGGATTGCCCACCATAGCTCCTTGAGTTTTCGCATTATTGACATCTCGCTGCGGTCGCAGTACAAGGTTCCTGCAATCTGCTGCGTCAGCGTGGAGCCGCCGCCCAAAGAACGCCCGGTAAGTTTTCCGACTACGGCGCGCATGACCGCCTTAAAGCTGAAGCCGTGATGCTTGTAGAAAATCCTGTCCTCGCGGGTGAGCAAGGCGTCAACCATGTGCTGTGGCAGCTTATTGAAGCTTATTATCTCGCGCTTCTCATCAGAGGCGAATTCGGTGATAAGCTCGCCGTTTATGTCCAGAAGCTTGGTGGGAAGTGCTGTGTCAAACGACGTTATATATTCTGTGTTGATTATATTGCGGGTTTCCGAAAGTCCCAGTCCCAGCACTGCGCCAATAACCGCCGCTGCAAGAAACAAAAGACTGAACCATATAATAGTTGACTTTCTGATTTTGTTCATTCTATTAGAGTATGAAATTTGGCACGTTTTGTCAATTTTAGCGTGGGCGATGCCATGGAAATCAATTTTATGGAAAGATACATAAAAATAGCGCAAAGGAGAAGTTGCGGCCTTCAAAAACACCCATTTTTGCTGCCGCGTAAGCGACAAAGTTTATAAGTTCCAAGGC
>CAKZZR010000219.1 GCA_937885475.1 uncultured Treponema sp.
CCCGCCTCTCCCTTGAGATGCCCGTATACATAGTCGCCGTCAATCTGAAGCGTAACGGATTTTATTCCGCCTTCTGCCTCAAGCACGTCGACCGTCTCAATCTTATATTCGTGCCGCTCAGCCCATCTGGTGTACATGCGCATGAGCATGCGGGCCCAGTCCTCGGCCTCCGTCCCGCCGGCGCCGGAATGAATCGTAAGAAAGGCCGCGGAATCGTCAACCTCGCCAGAAAGCAGGTTCAGTATGTTCAGCTCATCGAATTTCTTGCGGCCTGCTTCTATCATGGTCTTGAGCTCGTCCTCGTCGGACTGCTCACCGCTTTCCTCCGCAAGCTCGTACATGGCTTCCATGTCATCAACCTGACTCACCAGCTCGCGCCACGGCTCAACACGGTTCTTGAGCTTGCGCACCTGCGACATGATTTTTTCGGCCTTGTCGTGGTCGTTCCAAAAATCAGGGGATTCGGTCAGCGCCATTTTCTCATCTATCTTTTTCTGAATTGAATCGGGGTCAAGCCGGCTCCATACGCCGTCAATGTCTTCTTTTAATTGGTTAAGCGGCAGCTTCAATTCCTCAAGCATATCTTACTCCTGAACGGGAAGCAGGAACGCACGACGCGTCCCGCAAAGCATAGGTGCCTCCGAAAGCAAAAAGCCACGCAGAAGCACCCCGCTCTATATTATAAAAGAATGCCGATTTGGTAAAGAATGAGGAAAACAGAGAGAAGCCAAACGGCGCGAAGGGTGCAAAAACTCCGCGCCGCAGTAGCCCCTAATACTTGAACGCCGAGCCGCCAATGAACTCGCGGATAATGGAGCGCGGTGGAACGGCGGTTGGAGCGATGGACGCAAACTGGTCAAGGAAGCGCAGAAGCGAGCAGGCTTCCGCGTATTCCGTCTCAGAAGGCTTTACGCAGCGCAAAAGAGGCTCCGCATACACCTTAAGGACGCTCAGCTCATAATCAAGCGCCGTATTCAAAATCGCATCCGCATTGTTCTGGAACGGAAAAATATACAGCTCCTCGCCCCGGCGCACGCTCGGCCACATGGCAATCGTTCCGGCGGCTCCCTTTCCGCGGAACTGATAGTCGCGCACAATTCGGCGGACAAGGCGGTTGTCGCTGGTAGGAATGCGGTTATGGTCGTCAATGTTCAGCTGGGTCAGCGCCGAAAGATAAATCTTGAACTTAATCTCTGCGGGAATACGCGGCGTAAGCTTGTCGTTCAGACCGTGTATTCCTTCCATTATAAGAATCTCGTTTTCTTTGAGCGAAAGGCGGTTCTTCTCGTCAAAATGCTGCGTTCCATCATGAAAGTTGTACGTCGGCACGATAATTTCCTTTCCATTGAACAAATCAACGAGGTTGTCGTTCAGAAGCTCAATGTCCAGCGCCTCAAGGCACTCAAAGTCAAAGTTTCCGTTCTCGTCCCGCGGAGTACGGCTGTGGTCAACGTAGTAGCAGTCAAGGCTGATGACCTTGGGAACATAGCCCATAGCCTGAAGCTCCAGCGCAAGTTTTTTGCTGGTAGTGGTCTTGCCGGAACTTGAGGGACCCGCAATCAGCACCACGCGGACGGTTTTTCGCGCGGCAATCTGGTCGGCAATCTCAGAGATGCACTTTTCCTGCAAGGTTTCCGTAATGTCAATAAAATCGTTCACCTTGCGGTTTACGATAAGCTCATTCAGCCGCGCTACGGACGTTACGCCAAGGCGCCGTCCCCACGTCTTGTACTTGCGGTAAATTTCAAACAGCTTCGGCTGGTCAATGAAGTCAGGAATTTTTGAGCCGTCATGCCCCTTTGGAAAGCGGAGCAAAAAGCCACCCTGATACGCGCGAAGCTCAAACAATTTCAGAACGCCGGTCGCGCATACAAGCGGTCCAAAATACAGGTCGCTGAACTCGCCCAGCGTATTTATGCGCACGCGCGGCGGACAGATGAATTCCAGCTGGCGGCGCGTTTCTGTAAGCCCGCTCTTCTCAACAATGGAAACCGCCTCGTCATAAGAGACGAATGACGTGTGAATCGGAAGGTTCTGAGCGACAAGCGAATGCATCTCGTCAGAAATGCGCGTAAGTTCCGGCGCGCCAAAGTTTTTTCCGTCCTCCGTGCTGACCGTATAATAATAACCGGAACCAAGGCTGTGTCCCACCACAAGGCGTGCATCAGGAAACACGTTATGGCATGCCGCCGCAAGCAAAAAGCACAGCGAGCGCCGATAGATGAGCGTTCCGTCCTTTGAGTCTGCAAGAACCGGCTCTATACGCGCATTGTATTTGAGACGCTTTTCCAGCGAATATATTTTATTGTTCATTTTTACCGCAAAAACGGAATCCGATGTCATTCCGTCCGGCAGCGTTATATCCGAAATAATGTCCCGAACCCATGTTCCGTAGGGAATCTGCTTTTCTGAATTGTCCGGGAAAGTGATTCTCAAAAACTGGTCGCTCATAGCATGCCTCCGCAAAAGTTCTGTATGAGACACATTGTATCCGAGAATTTCAAGTTGTCAAAAAAATAAATTGAGAAAAAAAGTTCTAGCGAAGATGAACCCGGCTCGTTACGATGTCGTCAATTTCCTTCATCTCCTGCTTTTTTACCGCAGCATCAAATTCCTGCTTCTGCTCATCGCGGAGCTTTTCAAGGGCTTCCGTCCTCTGCATCGCCTGGCGGAGCGATTCCCGCTTTTGCTCGCTTACAAGCTTAAGCTGCGAAAGCTCCTGAAGCAAGCGCTCGCATTGGTTCCGCGCATAGGAATAAAATTGGTTTGCCGCCGTAATGTCCGCAAACGAGACGCTGCCCTTCATGGAATTCTGAACGCTCACCTGCCGTGCAGCAAGGGAATCCAGCTCGTCCTGAACCTTCTTTTCGTCGGCAAGCGCCTTTCCAAGTTCCGCTTCTGCCTGCTGCTGCTGGAATTTCCGTATGCCAAGTATTTCCTCAAGCTCAAAAGAAAATTTCTTCATTGTCAATCGGTTCCATCTTAGGCAAGTCTTCCGGCTTCAAGGGGATTTTCTGCATAGTCAGCTTCAGGAAGCTCGATTCCTGTCAATTCAGAAAGCATGTCAAGAGTCTGCTCCATGGTAAAGCCTTCGTCGCGCTCCTGCTTCAGGAACTCCTCGATTCTGTCGTGAAAATCAATCGCATCATCTATAGCCTTTGAGCTTCCCTTCTGATAGATGCCGGTGTTGATCATCTGTGCGTTGTTCTGATATACCGCCATGAGCTCGCGCACCCGGGCAACAGCCTTGCGCGTGGTCTTACCGATTACGTCCGTGGCGTTACGGCTTATGGAAGCAAGCACGTCAATCGCAGGGTAATGATATGACGAAGCGAGCTTACGCGAAAGCACCACATGCCCGTCAAGAACGCCGCGCACCGTATCTGCGATAGGCTCATTCATGTCATCGCCGTCAACAAGGACAGCATAAAACGCGGTGATTGAGCCTTTATCGTTGTTTCCCGTGCGCTCAAGAAGCTTAGGAATGGAATCAAAAACGCTCGGCGGATATCCGTTCTGTGCCGGCGGCTCGCCGTTTGAAAGGCTTATCTCGCGCTGAGCCTTTGCAAAACGGGTAACGTTGTCCATCATGAGCATGACATCTTTTCCCTGATCACGAAAAAATTCCGCAACGGCAGTGCAAACCTGCGCGGCTCTAAGGCGGCAAATGGAAGGTTCATCCCCTGTGGCAACGATTACGACGGAACGCTTCATACCTTCCGGTCCAAGATCCTTGTTTATGAATTCAGGAACCTCTTTTCCGCGCTCGCCCACCAAGCCGATTACGTTTATATCCGCATTCGTATTCCGCGCGATTGAGCCGAGTAAGGTTGACTTACCCACGCCGGAGCCGGCAAAAATACCGATGCGCTGACCTTTTCCCATAGTGAGCATGGAATCTATCGCCTTAATGCCAGTGGTTATGCGCTTGTTTATGAGCGGCTTTTTCATGGAATCGGGGGCGGCGGCAATCACTGGGTAATAGGCTTCCGGAACAAGCTCGCCAAGCCCATCAATCGGCTTACCGACGGCGTTCAGCGTACGTCCCAAAAGGCTCCAGCCAACAGGAACCTGAAGACATTTGCCGGAACCGATGACCTCGCAGCCAACCTCTATACCGGTGGTATCCGCATAGGCGGTAAGCTTTACAAGCTGCTCGTTCAGACCTACAACCTCCGCAAGCACGGAACGAGTCTTATCCAGTTTTATAGTGCAAATCTCGCCAATCTGCGCAATCGGACCACGGCTCAGAATCTCAAGACCGTTAACGGCAGTAACATAGCCCACATACATAATGGATTCCGCTTCCGCAACCTGATTGAAATATTTTGAAAAGTCAAATGAATCTGTCTCGTCTTCCATATAAAAAAATCCTATCCGTATTTTTTACTCGGAAGCACCGGGAGTCCTTGAAACTGATTTGAGCGGAGAAATCTCCAGGATTTTGCTCTCAAGTTCTCCAAGCTGGCTTGCAATGCGTGCATCGATGGCACCAAAGTCCGTCTCTACGATACAGCCCCCCTTATCCACGCTGGAATCTTCTATTACATTTATGCCGGTTACGTTCTCAATTCGCTTTATGAATTCGTCAGTGTTCGCGGAGGTAAGCTTCAAATCTTCAACGTTCACGCGGATTGTAACGGTTCCGCGGGCGCGAACTTTTTTGAGCGCGGCAAGAACGTTGCTCATAATCGTGGTTTTCTGTGTCTCGGCAATGATTTTTACGACCTTGCGGGTCATGAGAATAATAAGGTCGACAATCTGCTGTTCGGTATCCTTAAGGATTTCCTCGCGGCGCAGCATAATGCCCTCTATCATCTTATGAATGCGGTCGATGAGACGGCTGACTTCCTCCTGCCCCTGCGCATAGCCTTGGTCATGACCTTCCTTCCAAGCGGCTTCATGCGCATCGTCCTTTATTTTCTGCTCCTCAAGATGAGCGTCAGAAATGATTTTGTCCGCTTCTGCGCGGGCTTCGGCAAGGATTTTTTCAGCAACACTCTGCGCCTCTGCCTTTATCGCCTCTGAATTTTCCGTTGCATGGCGGGCAGCCTCGCCGGCGGCGGCATCAGCCTTCTGAATGATTTCGTCCGCCTGCTTCTGCGCTTCCTCCATCATGTGCTGCTTTTCAATTTCCCAGCCCTGCTTAAAGGCTTCGGCTTCCTTTCGAATATCCTCGGCAGTCGGTCCTTCATAAACCTCTTCCACCACCTCTTCCTCTACAACAGGCGGCGCGTAATCATGAATCAGAGGAAGCGTGAATTTCTTAGCCTTCTCATCAGCCTTTATCTCAAACGGTCTGAATACTGTCTGTGCCATATTCTATCCTACTGTACAAGTTCGTCTTCACCAGAACGTGCGATGACGATTTCACCGCTGTCCTCAAGACGGCGGATCGTTGATACGATTTTCTGCTGGGCTTCCTCAACGTCCTTAAGGCGCACAGGCCCCATGAATTCCATATCTTCCTTAAGCATACTTGCGGCACGCTTTGACATGTTGCGGAAAATCTTGTCCTGTACCTCGGTATCCACCGATTTGAGCGCCTTTGAAAGCTCCTGGGTGTCGACCTCGCGCAGAACCTTCTGGATTGCGCGGTCGTCCAGCATGACGATATCCTCGAACACGAACATTCGCTTCTTGATTTCCTCTGCCAAATCCGGATCCTCTTCCTCCAAAGATTCAATGATTGCCTTCTCAGAAGAACGGTCAACAAGGTTCAAAATCTCAACGATAGACTCAACACCACCTGCGGCAGTGTAGTCTTCGCTACTAAGGGTAGAAAGTTTCTTTTCAAGAACGCGCTCAACCTCGCGCAAAACGTCAGGACTCGTTCGGTCCATAGTCGCAAGTCGCTTTGAGACTTCCGGCTGCATTTCTTCCGGCAGATTCTGAAGGATGACGGCGGCCTTTCCAGGCTCAAGGTAAGCAAGGATAAGCGCGATAGTCTGCGGATACTCCTGCTGGATGAAGTTCAGAAGATGAGCCGGGTCAGTCCGGCGGATAAAGTCAAACGGACGAACCTGAAGGCTGCTTGTCAAGCGGTTGATGATGTCGATTGCCTTCTGGCTTCCCAGGGATTTCTCAAGCAATTCGCGGGCATAGTCAATACCACCGGTCGTGATGAAGTTCTGGGCATTCATCAGCTCCTGGAATTCCTCAAGGACGGCATCCTTGTATTCAGCGTCTACTGTCTCAAGGCGGGCAATCTCAAAGGTGAGGGTCTCAACCTCGTCCTCGCGAAGGTGCTTCATTATCTCTGAGGAAACGTCCGAGCCAAGCGAAACAAGGAAGATTGCGGCCTTCTGGCGACCGGTCAGGCTTTTATAGTCCTTCCTGTCCTTTTTGCTGCTTCCAGCCGGCTTCAGGCTGCCCGGCTTAGGAATCGGTTTTGGATTTGATGTTGTTTTTGAATCTTCGTCTGCCATTTTCCTATTCCTCCATCAACCATGTGCGTATAAGCATTGCGACATCCTCCGGATGCTCCTTTGCCATATTGATTGCGTTCTCCTGAAGCTCGGCGCGTCGGCTTTCTTCGACGGACATGGTAACCGTCTGCGCCTCCTCCTTTGCATCCCACAGCGCCTGTTCGCGGGCAAGCTGCTGCTGACGCAGAAGCTCCTCCTCGCGTGCCCTTCGGCGGCGTTCCAGCTCCTTGCTGATGATACGGAACAGGATGAAGCCGATGAGTACGACGGCAACAGACGCAAGGCTCAGCAGAATCGTTCGCTTTGTCTGCTGCGCCTTTATGTACGCCTCCTGAAACGCCTCATGCTCAGCCTCGCGGTCAACGCGGTTGTTCGTAACCACAACGGAATCGCCGCGCGCAATGTCATAATTGATTGCCGCCTGAACAAGACGCACATAGCCAGCAAGCTCCTCGTCTGTTATCGGCGTATACGTCCACATGAGGTTTCCGTCCTCATCAAATTTGTAAGCGTGCGTCTTTGGGTCCCGCACGATTCTTTCAATTCCATCGATATTCAAAGAAACGGAGCGCCGTCCAATCTGCGGCGAGGAAATCTCCGTCGTGTGGGTCGTATTGATTGCGTTGTTCTGGGTAACGCCAGTCTCAACGGATTTTCCGATTACGTTCGACATGTCGGAATACACAGGCGGCGTCTGCCCTTCAACACCAGCAGGTCCCTCCGGGTTATAGCCGGTTCCCTGCCATTCCTTTGTTACGGTCTGCTGAGAAACAGGCAGCGTGTCAACAATCTCGCTGTCGTCATACGGAGTGTTGGGGTTGTCAGCCTTGCGCTGAATAGGCGTATAGATGGTCGAATCAGAGCTTTTCTGCGACATGTCCATCTCAAGGTTCACAACAAGGTCTCCCAAGCGCTTTTCGCCCACAATTCCCTGCAAATGATTCAAGATGCTTGCCTTAAGCACAGCCTCTTCCTTATGGCGGATTTTCTGCTCGCGCTCAATGTTGGAAAGGCGCGTCAAATCCTCAAAGCCGTCAAAATCATTCAGAACGTTGTTCGACGTATCAGAAATAGTGAGGTTTTCTTCCTTAAGTCCTTCAACCATCGTAAGAACAAGGCGCTGCAAGTCCTTCTGCCGTTTTTTATTCCTGTCCAAATCGCTTGCAGGCTTGAGCCTAAGTATTACCGAAGCCGACACCGGATTCTGGTCCGCGGTAAAAAGTTTTGTTTCCGGAATATTGATAGTTACGAATGCCGCCGCAATGTCGTCAAGCGCCTCAAGCTGCTGCTGAACGCGCTGCGTAATCGCCTGCTTGTATTTTACGTTCTGCTCCGCGTCGGTGGTTGACCAGCTGCGGTTGTAGAAATCCGCGAACGGATCCCAGCGAGAGGGCACAAGACCTTCAGACATGAGGATAGAGCGCATCTTGCGAGCTGTTTTTTCATCGACAACGGAAATATAGCCGGCATCGTCAGTAAATGCCTGTACGTTCTCTTCAGAAAGACGATCCAGAATCTGATCCCTGGTGGATTCGTTGGTTACCGGCGCATTAAAAAGCCGGACGGTGGCAGGGGCAGAAGAAACCCGTGTTGCCACAACGACTGCAATAATAACAACTGCGACTACCGCAAAAAGAATAACTTTTTTAATGAGCGACGCGGACTTCCAGAATGCGGAAGCCCTGTCCATCATTTTCCTAAGCCATTCGTTCATCTGACCCCTCCCGTGAACGAATATTTAAAATTACAACCTATTGTACCATATTACGTAAATTCTGAAAAGAGAAAAAGAGCATCGTATAAAATAAAAAAGCCGCTCCAAGGAACGGCTCTGTGCACTCTATCAGCGGGTCGTGGTTATTTCGCTCCAGCCCTGAACCAGACGGTCAATTACGGACTGAGCGAGGTTCAGCGACATACGCGCCTTTGACATGGCAATCGTCACGTCATGCAAGTCAACGCTTTCTGGGTCGGTTATGACCTGCTGCTGAAGGGCGGACACGTCAAGCTGCTGGCGATTCATGCTCTGGAATGCCTGAACAAGGTAGTCCTCAAAGGAACGGCGGGTTCCCTCGATGCCGTTTTTTGCGGCATTCTCCGCTCGCAATACGGAAACGCCCGCAGTTCCGCGGGAAACGCCCTCAACCGCGTCCACCGGCAGGCGGGAAGCAAGCCTCTGTGTGGTGGCAACCACCCTGCCCGAGCCATAGTGCTCGGTATCGGTGCGGTCCATTTGCAATGTGCTAATCTCTGGAATCTTCATAGGCTACATTATAGGACTAGCGGTTTCCGATTTCAAGGGCTGCGCTGAACATGCTCTTTGCGCCCTCAACCACCGTGGAATTTGCCTCATACGCGCGGCTTGCGCTGATAAGGTCAACCATCTCATTCACAATGTTCACGTTCGGATATTCAACATACCCCTTGCGCGGCCCAGACTGTATTGCGTCCGGGTGATCCGGCATATACACCAGCTTTCCTTCGGAATTATCCTTTACAATCTCGCGCACCTTAACACCCTTTCCCGGTCCATTGTCCAAATCAGTGGGCGTGAACGGAGAGCGGAACTGCGGATGATTTGCGCTCACCGGCTCAAACACAACGCGGGAACGCTTGAATACACCGCCTTCCTGCGTTCGTGTGGAGGATGCGTTGGCAATATTGTTCGAAATGACGTCCGTTCTTAAGCGCTCGGCGCTCATTCCTGTTGCGGCAATATTAATCGAAGTAAAAAGTCCCATATAATCCTATTCCTCCATCCTATTTTTTCATCACGGTATTCAGCTGGCTGAATTCAAAATTGGTAAGCTGTGTGAGAAGCCGGTACTGCATCTGAATCTGGAGAATGTTGTTTGCTTCAGTCTCAGCGTCAACATTGTTGCCGTTCGCCTTTGCGGTAGTCGTATAGTCAAGCACGCGCCGAGGCTCCACATCGCGGTAATCGTACGGCTCAACAAGCGGAATATGGCGGCTGTCCGTGCGCGTAAGCTGAAACGCATTCTTGGCGCGCTCCTCGCTTTCAAAGGCGCGCTTAAGCTCGCTCTCAAAATTAACGGTCGTGCGCTTGAAGTTGGGAACCTCGCTGTTCGCAAGATTGTTAGCCGTAACCTGATAGCGCAGCGAGGTTGCATCCATCGCGCGCTGAAGCAAATCAATCGATCTGGTAAAATTATTCATACTGACATCCTTATTTAGAATGTCGGCATGAGGATTTTTTAGTTTAGGCTTATTTTTGCACGGCTACAGAATATAGCGGGAAAGATCCTGATTCTGAACGATATCCTTGAGTTTTTCATTCACGTAGGCGGCATCAATCGTAATCGTCTCGCCGGCATGCTCGTCCGCAGAAAAGTTTATCTCGTCAAGAACCTTTTCCATGACGGTATGCAGGCGTCGCGCACCTATGTTCTCGGACTTGCCGTTCACTTCCTCGGCAATCTCGCTCATGCGGTCAATCGCGTCCTCCGTGATGGTAAGCGTAACGTTTTCTGTTCCAAGCAGCGCAGAATACTGCATGATGAGGCTGTTCTTTGGCTCCGACAGGATGCGGCGGAACGCCTCCTTATTCAGCGACTCAAGTTCCACGCGGAGCGGGAACCGTCCTTGCAGCTCAGGAATCAAATCGCTGGGAGCCGCCACGCTGAACGCACCGGCCGCAATGAACAGGATGTGCGTCGTGTTCACCACGCCGAACTTGGTGCTTACGTTGCTTCCCTCAACAATCGGAAGAATATCGCGCTGAACACCCTCACGGCTTACGTCCTGACCGTGACTTTCGCCATGAACGGCAATCTTGTCAATCTCGTCGATGAATACGATTCCGCTCTGCTCAACGCGCTTCTTTGCCTCGTCTGAAACCTTGTCCGCGTCGACCATGCTGTCCAAAGTCTCTTCTGTAAGAATCTTACGTGCCTCACGGATTGTGACGGAACGGCGCTTTGTGCGTCCTCCGCTTAAAAGCCCCGCAAGGTTCTGCATGCTGCTCTGCAAATCGTCAAGGCTTCCTCCGGCGATAATTTCCATGCTCGGCATTCCCTGCGCACGGCTTACCGAAACCTCAACCTCGCGCTCCTCGAGTTTTCCTTCGCGCAGCATGCGGCGGAATTTTTCCCGTGTGGAATCTGCGGAATTTTCAGGCTGAGAGGGAGTGCCGGAAGCATTCTGCTCAGGCGAGCCAAGAATGATGACGTCTCCGGAACCGCTTGCCTCGCTCACCACATCCGCAACGTCCCGCGCAGTCTTTTTCTTTTCGCCGGAGCCGGGTAAAAGCAGGTCAAGCAGCTTTTCCTCAACGATTGAGACGCTTTTTTCGCGAAGCTCCTCCTCCATCTCTGCCTTCACGTCCTTGTAGCCAACCGCCATAAGGTCGCGAATCATGGACTCAACATCACGGCCCACGTAGCCGACCTCGGTATACTTGGTCGCCTCCACCTTAAGGAAGGGCGCATTGCACAGCTTCGCAAGGCGGCGGGCAATCTCAGTTTTTCCGCAGCCGGTCGGACCAATCATAAGAATATTCTTTGGCGCAACCTCGTCGCGGATTTCCTCTGGCAACTTAAGGCGGCGAGTTCTGTTACGAAGCGCAACGGCAACGGCGCGCTTTGCCTTTTCCTGTCCGATTATGTATTGGTCAAGCTGCTCTACAATCTGTTTTGGGGTCAAATCTATCTTGTTTTCCATGAGTGTTCCTTATAATTCCTCTACCGTAATGTTTCCGTTTGTATAAATGCAGATATTTCCGGCAATCCGCAGGGACTTTTCGGCAATCTCGCGTGCAGAGAACGAGGAGCCGTCCATATAGGCGAGCGCCGCAGAATAGGCATAGTTTCCGCCCGAACCGATTGCAAGAACATCGTTTTCCGGCTCGATTACGTTTCCGTCGCCACTGATAAGCAGGATTTTTGACGCGTCCGCAACAATCAGCATCGCCTCAAGCTTCTGAAGGCTTCTGTCCGTACGCCACGCCTTTGCAAGCTCCACCGCAGAGCGCGTTAAGTCGCCGTTGAATTCCTTTATCTTTGTCTCAAAGCGGTCAAGCAATGTGAACGCGTCCGCCACGGAGCCGGCAAATCCGGTAAGAATCTTTCCGTCGTAAATTTTACGCACCTTGCGTGCGTTTCCCTTGCAGACCGTCTCGCCGAGCGTAACCTGTCCGTCGCCAGCCATGGCAACCCTTCCGTCCTTGCGTACGGCAATGACCGTAGTGGAGCGAATCCTAACTTTTTCAGACATAAAATCTCCAAAACAAAAAATACGGCTATCCGTGCGGATGCGCCTTATTGTAAATATCTATGAGCCGAGCAGTCGTTATATGCGTATAGCGCTGCGTGGTTGAAATGCTCGAATGCCCAAGAAATTCCTGTACCATGCGCACGTCCGCACCGTTCGCAAGCATTGCCGTAGCAAAGGTATGCCGTATGGCATGCGGCGACACATGGAATTTCAAGCCTTCCTCGCCGGTGTAGCGGGTCAGGATGTAGCGGACACCGCCAGTCGTAAGCGGTCCCCCCTTCTGATTCACGAACACATAGGGGCAGCGATCCGCCGTGCCATGCAAGGAAAAACGCTTCTTTCTGTCCGCAAGGTATGCGCTGAGCGCAGTGCGGGCTTCCTGCTCAAAATAAACGGGGCGCTCCTTATTGCCCTTTCCCCGGACGATTGCCGACGAATTTCCGTTCATCAAATCGCCAAGGCGTAGGGAGACGATTTCGCTCACACGGCAGCCACTTGAGTACATCATCTCAAAAAGCGCCTTGTCGCGGGTCTCCCACAAAAGCTCCTGCTCCTCCGGAAGCCGGCACAGCTTGTCAATCTCCGGCGAGGTAAGATAGCGGGGCATGTGCTTCGGAAGCTTGACGGTATGCAGCTCCAGCGCCGGATTTATCTTTACGTAGGAAAATTTTCTGCAGTACGCAAAAAAAGTGCGCACGGCGGCAATAAACCTGTTTACGGAGGAGCTGGCTTTTTTTTCCGCGCTCAGTTTTGCCACGCAGAAGCGCAAATCCTCGGTCGTTATGCATCTAAGCTCAGCATCCCGACCAAGCACACCCATAAGATGCGCCAGATCGTTCCTGTATGCGGCAATTGAATTCCCGCTCAAGCTGCGCACGGAACCAAGATACAGGAGAAATTCATCTACAACATCAGAAAGAAGCAAAACTGCCATATTTTTTTATCGGAAAATCCCGGGCAAAAATACACGCTTTTCACTTTCATCTCCAGCCGTGCGCACCTCAGCTCCCAGAACGGAAGCCTCGCGACAAAACGCTAGTCCTCGTCGGCAACAACCGGCATGGCATTCTCCTCGTCGGAAGAATGCAGATAGTCGCAGTCCGGATTGATGCACGACTTGTAGCTTCCGTTCTTCTTGTCAAATTTCTCAACAAGGAACCAGCCGCACTTAGGACAGTACGAGTCAATCGGCTTGAAATGCGAGATGAAATTGCAGGTAGGATAATTCGTACAGCCGTAGAATTCCTTTCCGCGTCCCTTGGTCTTTCGCGCCACAATCTCGCCATTGCAGTCAGGCATAGGGCATTTTGCAAGCGGTATGGACTTTGTGTTGTGGCATTCCGGAAAGCCCGAGCACGCGAGGAAGAAGCCGAAGCGTCCGAGTTTTTTCATCATCATCTTTCCGCACTTCTCGCACACCTTGTCCGTAGGCTCGTCAAGGCTGCCCTTCACGCTCTGCACGCTTTCCATTACCTCGTCAACGCGCTTTCTGAACGGACCAAAGAAATCACCTATCATGTTGTTCCACACAAGGTCGTCCTGCTCCACCTTGTCAAGATTATTCTCGACCTCGGCGGTAAAATGCTCATTTATTACCTCCGGGAACGATTCAACAAGAATCCTGCAAATCATGCGCCCCAGCTGAGTGGGAACAAGCTGCTTGTTGCTGCGGGTAACGTAATAGCGGTCAAGCAGGACGGAGATAATCGGCGCATAAGTTGACGGACGACCGATTCCCTTTTCCTCAAGGGTACGTACGATGGAAGCGTCCGTATAGCGCGCAGGTCCCTGCGTAAAATGCTGTTCCGGGTGAAAGTTTTCCGCCTTGATGGTCTCGCCTTGCTTTAAGGTCGGAACAGAGCCTGTCTTGTCCTCCTTTGAGGAAAGCAGCTTTATGACGTGATAGAAGCCCTTTTCAGTGATTTTGCTGGCGCTCACACGGAACAGTGCGTCTCCGGCAGAAATTTCTACGGAGGTTGTGGTCGTCTTTGCGTTGTTCATCTGACTTGAGACAAAGCGCTCCCAGATTATGGTGTATAAACGCAGCTGATCGCGCGTAAGGTATTCCTTTACGGCATCGGGAGTGTATTCCGTATATGTAGGGCGGATACCTTCATGAGCATCCTGCGCCGCCTTTCCAACGGAATAGTGAATAGGCTCCGGCGGAAGGTCGTCTGGATAATTCTTTGTAATCCATGCGCGCACGTCGTCAAGCGCCGTCTGGGAGATGCGCACGGAGTCTGTTCGCATGTACGTAATGAGTCCGACGCGGCTTGAGCCCATGTTTATACCCTCGTACAACTGCTGGGCAATCTGCATGGTCTTGCGCGAAGTAAAGCCAAGACGGTTGGCGGCGGACTGCTGAAGTTTTGACGTAGTGAACGGCGCTTTTGGGCGGACGGTCTTTTCAGTCTGCTTGATGTTCGTCACCACGCAGTCGGAATTCTTAATCTCATCGATGATTTCCTGAACCATTTTTTCTGAGGTAAGCTCCGGCACATCCCCCCTGTACTTTACAAGCTGAGCGGCAAATTTTGTCTTTCCCTTTGAGAAGTCAGCGTCAAGCGTCCAGTATTCCTCCGGAATGAAATTCTCGACCTCTTCCTCACGCTCGCAGATTAGGCGGAGCGCAACCGACTGAACGCGACCTGCAGACAGTCCGTTCTTTACCTTTGCCCACAGAAGGGGACTGAGGTTATAGCCTACCAGACGGTCAAGCACACGGCGCGCCTTCTGGGCGTTCACCTTGCTTTCAATGATGTCGCCGGGATGCTGAACGGCTTCTTTTATGGCTACCGGCGTAATCTCATTGAACACGATGCGGCTGATTTTTGCGTCGGTCTTATCCTTGAGCGCGTTGTTCAGATGCCATGCGATGGCTTCTCCTTCGCGGTCGTTATCGGACGCAAGCAGGACTGCGTCAGATTTTTTTGCATCTTTCTGCAGTTCCTTGAGCAGCTTCGCGCGCCCACGGACGGTAATGTATTCTGGCTGAAAATTATGCTCAACGTCGATTGCCATGCGGCTCTTG
>CAKZZR010000220.1 GCA_937885475.1 uncultured Treponema sp.
TTTTAGGGTAAATGCTGTCGCCCTGCCATAAGCGGGCGGGCTGGTTGTCACAGCGGGGCGTTTTTGGTATACTTGCGGGCAATTCTGAGAGAGGAGGCGGTTATGGATAGCGGCGGCAGTTCGGACGCACCTGTTCCCCAACGCGGCGTTGTCCGCGGTTTCCGCCTTCAGTTCAGCGCGCGTCCGTTTTTGATGTGACCGATTCCGGTGGCTGTGCTGCGGGCCTGGTGGTTGTGAGGGGCGATGCCCCCTTTTTTCCCTTTTCAGGACAGAACAATGATTACATACTGGCAGCAGGAAAACGAGAAATTTATAAAAATCAAGCAGGAAGAGCTGGACACAAAAAAGCGCACGTGGATTGACGCGCGCGTAGTAACCCGCGATGACGCTGAGCTTCTTCAGAACGAATACAAGATTGACCCCGAGCATATCCTTGATATTCTTGACCCGGACGAACAGTCCCGCCTTGAGGAAGGCGATGAATACCTTCTTACCATTCTGCGGCTTCCGATTTACGACCCCTCAAGCGATCCCCAGTATTCAACCTGTCCGCTGGGAATTGTCATCAAGGACAACTTCATCATCACAATCTGCTGGACGGACTGCGAGGTTCTGCGCGACTTTACCATCGGGCGCGTAAAGGGAATCACGCTGAGCGACTTTCCGGCTTTCATCATGCGCATTCTGAGCCGCGCAGACATAAACTATCTGCGCTACCTTAAGGAAATAAACCGCCGCTCCACTGCCATTCAGAACGAGATGCAACTTTCAATCGACAACAACGAGATTCTTCAGCTTCTGAGCCTGGAAAAATCCCTTGTGTACTTTACGACCTCGCTCAAGGCAAACCAGATGCTTCTTGAAAAATACCGCAAGACAAAGCTTATAAAGCTTGACGTGGACGACATTGACTGGCTTGACGACGTTGAGATTGACAACCGGCAGGCTATTGAGATGGCTGACACGTACCGAAACGTCCTTTTGGGCGTAACGGACGCGTTCGACTCCGTAATCTCCAACAACCTGAATATGTACATGAAACGCCTTTCAATCCTGAACATAATCATGATGGTGCCGACGTTCATCACCAGCTTCTTTGGAATGAACTTTATACTTCCGTTTGAGCGCACAGGAAAATGGGCGGTATGGATTATCGTGCTGATGTGCCTTATTTCAATTTTTATCACGCACATCATCCTTGGCTTCTACGAGCGCAAGTATCCAAAGTCCCAGCAGTCGCAAAAAATCGTAAAGCAAAAGCGCAAGGAACGAAAGAACGCAAAGCGTATGAAATCTATAGAGGCGGCGCTGAGCGAATGAGCGCGCGTCATTCTGAAGCATTGTTCCAGACCTTTTATAGGAGGTGTTTATGAATAGACAATCTGTAAGAGCGGCTTTTTTGGCGGCATTCTGTGCGGTTTGCGGAATTCCTATGCTGACGGCACAAGCAAAATGGAACGCAGAGGAAATGGTCGTCATTCCCAAGGGAGAATTTGTCATCGGTGAGCAGGTGCAGTCGTTCACAGCAAAGCGAACCGTGAATGAATTTGCCATCGCAAAATATGAGACCGCTTATTCCCTGTGGTACGAGATTATGAACGAGGCGGAAGAACTAGGCTACACGTTCCAGAATCCCGGTCAAGAAGGCTCCGCCGGACGCTACGGGCGCTTTCCTTCTGAAGAAGGCGACGGTCAGCCAGTTACGATGATAAACTGGTACGATGCCATCGTATGGTGCAACGCATACAGTGAGCTGAAGGACAAGACGCCCTGCTACACCTACAAGGGGCAGCCGATAAAGGATTCCACGAATACGGCCGTGTGCGACCTTGCGGACTGCAACTTTTTTTCTGACGGTTTCAGACTGCCCACAGAGGCGGAATGGGAATACGCCGCGCGCTTTGTGCCAGGCGTTGTAAAGGGCAAGGAATACAAACCCCGGAGCATTCTGCCCGGAAACCAGATTTCATGGAATAAGAAGGATGCCGCAGAAGGCGAGGAGCCTGACGCAGCGAACTATGCGTGGCTTACGCAGAATGCGACGGAAACGCACCGCGCAGGAACAGCCGGAAGCCTGTTTGAGGCGGACGTTTCATCGCTCCCCGGCTCAGGACGCGCAAATTCCGCCGGAATTTTTGACATGACCGGAAATGTCCTTGAATACTGCTGGGACTGGTTCGCAAACTACGAGCCGCAGCCGGAAGGAAAAATTGCCGCAGGCCCGCAATACGGCTCGCGGCGGGTAAGCCGTGGCGGCAGCTGGTCTGAATACACGCTGTTTGACTACACCGCCGACCGCTACAGCTACGACCCGAATGAATGCTATAACTATATGGGCTTCCGCGTGGTGCAGTCGCGCTAAAGCTGAACGCTCTTTATTTCTGCACTGGCAACGCGCCATGCGCCGTCAGCCTGCTCCACCTCCAGCACGGCGTAGGTTCCCTTTTCGCCAAGGCTTCCAGGATTTATGACCGTCGTGCTGCCGATTGCGTCCACCGCCGTTCCCTCATGAATGTGCCC
>CAKZZR010000221.1 GCA_937885475.1 uncultured Treponema sp.
TTCCGATCTCTAAGCATTGAACCTCCACCAGTCATTACAATACCGCGTTCAATAATATCTGAAGCAAGCTCTGCAGGAGTTTCGCTTAATACAGTCTTTATTTCTTCAACAATCTTATTTACAGGCTCTTTAAGAGCTTCTCTTACTTCTACACTGTCAATTTCAAGTCTTCTTGGCAATCCTGTAATAACATCAGTCCCCTTAAGCTCCATTTTTTCAATGGTTTTGTCCGGAGCGGCGTTTCCAATCTGTATCTTAAGGCGTTCTGCCGCCTGATGTCCGATGATGAGGTTGTGTACGCTCTTTACGTGCTTTACAAGCGCATCGTTGAATTTGTCGCCGCCCACGCGTATTGAGCTGGTGATTACCATGCCTCCCAAGGAGATTACGGAAACCTCCGCCGTTCCACCACCAATGTCGCAAATCATGTGTCCTGCAGGCTCATAAATCGGGATTTTTGCGCCGATTGCCGCCGCAAGAGATTCCGCAATGACCTCAACTTCCTTTGCGCCCGCCTTGAGCGCAGCCTCAATGACGGCGCGGCGCTCTACGTCGGTAACGCAGGACGGAATACCGATTTTCATTCGCGTTGATTTGAAGAACTGATGGCGCGGCGTTATTTTCTGGATGAAATATTTAATCATGCGCTCAGTGCTGTCTATATCAGAGATAACGCCGTCTGCCAGCGGTCTGATGGCGATGATGTTGCTCGGCGTCTTCTCAAGCATGTTCTTTGCTTCCGCACCTACGGCAAGAATTCGCTTCGTGCCCTTCTCTACGGCAACAACGGAAGGCTCGTCAATGACAATGCCCTTTCCGCGCACATAGATAAGCGTGTTACAGGTTCCGAGGTCGATACCAATATCTGTTGAAAATCTGTCAAAAAATCCCATAAATCCTCCCGGATTTTTACATATTTTAATTACTATTTATAATCGGCGATTTTAGCTAAAGCCCCCGCATGGTTTACGTGCAGTTTGAGCGCCTTGCGCCATTCGGAGCGAGCCTTTACCAAATCACCTTGCTTCTCATATATTACACCAAGACCGTAGTAAGCGTCAGCAGAATTTTGATTTTTTTTCAGAATCTGCTCAAAACTTTCCTTCGCATCCGTATAATTTTCTTCCTCAATATAAATATTTCCCAGAATATTCAGGCTCTTTACCACCAAGTCATCGTTTGAGCTGCCGTTTATAATTCTGAAAAGATATTGCTTCGCAACGTTTCCCTGTCCTGCCTTGTAATACTGCTCCCCGATTGAAAGCAGCAGGGAGAACGATTCGCGCACCAAGAGTGCCTCTGTAAATGCAGAGATGCTTTCCATTGTCATATTGAGCGCTGCATAGCTTAGCCCCAGATATTCAGAGATGTCGTCCGCTGTATAGCCGTCCGACTTTGCGGCCTCAAGGTATTTTACAGCGACATCAGCATAGTAATAGGACGAGATTGAATTCTTGTAGAAATAGGATTTTCCGAGCATATATTCAATCTGACCCTTTGTATGGTTTTTTGCGCCATGCAGGGCAAGTCGAAGACAGTTTATCGCCTCGTCAAGGTAGTTCTGCGCCGCGGTCGTGTCCAGCTGAGAAAGCGCCGTAAAAAAACAAGCATAGCCATGATAGACCAACGCGGAATTGTTCAGAGGATTTTTCTGGAGCTGAATTTCTGTAAGGTCGTAGACCTTTTTATAGTCATAGGCGCTCCAGGCCTGCATGACGGTCGCCTTTGATGGGTTCTGCTCGGAATTGCTTCTTACCAATTTAAATACAAAAAAAACAGCTGCGGCAAGAAGCACAACCACAATAAGGAAAAGAAAGATATTTCGTATAAGGTGACTCTTTCGTCTTACAACTGTTTCAGCCATTTTTTTATTTTCAAAAAGCAGACAGGACAATAAGCCGGGTTCTGTCATATCGTTTCCGATATTCAACCATCTATCCGAATCCTCCGTCGCCGGAGGACTTCAGCAATTTACCCGAAGCATAAGGTCGGAACACCAAGCTTCTGCTTAATTTTGCTCCAGATGAGGCTTGCACTGCTGCTTCTGTTACCACAAGCACGGTAGGCTCTTACCCCACCATTTCACCCTTACCTGCAAAGCCAGGCGGTATATTTTCTGCTGCGCTCTCTGTCAGAAATGTGATATGCAAGTACTTATGCATCTAACTATTTCTGCCCGGTTGTTATCCGGCATCTTTTCCGAAGGAGCCCGGACTTTCCTCACGCGACCCGGCTTTCATCAGCTGGTTCGCGCGCGATTAAATCCTGCCTGCGTATTTCACTTATTCAGCATCATCGGAATCATCTGCGTCATCGTCAGCATCATCCGACATGTCATCCATTGAGTCCGAATCTTCGTAGAGCGAATCATCTCTTTCCTCGTCGTCATCGTACTCGTCATCATCAAAGTCGTCATCAAGATCCGCAAGGCTTCCCGCTTCATTGAAGTAAGACTCCTGCTCTCCCTCGGCAACTTCCTCATAGAACAGAATGCGGCTACAGTACGGACAGAACTGAATCTTGTCGCCCTCGCGCACTTCATTAGCAAACTGAGCCGGAAGAATCATGTGGCAACCCGAGCAGACACCGTTGCGAACGGCAACGATACCTTCTGAGTTGCGCTGGATGATTCTCTGGAATTTGAAGAGAATCTCCTGGTCAAGACCAGGAACAGTCTCCTCCTCCTGCTTCTTAAGGCTCTCAAGTTCCGTATTGTAATCAGAAAGCTGTGCGTTCAAGGATTCCTTGCTCGCGTTCAAGTCCGCTTCCTGAGAATTTATCATCGCCTCTGTGGACTTCATGATTTCGTCAAGCTCAGAAAGTGATTTTTCTTCCTTCTGAAGTTCCTTGCGCAAATCCGCTTCCTTTGCAGAAGCTTCGGAAATCTGCTTGTCAAGCGCCTCGTATTCGCGGTGAGTGGTGATGTTGTCCATTCCCTTCTCGCCTTCCTCGCGGAGACGGATTGCCTCGTCAAGCTCAGACTTGAGCGTCGCAACCTTTTCTTTTATTTCTTCGTAAACTTTATTGCGCTCGATGAATTCCTTGCGCATACGTGCAAGAAGCTCGTCCTGTGTGTTCAGCTGTTTCGGCGCTTCTTCAATTTTTGATTCAAGTTCATACTTTCTGCCAAGAATAACTTGAAGACTTTTTAGTCTGTCAAAAATCTCATTCGTTTCCATTTTAATTTCCTTACTGTATTGTATATCCTAAAATAGTATAGTAAATCCGCTTTTCTGTCTATAAATCGAGCCTGAAATCAATGAAAATCAATTTTTGATGTATAGGTATATTAAAAAAATAGCTTTCAGTCGAAGTTCA
>CAKZZR010000222.1 GCA_937885475.1 uncultured Treponema sp.
CAACTGCGATTTTAAGAGCGGCTTTGTTCCCGAGGACGAAAAACACGATAATATAGAAAAAATGCAGCTGCATTTTCTTCAGATGAAGTATGAGGAAAAGAACGCCGCGCCGCTTTTTTCTGCCGTGCGCGATATAGTGCGCTTGAACGGCGCGTTCAGCCGCGTGGTCAGCGATGGCGCTTCCGTTGAGCTGGAAACCGACTACAATCCAGACGACCTTCTGAGTCCGGAGAGCATGGATATAGCGCATTTTTTTAACGATGTGTGCATGGAACGCTGCCTTGTGAGCGTGTTTTTGACGGACGAAGGACCCGACTACAAAATTCTATGACATACGATTTTTTTACTCAGGAGACAATCCGCTTGGACGATTTTTTGCGCCGGGAACTTCCTGGGCGCTTGGTGCAGGAGGGCTGTGCTAGCAATTCAAAAATCCGGCGGCTCATCGTGTGCGGCGCGGTTTGTGTGAACGGCGCGCAATGCCGCCGCCCTGCCTTTGAGCTTCGCCGCCGGAGCGCCGTGAGCGTTGAATTTGATGCGGAAAAATTCTTCTTTGAAAAACAACCGGATGACGTTTTGTTTGAGGTGAGCGAACGGGACGTGCTGTTTGAGGACGACTATCTTATCTGCGTGAACAAGCCTGCCAAATTTCCGACGGAAGAAACTATTGTGGGCGGCGAAAAGCGCGACAATCTGCATGATGCGGTGGTGCGCTATTTATGGAAAAAGAATCCTGCCCTGCGGAATCCTCCGTACGTGGGAATCATGCACCGGCTTGACCGCGACACGAGCGGCGTGATTCTGTTCACAAAGCAGCGTGCAGTGAACAAGCCTGTTCAGGCGATGTTTGAAAGCCACGATTTTACGAAAATCTACTGCGCTGTGTGCAAGGCTCGTCCGGGCGTTAAAATAACGGCTCAAAAAAAGTTTACGGTGGAGCTTTTTATGGCTCGCGTGAGCGGTAAAAGTCAGGCGGGCAAATGGGGCGAGGTTGCGCAGAGCAGGGGCGGGCAGTATTCCCGAACGGATTTTATGGTTCTTGAGACGCGTGCCGACGGAACGATTTTTGTTCAGGCGCAGCTTTTTACCGGGCGGACACACCAGATTCGCGTGCATCTGAGCCATTATGGTCTTCCAATCTGCGGAGATGTTCTGTACGGTGGCACAAGCACAGACCGCCTTATGCTGCACGCAAAAAGCCTTTCCTTTGAACACCCGGTTACAAAGGAAAGGCTTTGCGTGGAGTCTGAGCTGCCTTTTTGATGCGGCGCTCGTTTAGTTCAGTTTGGAGATGTTTTCATAGCCGTCAACAAGTGCTTTTATTTTGATTGCGCTTCCGTCGGAGGTCTCAATCTGATATGTCTGACCGCGCTGAAGATTGTGCATTTCGCGATAACCTTGACTCTTGTCAACTGTAACGCCTTCAGATTTTGTCGTTCCTTCATAAATTGTGAAGGATTTATTTTCCCCCCAATCTGACGTGTCAAAAACGGCAAACAAGGTGGAGCCTTCTGTTTCTGAAATACATATGAAGAAACCCGATGAGGATGCGTCCACTACGATTGCGGACTGCCCGAAGTACGTTAAATCCACTCCCTCCAAGCATGTGTCTTTATACAGTGTGCTTGTGTCATCACCTTTTTTTATCGTCATCTGCTTCTGTAGTTCGCTGTATGCTAGCTGACCACTGGCAATTTCGTTCTCCAGTTCTGCAACTCTGGCGGTCAATGAGTCAATGCTTTCTTGCAAAGTGGACTTTTCGTTTGTAAGCTCGCTTACCTGTGCATTCAAGTTTGTATTTTCATTCTCAAGTTCGGAATATTGGGTTTCAAACGTTGTTTTTTCGTTCTCAAGCGCTGTAATTTTTGTGGATATGTCGTTCAGAAGCTCTTCCGTTGACTTTTGTGTGTCTGCGTTTTCGTCAAGGTTCGTAAGTATGGCGGCAATGCTATTTTTTGTCGCTGCGATTGAATCCGTCGCTTCTTCAAGGGCTTCTGTCTTTTTGTCAAGCTCCTCCTGCGTTTCCTCTAGCTTTGCCTTTACCAGCGCAGCAACCTCAGAGGCTGTGGCTGTCTCGCTGACGGAACTTGGGTCGTCAAGCAGGGCGGTAAGCGTTGCCTTTGCGGTGGCATTATCGCTTTCGAGAGTGCTGACTTCTGATTCCAGAGCGGTAATCTCGCCATTCAGCGCAGAGATTTCTGCACTCAAAGCGCCAATCTGCTGGGCTTTTTCATCGTCGCTCAGGTTTGCGGCTTGTATTTGTGCAGTAAGTCCGTCTATGGTTGCCTGCTTTTCTTCAATTTCTGCCTGCTTTGCGGCAATCGCGCTGTCCTTTGCAGAAATCTGCGCCTCAACCTTTTCTATTATGTCAGAAACGGTTTCGTCACCGGTAAGCGCGCTTTTCTGTTCCTCGCTCAAAAGCTCCGTAAGGGCTGTCTTTGCGTCTTCGAGCGCAATAGTTTTTTCTTCAATCTCATCCTGAATCTGTTCTATGATGTCTTCAAGCGTCTCGCTTCCGGTCAGGGCGGCTTTTTGTTCGTCGGTCAGCAGCTCGCAGAGCGTTTCTTTTGCGTCCTCAAGCTCCGTCTCCTGAGCGCTAAGCTTTTCCTCAATTTTTTGTATTATTTCCTCAACGGTCGCCTCGTCGCCAAGGGCTTCCTTTTCCTCTGCGGTCAAAAGGGCTTCAAGCTCAGTGCGCGTTTCGGCAATCTGCTCCTTGATTTTTGAGACTGCCTCTGCAATCGTTGTGGGCGTGTCTTCCTCGCAGGCTCCGCTCAATTCTTTAAGCAGCGCGGCGATTTCTTCCTTTGCGGCGCTCGTGTCAGTTCCTTCCTTGAGGGCTTCTTTTATCTGCTCAATTTTTTCTGCGGCATTTTTGAATGCAAGAAGATCAGTCAGCTTCTGACCGTCAGTGGTCTCAATCTCGTCCAGCTGGGTTTCAAGCTGTGTGATGGTCTCAATGGCGCTCTCAAGCTCCTTAAGCTTTGCTTCGTATTCCTCGTCGGTAAAGGAAGCCGCGTCCGTAAGTTCCTGAACAAGTTCGCCGACCGTCTCAAAAATGCTTGCGTAGGTGTCTACGACGGTCTGCGTGGCAGATCTGGTGTCGTTTGCCACTTCAAGTGATGAATCAATGTAGATTGAATCCTCGTTTCCGATTGTGTCCCCAAGTCCGATGTCGCTGCATGAAAATAGTAAAAGGGGGATAGATGCGAATAAGACAACTTTTTTCATATCTCACCTCAACTTTTATTATGCCTTGAGTTTACAGCGGTTTTTGGATAATGCAAGTTTTTTTTGTATTTTTTTGTTTAATTTTTTTTACCATAAAAAAATTTTGACAAATTTAAGAAGTAGTGCGACTATAACAGCATAAAAAAGTATGGAGTGTGTTATGAAAAAAGTGTTTTTTGCTGTTCTTTTGTGGGTCGGTGCAATTTGTGCGTTCGCCAATATTGAATTTGACATGAATTTTTCCGGTATTCCCTTTGAGAATCTGAAGAATGACGACGGCACTGAATACCGTCCGACCTTTCCGTTCGGACTGGAAAACCAGTGGTCAATCTTTTTTGGTTCGCCGGTGCGTTTTTTGGACTTGGGGATGAACGTTTCTTATGGTGCGGATTTTATTCTTGCGGGCGACCAGACCTTTGAAAATTTCAATGTAACGGAATTCGACATGAAATTCGGCATACAGTCATTTGCCACGCTGGGTGCGGCGGTGCGCTTTAATATAGGAGAGATTCATTCCATTACGCTTTCGCCCGGACTGACCGGCGTTTTTGACGTGATTGCATGCCGCGAGGTAAAGGATATTGCGTTCAAGTTCAAGGACGGCAGCACGGAAACGCAGTCCATTCCTTTTACAAAGGTGGAAAGCGGCGGGTACATGTCGTTTTCCTTTGACGTAGGCTATAAGGTGTGGGTTCTTCGCCGCGAGAATTACGACTTCGGCTTTAACTGCGGCTACGAGTTCGGGCTTCCGCTCTACGGAAAATTTGAGGATTCTTCTATTAAAATTGGCGGAACATCGCATAAGGTGTATCTGGGCGTGTCGTTCAACTTTGGGCAGCGCAAGATAAAGAATCCTGAGCTTATGCCCGAATACGAGGGCGACGAGTGGATTGAATAAGCGGGCTGCGCGTACATTCTGTTTTTCACGCAGGATTTGTCCGTCCGCACAAAAAAACAGCAAGTTTTCTCTTTTTTTATTGACGATTCGTTCTCAAAATCAGTATTTTATATGTAGAACTTATAGATAAGGACGATGGAATGTCAGAAGAAAATCAGACACAGGAGCAGGAAGAAAAGGTAGAGAATCAGGCTGAATCTTCAGTTGAAACTGCCGAGAGCGCTCCGAAGGATGCTGAAAAGACTGAGGAAAAGCAGGAGATGACTCCTGAGGAAAAAATCGCTTCTCTTGAGGCTCAGATTGAGGAACTCAAGAAGGAGGCGCTTTACAAGGCTGCCGAGAACGACAACTGGCGAAAGCGCATGATGCAGCAGAAGGAGGAGGCGGTTTCCTATGCGAATGCCTCTCTTTTGGGCGACCTTTTGGACAGCCTTGACAACTTTGACCGCACGATTGATGCGGCAAAGGACGCCAAGGATGCAAAGACCATTGCTGACGGAATCAAGATGATAAACAAGAGCCTTGTGAGCATGCTTGAGAATAAGTATGGTCTTTCAAGCTTTGGAAAGGAAGGCGACGAGTTCAATCCTGACGAGCACGAGGCAATCGGCCGCGTTGAGGACGAGAAGGCAAAGAAGGAAACCTTGAAGCAGGTTTACCTTAAGGGATATAAGCTGAACGATAAAATTATTCGGCACGCCAAGGTAATGGTGAGCGTTCCCGCTGGCGGGAACTGATAAATCGGAAAGCGTTAAGAAAATTGCGAAAGCAATTTTTAGCTTGTCCAACTTGCAGTGTTACTGCTGGGCGTTGCGGGGTGTCTCCGCTAGAGGGGGTAGCGGAAGACAGCGGTGGTTGAGCTTGTCGACTCGTAAGAGCACGAAGTAAACCACTGTTGTCTGAAGCGAGGGGCAGGCGCCCCTTTGAAAAGTAAATATGGGTCATTGAGCCTGTCGGCATGACCTTTGAATAAATGAATTGTGGTTTCGACAGGCTCAACCACCGAAAACGAGGTACATAAAATGGGAAAGATTATTGGTATTGACTTGGGAACGACTAACTCCTGCGTTGCCGTAATGGAAAACGGCGAGCCGGTAGTAATTCAGAACTCAGAGGGTGGACGCACTACACCGTCCATCGTTGGTTTTACAGCAAAAGGAGACCGCGTTGTAGGTCAGCCTGCAAAGAACCAGATGGTTACAAACCCAAAGAACACAGTATATTCTGCAAAGCGCTTGATTGGTCACAGATTCAGTGAGCTTCAGGGCGAAGCTACAAAGCTTCCATATACAGTATTGGACAACGGTGCAGACTGTCGCGTGGAAATTGAGCAGAACGGCGAGAAGAAAAAGTATTCTCCACAGGAAATCAGTGCTTTCGTACTTCAGAAGATGAAGAAGACCGCAGAGGACTACCTTGGCGAGACTGTAACTGAAGCCGTAATCACGGTTCCTGCTTATTTCAACGACTCTCAGCGCCAGGCTACAAAGGATGCCGGAAAAATCGCCGGTCTTGACGTAAAGCGAATCATCAACGAGCCGACTGCCGCTGCTTTGGCATTCGGTTTCAAGCAGGATCAGGACAAGGAAAAGACAATCGCCGTATACGACCTTGGTGGTGGTACGTTTGATATTTCAATCCTTGAACTTGCTGACGGCGTGTTTGAAGTAAAATCTACCAACGGTGATACTCACCTTGGTGGTGACGACTGGGACCGCGCAATTATCAACTGGCTTATCAAGGAATTCAAGAACGACACTGGTATTGACCTTTCTAGTGATGCAATGGCTATGCAGCGACTGCGTGAGGCTGCTGAGAACGCAAAAATCCAGCTTTCAAGCCAGACTTCTACAGACATCAACCTTCCGTTCATCACTGCTGACGCAACTGGTCCAAAGCACTTGCAGAAGTCTTTGACTCGCGCTCAGTTTGAGCAGATGACAGAGGATTTGTTCGAGCGCACGAAGGAACCTTGCCGCAAGGCTCTTGCCGATGCAGGCATTTCTACGGACAAAATCGACGAGGTTCTTTTGGTTGGTGGTTCAAGCCGTATGCCAAAAGTACAGGAAGTTGTAAAATCAATCTTCGGTAAGGAAGGTTCAAAAGCCGTAAACCCGGATGAAGCTGTTGCCATCGGAGCCGCAGTACAGGGTGGCGTTCTTAAGGGTGACGTAAAGGACATCCTTCTTTTGGACGTAACACCTCTTTCACTTGGTATTGAGACAATGGGCGGCGTAATGACAAAGCTCATCGCCCGCAATACGACGATTCCTACAAAGAAGAGTCAGGTATTCTCTACAGCGGCTGACGGTCAGACTGCCGTATCAATCCACGTACTTCAGGGTGAGCGCGAGATGGCTGCCCAGAACCGTACGCTCGGTAACTTTGACCTTGTAGGTATTCCACCGGCACCACGCGGCGTTCCACAGATTGAAGTAACGTTCGACATTGATGCAAACGGTATCGTTCATGTTTCTGCAAAAGACCTTGGAACAGGAAAGGAACAGCACATCCAGATTACTTCATCTTCTGGATTGAGCGAAGAAGAAATCAACCGCATGGTTCAGGATGCAGAGGCAAACGCTGCTGCTGACAAGGCTAAGCGTGAGGAAATCGACACAAAGAATGAGGCTGACAGCCTTGTTTACCAGACTGAGAAGACTTTGAAGGAAATCGGCGACAAGATTTCTGATGCCGACAAGCAGAAGATTGAGGATGCCGTTGCTTCCCTTAAAAAGGCTATCGAAGGTGGAAACACAGAGGAAATCAAGGCTAAGAGCGAAGAGCTCAAGCAGGCTTCCTACAAGATGGCAGAGGAAATGTACAAGCAGCAGGGGGCTGGTGCCGCAGGTGCCGGTGCAGCTGGCGCTCAAGGCTCTGCGGATGCCGGAAATGCCGGGGAATCTTCTGGAACTGACTCAAAATTCAACAAGGGCACAGCCGACGACGTGGACTTTGAAGTAAGCGACGATAAATAAGTTGTACTTTAGTTTGGACAAACTTATTCATAATTGATGTCGAAACAAAAATGGCGGAGGGGGCGGCGCGTGAGGCAAAAACACTCTGTTTGTGGTTGCCGCGATAGCGGCAATTAAAAAGTTTCTTTGCCGCAAACAGCGTGTAGCACGCTAGCGTGCGGTTTTGCATCACGGGTCGTGACCGGGAGTCATTTTTCTGGCGGTGGAGTTTAAATATGTTTGTCTTAAGATTAACCCTCTTTGCATTGTAAAGAGGGTTGTTTTTTAGTATATTGGAATAAAGGTTTGATTATGGCAAAGCGTGATTATTATGAAGTATTGGGCCTTCAGAAAGGCGCTACAGAAGATGAGATTAAAAAGGCATACCGCAAGTTGGCGGTAAAATATCACCCGGACAGAAATCCTGGCGATAAGGAAGCCGAATCGAAATTCCGCGAGGCGACAGAAGCCTACGAGGTTCTTTCTGATGCAGAAAAACGCCCGCTTTACGATCAGTATGGCTTTGCCGGTGTAGACGGCATGAATGCCGGAGGTGGCGGCGGTGCGCAGTATTCGCATGCGTTCCATGATTTTTCCGACCTGTTCGGTGGCATGGGCGGCGGGTTCGGCGATATTTTTGACAATATCTTCGGCGGCGGTTCATCGCGTTCTTCCGGTCGCCGTCGTTCCGGTCCTACGGAAGGTGCGAGCCTTCGCTATGACCTGAACATTTCCTTCAAGGATGCCGTATACGGAACAAAGGCGGACATCCACTTTAAGCACAACGAAACCTGTACTTCCTGCAAGGGAACCGGCTGTGCCGCCGGAGCGAGCCGAAAGACCTGTTCTACCTGTAATGGAATGGGACAGGTTCGACGCAGTGCGGGATTCTTTGCGGTTCAGCAGCCGTGTCCAGACTGTAACGGAACCGGCACAAAAATTGACAAGCCGTGCAAGGACTGCGGCGGTCGTGGCGTGCAGGAAAAAGCAAAGAAAATCTCATTCACGATTCCGGCAGGCGTGGACAACGGCAAGCGGATTGCTCTTCCGCATCAGGGCGATGCCGGCGAGAACGGCGGACCTGCGGGCGATTTGATTGTCATCCTTCATGTGGAGGAGCATCCGTATTTTGAGCGCGACGGGCAGGATTTGTACTGCGCCGTTCCGGTAAGTTTTACGCAGGCGGTGCTTGGTGCAGACATTACGATTGATTCCCTTGACGGTAAGAAGATTGCCATAAAAATTCCGAGCGGTACCGTTTCTGGTAAGCTGCTCCGCATAAAGGGCGAGGGCGTTCCGTTTACGGCTTCTCCGGCGCGCAAGGGCGACATGTACATAAAAATCGTCGTTCAGATTCCGCAGTCGGTTTCTGGAGCGCAGAAGGATTTGCTCAAAAAGTACATGGAGCTTGAAAAACCGGTTACGAATCCAAAGCTGATGCCGCTTTCTTCCCTGAATTGACATTCGTTTAGGGCTCTTTCGTAAATAATTGTGTTTTTTTCGGGCGTATCTGCCGATTGTATGGTATAATTAGAATTGTCTAATTTTGCATGCATGAGGTGAATATGTACAAGACCAGAAAAAAAGTCTATTTCCTTTCTGTGAATGTTGCTGTGCTTCTGCTGTCCGTTCTGCTTTCTGTTTTTTTGGTTCAGAGAGATGTGAATAACAGCGCACCGCTTATTTTTGCCGGAATTCCAACGATTATATTCCTTTCGTTTTTGGTTGCCGCATCGGTCATCCGGCATAACATAGACAAATATCTTCAGAAAAAATATTTTGAGTCCGGAGAGACGGTGTATCTTGAAGATTTTATAGACAAGCTGCGCTTCTGCTATTCCTATGATGACTTGTACAAGGTCTTTGCAGAGTCGCTGGAAATTAAGGCCGACTGCTCCATCCTTCTTGTGGACCGAAAACGAAATTACGTCTTATACAACAGCCCGAGCCGCATTTCCTCGTATCAGGAGGTGCATGAGAAGCTTTCGGTGAATTTTCCGATTGCATGGGAGGAGGGCTTCTACTTTCTTGGCGAGAACATGGGAATCGTGTCCAGCTGCCGTCAGTCCCGCGGATTTTTCATCTGCTATCAGGGAATCCACTGCTTTATATTCAACCGCTACACGCGTCTTTTTGACCTTGACATCTACACAAAGCTTTACGAGGAATTCTGCCGCTTCTTTGACAGGACAAAAATCATCGCAAACCTTTCGGAAATTTCCTCTCTCACAAAGGAATGGGAACAGCTTGCCGAAACGCAGGTTTCGTTCCTTCCTCATACCATGCCGGACATTCCGCATCTTAAGATTGCGGCGTACTACCGCCCATTGGTAAATGTTTCCGGCGACTATTACACGGTTCTTCCTATTGATTCGTCGCGCACATTGCTCATGCTTGGCGACGTTTCTGGTAAAGGTCTGCCTGCCGCCCTCATCATGGGTCTGGTAATGAACACGGTAAAAATCATCGAGAACAAGAACGACCTTGTGGCAGTCATAAAGGCGGTTGACAAGGCTATTAAGGGAATGCACCTTCAGGACAAGTATACGGTTCTGTTCCTGGGCATTGTTGACACCGATGCCATGAAAATATCGTATATCAATGCGTCCATGTCTGACCCGATTATCCTTACGCGCGCGCCTGACGGCTACCGCATAAAGTCGCTTACGTCCAACGCCAGCCTTGTTGGCATTATCGATATGGATGACGTGCGCGTGAGCGAGCAGCGGCTTTTCCGTGGAGACACAATCCTGCTGGCGACCGACGGTGTTTCTGAGGTCATGGATGAGAATGGTGTGGAGCTTGGTGACACGGAGCTTTTTACGGAAACGCTTACGAGCAGCGCTTCCAAAACGCCGCAGCAGTTTGTTGATGATATTGTCGATCTTATCATGCGCTACAATGGCGACAAGCGCCTGCATGATGACGTAACAATGATGGTTGTAAAGGTAGGTTAATATGCTGTTTATTTTGTTGAATTTGATTCTTACCCTGTTCCTTATTTACGAAACCGTTCACGTTGATAAAAAAGAGTCGGTGTATAACGGCGGAACGAACCCGATTATTTCAAATATCCTGCTTATGGCGGTCATTTCGGGAATGTTCACGCTGTTCACGGCTTCCCGCGACTTTATCACGCCGGGACTTTTTTCTACGCTCATAAAGCTGTGCTTTGTTATGGAAGGCTGCTTTTTGCTGAACATTGCGTTCTGCCTGCCGTATTATGCATGGAAATATACCACGTCGCTTACGATGGCAGTAAAGACAATCCTGTATTTTGTGGTCATCTGGTTCGTCATGTTCAAATTCAAGAACGTGCGCTTTTCTGACACGAACGGCATAGAGATAAGCTCAACCTACCTTTTCAGCGGCGAGGCACGAAATTATTTTCCGTGGACGTGGGTAACGCTGTACAATTTTGTGCTGCGGTTCCTGCTTCCTGGATTCATGTGCTTTTTGATGCTGCTGCAGAATGAGCTTAAGGGTTCCAAGCTGGACCGCTTCCATGGATATGTGTATGCGCTCGGCATTCTTTCTATGTGGGTGTGCTGCGTGCTGCTTGACATGGCTACGGCATATGCGCCGTATCTTTCGCTTCTGCACTATTTTGTGTATATTCCGATGATGGTCATCATTCCGACCGGCTCGCAGATGAATTCCGCGCCGTCGGGGCGGGCAATCACTGCGTTCATCATCAAGTCCATCACGATTTACCTTATTCCGTCCGTTCTTATGGGCGTGATTTTTAAGGCGTGCTACCCGCTTTACAAAAGCTACGGCGCGGTGTTCGTCATCTTTGAATTTGTGTGTGCGGCGCTCATTCTGTTCCTTATAACGACTCTTTCGGAGCTGATTTCAAAATCGCGGCTGGGACATTCCGCGGATTATGCGGTTGCCTTTGAAAAATCGCTCGCCTCAATTGACTACAGCGGTGAGATGGACGACATAGCCGAGCGCATGTTCAAGGTGTTCAATGCGAACGCAGAGGCAAGCTCAATGACGGTGTACATCAACGGCGGTAACGACACCTACGAGGTTGCATATTCCTCTACTGGCAAGGCGCGCAAGATTGCGAATTTCGGTCTTTTGTTCGAGTCTCTTTTGAACGACGGAAAGAACGTGGTCGCGTATTCCCAGCTTGAGTCCGACAACACCTACGAGGAATACAAGGCGCAGCTTGTGCGCTTGTTCAACGAGACAAAATCTGACGCATTCTTCATTCTGAACGAGGGACGCGACGTGCATGGTCTTATATTCCTGGGTGTAAAAATAAGCAACGAGCATTACAAGGAATACGACATCAACATTTTCAAGAAGCTGTATTCTTACTTCTTCGTATTTGGTTACTACATGCGCAATATTTCCAACAAGGAAATCATTGGTACGGTAAACCGCGAGCTTCGCATGTCTAGCCAGATTATCACTTCAATTCAGGACAACATCGACATTCTGAATAATCCCAAGATGGATGCGGGAAGCATTATGGTTCCTGCGCACAACATTGGTGGTGAATTCGTTGACATGATTCGTCTTACGGACACGCGCCACATGTTCGTTGTGGGCGACCTGAGCGGTAAGGGTATTGCCGCTTCCATGAGCATGGTCATCCTTAAGCAGATTATCCGCGCGTACCTTGCGGACACGCATGATTTTAAGCAGCTGGTGGTAAAGGTGAACCGCTTTATCCGCGACAACCTTCAGAAGGGAACGATTTTTGCGGGAATGTTTGCCATTGTGAACTTTGAGAACGACACGATGTATTATATCAACTGCGGAATTCCGGCGATTCTTTTGTATACCGAGGCGTACAACAATGTCATCGAGATTCAGGGTGGCGGACATATTCTTGGCTTTGTAAAGGACATTTCACCGTATATTTCAATCAAGCAGATTAAGCTGAACAAGAACGACATTGTGCTTGCTTGCACGGACGGACTTATTGAAAGCCACTCCCTGCGCGGCGAAAAGTTCGGAAAGGACCGCATTCAGCGCTACATGGTTGCCAACGCGATGTATCCGGCAAGTCGCATGGCGCAGTTTGAGTACGACGAGCTTATGAAATTCATGAGCCATGAGATGGAGGACGATGTAAGCGTTCTTGTGATGAAGTATCTGCGCTCCAATGCGTCGGATAAGGCAGAGGCGGACGCTCTGCGCGCCGAATTCTACGAAAAGCTCACCAGCACGGAAAACAAGGATTCCCGCGAGGAACAGTTTGAGCAGTTTGAGAATCTTGTTCAGAACATGGAGGAAAAATAATGGAGCAGCTTACGTTTACGCAAAAGGAAGGCTCGGATTACATGCTGTTTGAGCTGAGCGGCGACTTTAATGCCTACACCGCGCCGAACATTCAGAACGAGATTTATTCTGCGATTGAGTCAACTAACGTGGTGCTTGATATGGCAAACGTGAATGCGCTTGATGCCGCCGCAATGGGAATCATCATGGCGGCGCATAACGATGCCGACGAGTATGGCACGCGCCTTTATCTGCTGTCCATCTCAAACGAGGTTGACCGTCAGATTCTTGCCACTGGCTTCAAGGATTTGTTCCACATAATCAATTCCGTTACAGAGGTAGCCTAGAAACTCGCAGCCAGTTTTTACTTGCATGAATTTATATTTTTGCATTGTTGTTTTCATGCTGAAGCTCTAAGTCTGTAAGAAAGTTCTTTCTTTTTTTTAGATTTAGCGCTAAACTAAACGTATATTCTTTTGGTGAGGTTTTTATGGTTTGTAAATATAGGTTCGGGCGGCCGTTTGACACGGAATCTGTCGTGGCATTTCCAAAGGACGGCTCGGTTTTTGTGGACAAGGCTTCGCTGTTTCCGTTCGGAACGCTTTCTGTGCAGGATGGAATTGTTTTTGAGTATGTGCTTAAAGATTCTGACAGGATTTTTGGTCTTGGTGAGACTATGGGCGGAATCAACAAGCGCGGAAAAAGGTACGAAAGCTGGTGCAGCGATGACCCGCATCATACGGAGGAAAAAAAGTCTCTTTACGGCGCGCATAACTTCATCGTGGTTCATTCTGAAGAGGACAAAAGGACGTTCGGCCTTTATTTTGACTACCCGGGCCGGCTTTGCATTGATGCGTCCTGCACCCGGTTTGATGTTCTTACTGTGTCTGCCGAGGAGCCTCATGCGGACGTGTATGTAATCACGCCGGATGAGGGCACGGATAAGGCAGTTCTTTCTGTTGTGGAGCAGTTCAGGGCGATGATTGGAAAAAGCTACGTGCCTCCGCTCTGGGCGTTCGGCTTTATGCAGAGCCGCTGGGGCTACGGAAAAGAGGAGGACCTTGAGCGCGTTTACGAGAACCACAGGAAGCTTGGGATTCCGCTGGATGCAATCTTTTTGGACATTGATTATATGGACGGCTTCCGCGATTTTACCGTTAACAAGGAAAACTTTTCTGATTTCAAGGGCGCGGTAAAAAAACTGAGGGAAAAGGACGTTCACGTGGTGCCAATAATTGATGCGGGAATCAAGGCGGAGGAAAATTCCGAACTGGACCGCGAGGGCGTTTCTTCCGGGTTTTTCTGCAAAAAGGCTGACGGAAAGCCTTTTTCAGCCGGTGTCTGGCCGGGGCTTTCGCATTTCACGGATTTTTTGAACCCGGCTGCGCGAAAATGGTTCGGTGAGAAATATTCTGGTCTTGTGGAAAGCGGAGTGGACGGCTTTTGGAACGACATGAACGAGCCAGCGCTTTTTTATTCAGAGGACGGAATAAAGGCGGGTTATGAAAAGCTAAAGCGCATGATAGGCGACGAGAACCCCAACGTGTACAGCACCTGGGACGTGAAGAACGTCGTGCTTAATCTTCAGAACAATCTTGACGACTACAAAAGCTTCTATCACCGCGTGCCTGAAAAGGTGGCCGGTGCCCTTGCCGAGTGTACTGAGAACGGAATCTCGCTAGTGCGGCACGACAAGGTTCATAACCTATACGGCTTTAACATGACCAGAGCGGCAAGCGAATACTTCACCAAGGTTGGAAAGGAAATACTGATGATTTCTCGAGCCTCGTATATCGGAATGCACCGCTTCAGCGGTATATGGACGGGCGATAACTTTGCCTGGTGGAGCCATATCCTTCTTCTTATAAAGCAGCTCCCGTCGCTAAACATGTGCGGCTTCTTGTATACCGGGTGCGACCTTGGTGGCTTTGGCTGCGACACAACTCGCGACCTCCTGCTACGATTCCTGAGCGTGGGAATCTTTACGCCGCTCATGCGGAATCATTCGGCGCTTGGAACGCGCGAGCAGGAATGCTATCAGTTTGAGAAGCCTGAGGACTTCAGGGGAATAATCAGCCTTCGCTACAGGCTGCTCCCATATCTTTATGAGCTTTTCAAAAAATGCTCCGAAGAAGGAAAGATGTATTTCAAGCCGCTTTCGTTTGACTACCCAGAGGATAAGATTGCGCCGAGCATCGAGGATCAGCTTATGGTGGGGGATGACCTTATGATTGCCCCTGTGTACGTGCAGAATGCGACCGGGCGCATGGTGTATCTGCCTGAGGATATGACGTGTGTAACTTGCGCTCTAGGGGAAGGGCTTGACGAAGGCTCGCCTTCCAAAAAGCTTCTTTTAAAGGGAACTCATTATGTTGAGGTTCCGCTGAATAAAATCGTGTTCTTCATAAAGAAAGGACACAAAATTCCTGTGGCTTCTAGCGCGCTTAACACCGCAAGCCTTGATTTTTCTTCAAAGGACTGGTGGTAGTAAGGTTCCGTCTGACTTAGCCGGATAGCTACCCGCTCATTCCGTCTTGGTCAGGTTCACAAGCCAGCGCTCTTTTTTGAGCCATAGCCAGGCGATGAGCGTTTTTGGGATGTCGCTTAGCTTTACGATGGCGTACATTATGTAGGGCGCAAGGTTTGTAAAGAACGTGAGCAGAATCATTCCGCCTGTAAAAAGAATGTTCGCCACGGTGTCGCATACGGCGCTCATCTTGGTGTCTCCGCCTGCGCGCGAGATGGCGTACTGCGCGTTTATGAGCGCCCACAGCGGAAGGTAGACGGCGGCGATTATGACAAGGTTACGCGCTATGCGCTGTGCTTCGGGGGTGAGGCTTTTGAACACGATTGGAATCAGAAGCACGGTAAGAAGCCCTATGCACATGAAAATCGTGCCGAACACCGTTGAGCCAGAGATGAGCCAGTTCTTGTATTTTCTGCTTTCTTCTATATTATTCGCTCCAAGTTCCTGTCCAAGGATTACGCTTACGCTGGTCACGATTCCGCTGAAGCAGATGAAGAACAGGTTTGCGATTGCAAAACCCGCCGCCATTCCAGAGACGACTTCCGCGCCGCCACGAGTGTTGTAAAGGGCGTTTGAGATTGTTTCTGAGAGCGCCCAGAAAAGCTCCGAGTATAGGATTCCGCCGCTTTTTCGTGCGATTGAGGCAAAAATGCTGAGCCTGATTCTGAAAAGCTCCTTTAGACGGAACACAAAAAGCGGTTTCTTTAAGGAAAGATAGATTATGAAAAGCAGGAGCTCCGTTCCGCGCGCTATGCAGGTCGCGATTCCGGCTCCACGGACTTCAAGACGAGGTGCGCCAAGATTTCCATAGATAAGAATCCAGTTGAAAATCGTGTTCGTGACTGCCGCCACGGTTGAAAAAACGAGCGGTGGCCGCACGTCCTCTGTTTCTCGCAGGGAGGAGGCTGCCGCCTGTGCGAACACCATCAGAAGCCAGGAGAGAGCCGCGGCCCGTGAGTAGCTTTGCGCCTGGTCCAGGATTGGTGCGGCATCCGCGTTTACCGTTACCATTAGGTTGAACACGGCTCGTGGCGTTATGTAGGCGAATGCAGTGTATGCGGCACCCACTATGAAAAGCACGATTAGCTTGAATTTGAACGCCTGGCGCATTCCTTCGGCATCCTTTGCGCCAAAGAACTGGCTCATGAAAATTCCGCCCGCCATGCAGATTGAATTTGAGAGAATAAGGAACATGAAATTTATCATTCCGGCGATGTTCACGCCGCTCATCTTTATATCACCAAGCCCCGAGACCATGAAGTTGTCTATAAGCGACACAAGGCTCTGAATCAGAAGCTGCATCATCACCGGAAGCGCAATGGAAAGCGCCCTCTTGTAGAATGCTGACGTGCCAAAATATGTGTTCATTTTTCCATTGTAGACGGCTTTGCGGGTTTTGTCATCATACGGAAGGTACAACATGGATGCATTCAAGAAGTTCGGCGAGGGGCAGGAAGGACTTTCACTTGACCGCGCGAACATAA
>CAKZZR010000223.1 GCA_937885475.1 uncultured Treponema sp.
AGGCAAAAATGCGTGTAGCAAGCTAGCTTGCGTTTTTGAAGGATGAACTTCGACTAAAAGCTATTTTTTTTAATACCCATACTCTCAAAATTGATTTACATGGGGGAAAGCCCCGGGGCAAATGCATTATAGAAGTTCGGAATTCCAAAACTGTGATTTTCATTAAAAAATAGCTTCCAGTCGAAGATTTGTTTTGCAAAACCTAGGGAACGACGGCTGAAAGCCGGCAAAATGCTCCAGTGGAGCATTTTGAGTGAGTCTCCGAGCAGCTATGCTGCGAAGGCTCGCTAGCCGGCTTCACGCTGACTTTAGCAAAGGAACTATTGAATTGCCGCTTTCGCGGCAGTTAAAGTCAGAGTGATTTTGAAAACAAATTTTCTCCTTCTCGCTATTTTTTATACATCTGCCCCTGCTTTCAATCATTCGGAATTAGTGAGTTTTCTCCGAGAGCACTTTGAAAATAGTGCTAGCGGTATTTCAGTTTCCGTTCCTGCGGCGCTAGGCAGTTCCTTTTAGCACGAGAAGCCCGCGATGTTCAGGATGCGCCGTATGTGGTCTATGTAGGTCAGGCTTATGTTGTTCATGGCGCGCCCGTGAACGGTTATGTAGCCCAACTCAAAGGTGCGGCTGATGTCGTCAAGGTTCTTGAGCGGAATTGAGATGAATTCGCCGTCGCCTTCCTCGCCCAGAATGCCAGAAAGGAACGTGTAGCCGTTCAGCGTCTTCAGAAGGTTCAGGACGGTGCTGCGGTCAACGGCGGTTATCGCCTGCTTAAGCTCGCGGCGGTTCAGAACCTCCTTGCTGAAGAACGAGGACAGGTCGTTCTGGTCGTAGGTTACGAAGTGATAGTCAGAAAGCTCGTCCAGCGCGATGGATTCTTTTTCGGCAAGAGGGTGATTCTTGTGCAGGTATACAAAGGCGTTGCATTCCGTAAGATGATGAAAGTCAAGGTGCTTGGTCTCAAGGCTTTTCAGAATCTGCTTGCGGTTCGCGTCGCTTACGTACAGAATGCCAATCTCGCTTTTTTCGCTGAAAACGTCGTCAATGACTTCCTCGCTCTTCATCTCGCGGAAGGCAAAGTCGTAGCCTTCCTGCGAAAAGCGGTTCACCACCTCCACAAATGCCTTGCGTGCGAACGCGTAGTACAAGGTTGACACGCTGAACGTCTTTTTTTCCTTGCCGGAATACTTGTCTAAAAGCGCCTCAAAGCCTGCGTACAGCGTTCCAGCCTCGCCTATGAATTCCTCGCCGCGCTTTGTGAGCGTTACGCCCCGCGCCGTGCGGTTAAAGATGGAAAAGCCCAGCTCGTATTCAAGGTCGTGAACGGAGCTGGTAAGCGACGGCTGCGAAACATACAGCTTTTCTGCCGCCCGGTTGAACGAGCCGGCTTCCGAGATGCCCAGCACGTAGCGAATTTGCTGCATGGTCATGGTCTATTCCTCAAAGAGCGCGGTAGAAAGGTAGCGCAGCCCCGTGTCCGGGAATACGACGACGATGGTTTTTCCGGCGAATTCCGGGCGCTTTGCAAGCTCTGTGGCACCCCACAGCGCCGCACCGCTGGAATTTCCCACAAGGATTCCGTCCGTCTTGGCAAGCGTGCGTGCTGCGGCGAACGCGCCTTCCACCTGGGCAAGCAGAACTTCGTCGTACACACCCTCCTGTCCCTTTATGCTCGGCGGAACGCGCTCTTCCGGCACTTCGGTAAAGTTGTGTATTCCGGTGAGCGTCTTGTCGTCCGCGCCCGGCTCAACCGCAGCGATATGCACGCCGTTCTTTTTTTCGCGGATGTATTCGCTTATGCCGCGGATTGTTCCCCCCGTTCCCACGGAGGTTACGATTGCGTCAACGGCTCCGCCGGTCTGCTCCCAAATCTCGCGTCCGGTGGTGTCGCGGTGCGCGGCGGGGTTCAGCGGATTTATCATCTGATCCACAAAG
The DNA here is from genome assembly GCA_937885475.1 of uncultured Treponema sp. Lineage (GTDB taxonomy): Bacteria > Spirochaetota > Spirochaetia > Treponematales > Treponemataceae > Treponema_D. The sequence continues at coordinate 1,936 of CAKZZR010000223.1, forward strand.
TAGATGTCGTCGCCCGCCGCCTGCCGGTCGCGGATATGCTGCTTAAGGATGTTTGTTGCGGCAACAAAGTCGTTGTTTGTGGCTTTGAGCGCGTCCTGAACCTCCGGCACCTCGCTTATTTTTGTTACGGTCGCGCCAAACGCCTTCATCACCTGAAGCCGCTCGCGGCTTACGCCGTCCTGCAGATAGATGTTCACCTTGTAGCCCTTCATTGCACCTATGGCGCTTACGGCAATGCCGGTGTTTCCGCTGGTGTATTCAATGAGCGTGGTCTTGCCCGGGGTGATTTTGCCCGCGCGTTCCGCGTCCTCTATGATGCGTAGCACGATTCTGTCCTTTATGCTTCCGATGGGATTGAAGTATTCCACTTTTGCAAGGATGCGAGCCTTTAAGCCGAGATGCTTTTCATAACCGTTCAAGTGAACGAGAGGAGTGTTACCCACAAGCTCTGTAAGTGATTCGTGAATCTGCGTCATTTTTTTGCCTCTTCCTTGATGAATTTGTCTGCATTCTGCTCGTACCACCACTTTGTGTAGGGCAGCTGGATTCTTGCCGCAAGGTTTTTCTCAAAACTGCGGTTCGTAACGGTGTCGCGGATAAGCTTTGCAAAGCTTATCCGCGACACCGTTACGA
>CAKZZR010000224.1 GCA_937885475.1 uncultured Treponema sp.
TGATACTGCCTTCGTGGCGGGAAAGTAGGTAGCTGCCAGGATTTTTTTTGCCCGCGCGGTCTCCGCATCCATGCCCGCACTTATTCCCATAAATCTATAAAAAAACTTTGACAGATTTTAAATCTGCTCTTACACTTAGTGTAATGATAAAAAGTATTTAGCCTACATTTATTCTCTTTTATTTTTGTCACAGATTTTATTTGCGGGAGCATTGTATGAATTTCTTTGGAAAGTCTATTAAGGAATTCGGAGTGATTGTCGGAATTTTTGCACTTTTTGTGTACGCGGGCTGTCAGAATGACATTTCTTCGTCACAGAATGCGGAATTTGGACAGGTGGTAGTTTCGTCAGAAAACAGGGCGTTGTATACGAGCGAAATAAAGAGCGCGAAAGTGAGCGTGCGCGGTTATGATTCAAGTGGTTCGACGTTTGTAAAAACGAGCGGAATTGTTTCTGTTTCAGGCGGAAAAGCAGACAATATCGCAGTTTCTGAAATTCCGCTTTGCAGCAATGCGGTTGTTTTGGTTCAGGGCTACACTGATGCCTCTGGAACGACCGAAGCCAAGGGAATGAAAATTGCTGCCGTTACGGAAATAAAAAGCGGCTCGACTCCTGTGAATGTAACTTGGTCAAGTTCAAGGCAGGGCTTTGTTTATGCTGCCCTTCTTGATGCAAGTGTGAATACGAACGCTCTTTCAAGCGAGGCTGTGAGTGCGATTGACGCGGCGATTCCGTCTGATACCCACGCAAGCCTTATTGATGCGGCAGGAATTGCAACTGCATATAAATCTGATTCTTTAGGAGATTCTTCCTCTTATAAATTGACGGCGGGAACTGTAAATGTAACTTGCAACAACTACGACGGCTGTACATTGCAGATTAATGACCCTCTTTCTAGCACAGAAACGGCAAGCACGAGTTCAACGACAACAATCAAAAACGTAGCTCCAGGAACATGGACTTTGTACGTTCTGGACGGAACTACGGTAAAGACTACCAAGACGGTTACAGTGACGAGCGGCGGAACAACTAGCGTTACAGTGGGAACTCCTGTAATTACGGATAGGATTATTGTGCATGCAAAGAATTATCCAGCAATTTATGTTTTTGATACAACAGGTGTTACAACAGGTTCTTATGAAATGACTTCTGAAGGTGATGATTGGTATACTTACACTCTGAATGTTACAAGTGCAAAATTGATATTTAAAACTTCGGTAAGCAGCTGGGATGGACAGACCGGTGATTTAACAAGAACTGCCGGAGAATGGTGGTTTGTCGGGGATAGCGGAACTAAACCTACTGGTACTTGGTATGATTCTAATCCAGATGCTCCGCTTGAGCCGGTTGAGCCAGGTGTTTCCATTTCTCCTGTGAGCGGAAGCAAAATCGCTCTGAACGGCTCGATCTCTGTTCAGTTTGATGACGGAAACGATACAATCAGTTCTGCAAAAGTTACCATAAACGGCACTGAATACGACATGGGAACGACCGCTGGAACTTGGTCAAAATCCCTTTCTGAAATGGGAATTACAAGCGTTGGTACCACGGTAACTGTAAATGCAAGCGTTACGAACAGCGCGGGAACAGGCACGGCGAGCGCAAATCTTACTACAAAAGATGCTCCAGTTGTAAATGCTGACTTCAACAATCTAAGAATCTATCAGGTTATGGTTTCAAGCTTTCAGGATGGAGACCCATCAATCGGATATAGTCAGGCCTATGGACCTAGCGGAGCTTTGACTGGCGGAGACTTGCAGGGAATCATCAATGCGATCGATTATATCAAGGATTTAGGCTGTAACGCTCTTTGGATGACTCCGATTTTCGACTCTTCCTCGGGTTCTTCAAATGAATATCTTAATTCCACAGGATATTTTACTTACGACTACTTTAATGTTGATCCTAAATTCGGAACTAATGATAAATTCAGGGAGCTTGTGGAAAAATGCCACGAAAATGGGCTTTACGTGATTTTGGACGGTGTTTTTGGTCACTGGGGCGACGGTGGAGCTAAGGCTTCCCCTAACGGAAAGACCCCGACTAGAAGCCATGGTCAATACAAGGCCTGTGATTATCCTTCAAGCCTGGATTTCTTTAAAGAAGTTGCCCAATATTGGATTAAGGAATATCAGATTGACGGATGGCGTCTTGACCAGTGCTATCAGGCAGGTCTGGGCGAATATGGAAACGGAGATGGTGACAATTGCTATACAGGTGGGCATAATTATTGGTATGACCTACGAAAAGCCGTTGAGGAGGCTTCCGCAACTAACGAAGGACAGTGGGGAACTCTTGGGTATATGGTAGGAGAGCATTGGAATGGCAATGCCTCCATAATTCAGAACGGAAGCATTGCCAAGGGAAGTGCGGCTGGTTACGGACTTCGTTCCTGCTTTGATTTTCCTTCCCGCTACAAAATCGTTCAGTCTCTTGCAACTGAGGAAAGCAAGGAAAAGTCCGGTGCAAGCCTTGCTCCTAATCTTTCGTATGTGTATGGAACATATACTGCCAAGGGCTACACTCACGATGAGGGCTACTATCCAAACCTCTTTGTAACGAATCATGACCTTGTGCGCTTTGGAAACCTGATAAATTGGAAATTCAGCGAAACTCCAAGTTCTGATAACTATTGGAAACGTCATAAGCTTTCTCTTGCGATTGTAGCAGCTTACACAGGTCCGATTACCATTTATTATGGTGATGAATGGGGAGCTTATGTGGAAGGCTATAGTGGTCCAGGCTCGCTTGGTGCATATAACGATAACGCTGCCCGTTCAACAGGAAAAATCAGCGGATTCAGTACAAATGAGCAGAATCTGCACGATTATGCAGCTTCTCTTATGGAGATGCGTGCAAATCACGAAGCCCTTTGGAACGGAACCAATACCGACATCAATGCGACCGGTGACTGCTATGTTGGCAAAAAAGTTGGCGGTGGAGAGACGATTATTTATGCTATCAACAATGGCTCTTCAAGCTCGTCGTTCAGCGCGACAGGAACAGATTTGATTACGGGCGAGACTGTAAGCGGCACTGCGACGGTCGGTGCTTACAGCGCAAGATTCATTCTATGCAACTAATCACAAAAAGTTCTTTATAAAATAAGGTGGAAACTTTTTGGCGCTCCTTGGGGGAAACAGGGGGCGCCTTTTTTATGGGGCGGAATGTGTGAGGGCGCTTATGCGCAAGGTTCTGATTCCTTTTGTTTTGGGCAAAGATTACGGGAGTATCTATAAATTCGCTAAAGCGACTTTATAGATACTGTCTACGAGTTTTAAGCGATTTCCTTACCAATTGTAACTGAACGCGGCATAGGGGCGGACGTAGAAGTGAGCGAAGTTTTCGAGGGTGGCGTAGTACCAGTCGTCGATTTTTACGGTGCAGTAGTAGAGAGGGTTGAATGCGGCAGAAATGCCGACTACCGGGGAAAAATGTGTATGGGCTAAGGCTTTTATCTGAAGGTCGGTACCACCTCCGAAGCAAAAAAGCAGCGCCGTTCCGCGTTCTTCGCTGAATTCCGTGCTGTCGCCCTTGAACGCGCAGCTTGCGTTTACAGCCGGGCTTACAATCAGGCTGAACGTGTCGGTCAATGCAAGGTTAAAGCTGGGACCGGTAAGCAGGGTGAGCGCAGCATCGTCGCGCTTTTCATAGGAAAGGCTTTCAAAAAAGCCGATGCGGTTTTCGTCCCACAAGAAAATATGGTTCATTATGCCAGCAGAAAAAACGGTTTTGCCGCTTTGAAGGTAGTCGTTTTGCTCGTATGAATAGGTCTGATGAAAAAAAAGCGCGCCCACAAATCCCTGCACGTCGGACAGGGCGAACAACGTTTGTGCGGCGGCAAAAAATAAGAGCATTACGAATGATTTTTTCATGGTTTCATCATATTCATTCAATTCACATTTTGCAATGTTTCTGTTAGATTGAGTGTATGCGAAAACTGATTTTTTATTGTCTTATGATTCTTTCTTGTGCGCTGTTTTTTTCTTGCTCAAAGATTATGGGCTACAGCGTTCTTTTGTGGAATTTGCCTGAGCAGCAGCTGCAGGACGGTGATGTTGTTCCTGTGTATATCCGCTCAAATATTTCTCATGTGTATGTAATTGGAGTTGCCGACGGAAAGGTTGAGGTTCCGCTATGGCAGCTTACGGAGCCGGTTTCAAAGTCAAAGGTTAAGAAGGTTCAGGCGCGGTATGCGTCGTACAGCCACACCTACGCCTCTGTTGCGGCGGACGGACTTCCTATGCGCGCGGAGCCGGTGAATACAGCAAAGCAGGTGTATCGTCTGCGCAAGAATGAGACGATAAAGCTTTTGTACAAGGTGAACGGTCAGTCGCCTATGACCGGAGGAAAGCCGCTTCCTGGTGAATGGCTTCGCGTGCTTACCTCTGACGGCACTACAGGCTGCTGCTTCAGCTACAATCTGCGTCCTTTTGAGACGGACATAACTGGTCAGCGCGTGGGCGGAGAGGTTCAGGAGGAGGATACCAGCGCAAACGCTGCCCTTGAGGAACTGCTTGCCCGCGTGTGGTACCCTGATTCCTATAAGAACATGATTGATTCAAAGCGGGTTGACCCTGCAAAACTGAATCCTTCCTATAATTTTACGCTTGACCCGGAATCTAAGGCGCTTACGTTCCGAATGCCGAAGATTTCTGAAAGCTGGACGTATACCGGAGCGGAAGCGACCGGGGCGAACGCATACCAGCTTACCGGAATTCCTGTGATTGTGACGGTGCGAAAGGGAAACTATATTGTCGTGCGCTATACGGGTGCAAGCGGAAAGCCGGAGGACTTCAATCTTGTTACGATTGACGGCAATCTTGAGGAAATTGTTGCCGAAGAGCAGAAGCGACGTGAAAACGAATATGAACAGATTTTTATGTTCGGGCCGAACTTTAAGAGCAACAGCTATGGTACGCTTTCTTTGAACGACGACCACAGCTTTGTCTGGGGAAACAACCGTCTTTTGGTTTCTTCAAACGTAATTTCCGCGGCGGCAAAGGGCAGGGGAATCGTTCATTGCAAGTATTTTTTGGGAAAGGCGCTTTCTGCTTCGTACGACGGTGTAATCACATTCCAATTTGATGACATGAAAAAGGAAGTGAACTTCCTGTATAAGATTGAAGAAAACGGTCTTCGCTTTGAGGACGCGACCGGCTCCGCGGTTGACAACAGCACAATAAAGGATCGTGGCTTGAGTCCTTTGGTAATCTTCATGAGCAAGGTTGAATAGCATGGCGTTCATTCAGTTCAGTCAGGTTTCTTTGGCGTTCGGCGACCGTGATATTTTAAAAAATGTTTCGGTGAATCTTATGACCGGAACAAAAGCTGCGCTTACCGGGGCGAACGGTGCCGGAAAATCAACGCTTATAAAGGTTATGGCGGGGCTTGTGCAGCCTGACAGCGGTACGCGCGTTTGCCAGAAAGACACGCGCGTGGCGTATCTTCCGCAGAGCGGGCTTACGCATCATGGCTGCTCGTTGCGCGAGGAAGCCGACCGAGCGTTCAGCTTTGGATATGAATTGCAGAAGCAGATTGACGCTTTGGGCGAGCAGCTTGCAAAGAACGAAGGCAACACGGATTCCCTGCTTGTTCGTCAGGCAGAACTTATTGCGCGGCTTGAAGAAAGCGGCTGGCACCGGCGCGCGGCTACGGCAGAA
>CAKZZR010000225.1 GCA_937885475.1 uncultured Treponema sp.
TTATGTTTATGAATTTCACGCCGTCAAAGCGCACCAAACCTTCGTAGGTGCCGGCAAAAATATATCCCTGCGAATCCTGAATGATGTCCGTAACGGTGTTCGCCGGAAGTCCGTCAGAGGTCGTCCACGTTGCGGAAACATAGTTTTCAATGAATGATTTTGAGATTCCGCCGTCCGGAAAAAGCGCTGCGGCAGAAAAAATAGTGAGCATTACAAACAATGCGAGCTTTTTATTCATAAACATAGTATCCTGCAAACTTCCCTCTCTCCATACGCTCACTTTATGAATTAGATAGAAGTATATCACAGTATGCGTAATTTTTCATTCATTTTTTATAAAACTAGCATAAAAAAAAGCGCGAAGGAGTTCCTGAAATTCAGAAGTCTCACTCGCGCCTTTTTTTTTCAATTGAATCTTTAAACCTTGAACTGGTCTATCTGCTCGCCCATGTTGTTGATGGAATTTTCCACCTGGTGGGCCACATCGGTAAGCATTGTGCCGGTCTCGTTGATTTTCTTTGCGCCGATGTGCATTTCGTCCATGCTCTGCTTCATCACAATCGTTACGTCCTGCAAGTGCTGAACCTCGGAAAGAATCACCTTGTTTCCTTCGTTCATTTCGTAGGACGCATCGCGAACCTGTGCGGTTGAGTTGTTCATCAGGTTGAGCGCCTCGATAATCTGCTTTGAACCTTCGTTCTGCTCTTCCATTGCGGCACGAATCTGCATAACAAGTTGATTTGTATCTTGCAGCTCCTGCGATACAAGCTCAAACGCCTTGCTTGATTCCGTTGAGGCACCTACGACGTTGGAGATGTTCTCCTTTATGCTGTTAAGCTGCTCGCCGATTGTCTTTGACTGAGCGCTTGAGGTCTCTGAAAGCTTTCGGATTTCGTCCGCTACAACGGCAAAGCCTTTTCCTGCTTCTCCTGCGTGTGCAGCCTCGATTGCGGCGTTCATGGCAAGAAGGTTTGTCTGGCTTGCTATGTTCGTGATTGCCTGGTTTGCGTCCTGCAGCATCTCGGACTGGCTTGCAATCTGCTGAACGCGCTCGTTTACCACCTGCAATTTAGTAAAGCCCGACTGCGCGTTTGACTCAAGCTCGGTAAAGGATTGGTGCATCTTTTCCATTGAGTTGCTTACCGACGTGATGTTTCCAATCATCTCCTCTACGGCGGCAGAAGCTTCCGTCACTCCGGACGACTGGGTTTCAATCATGTTGTTAAGCGAGGTGATGTTTGCGGAAATTTCGTCAACCGCACCGGCCGTCTGGTCTACGCTGGCTTTTTGCCCTTCAATCTGATTGTGGATGCTTTCGATGTTTGCGATAATCTCCGTTATTGCGCTTGCAGTGTCAGAGGTCGTGGCGTCAAGATGCTCGCCGGTGGTTATCATTACGTTTTTGCCATTCTTCATGTGGGTAATGATTGTCTGAAGCTTCTGCATGAACTGGTTGAAGCCGTGAACGACGTCTCCAATCTCGTCATTTGAGGTTATGTTTATGCGCCGTGTAAGGTCAGCGTCTCCTGAGCAGATGTCCTCAAGTGCCTTGTTCACTGATTTGAGCGGATAAAGCATTCTGTAAATCAGCACTCCGGAAAGCACGCACAGAATTGCCGCAATCAGGAGCAGACCAAGTCCTGTGATGCGGATTGCCTTTGATACTGTTCTTGAGATTATTGCCTTTGAGCGGAACGTTGATACCATACCTGTGATGCGTCCAAGCTCTGTTTTGAGAGGGAAGTAGATGTTCAGGTAAGGCTGACCAAGGATGTTCGTCTCGGTCGCAAATGTCTCGCCGTCCTTCTGTACCTTGCGGATAACCTCCTGGTTCTCAACGCGGGAGCCTGCCCACGAGCGTCCGTTTTTGTCAACAATCGTGCTGGATACGCGGATGTCGTTCTCGATGATTGAGATTTCGATGTTGTATACATTCTTCATGTGGTCAACGAAGCTCTGCTTTGAAAGGTCGTAGCCTGCGACCAATGCTCCAAGCAGCGTTCCGTCCTCTGAGTGTATTGCCGAAGCGGAAAGCATTGAATATCCCACAACGCCAGCCTTTGACTCGTACGTCTTTGCCTCGCTCATTCCTTCCGAAACGATGTCCTTTACGCACGCCATGTCAGAAAGATTTGTTCCGCGGGCAAAGTTTCCGCCGCTTCCTGCGATTACAAGCCCCGCGTCGTCAGTTACGAACATTATGTCGTTTCCGACGATTACGCGCTTGTCCTCTGCAAGCTTGCCGATGAGCGCCGGGTTCTGGCTTTCCATAGCCTGAACGAAATTAGGTCTTCCGGAAAGTGCTACGACCGCGTTCCTTAATATGATGTTCCGGTTCCGAAGGTTGTTTTCAATGCCCCGCTCTACAGTTTCAAGGTTCATTTTTACGTTGTTGCTGAATTCCTTGTTGAAGAGGTTCAGACAGATTACTTCAACCGCAATGGCTGAGATAAAAATTGAAATTCCGACGATGAAACCGATTTTTACGGTAAGATTGATTTTTTTCATAAGATTCTTTACATCCCCTGTGCTGTGAATTTTGACTTTTTTTATTTTTAACTTATAATCATTATGTACATAACGATTATATACCTTGACTATTATATAGTATATTAACAAATAATGCAAAGATATTTTTATAAAATAATCATACGGCATGATGTAAAATTCCGCAAGGATTGAAAAATTTATTTCGCTTTTTTTATGAAATCATCGTATACTAATAAAAAAATACAGCATTGGAGGCGCGTTATGCATACTAAATTCGGTTTAAGCAAACCAGATTTTGACAGATTGGTGGAAGATCAGGAGTACGCAAAACTTGCTGAGCACCTGAAGAACACCCTCAATCTTGGAAAAATCCGCGATGGCGACTATCAGTCCGGCATGGAATGGCTGGAAAAATCTGCCAAAATGGTAGGAAAGACAGTAAAGAACTAAACTGATATAAAAAGAGACTGCTGGAATCAGCACATGTATTCTGGCAGTCTCTTTTTTTAACAAAACCGGGATTATCCAATGTTAATAAACTTCAATGAAATGAATGAGATTGTCATTCAGCACATGAACAACGGCGACGGCTCCGTATTCACCAAGATGATGATGCAGCCGGAAGGCAGAATTATGATTCACCGTCTTCCGGCGGGCAGCTCCATCGGCAGGCACATACAGTCATCCTACAGCGAGACGAACTATGTCATTCAAGGCAGAGGCGCGCAGTTCTGCGACGGCATCGAGGAAACGTTTTCTGCGGGAATGTGCTTTTACTGCCCAAAAGGCTCGTCTCACACCATAAAAAACATCGGTGAAGAGGATTTAGTTCTTTTTTCCATTATCATTGACCGATGAACATGACACCTACCCTGCGCGAGACCCAGCAGAAATTGCAGCAGGTTTCACGCACCCTTAAGGAAATCGCAGAATCGCTTAGTCAAAGCTCCATGCGCAAAAAGCAGGAGGCGCTTTTTTCATGCGTAGACGACATAAAATCCGCATGCGACAGCATTGAGCTTTCGATAAACTTCATGTATTTTGGACAAAAAAGCGGCGGACAGCGCAGCACCGCAAAAAAGACCCGTGCCGTTCAGGAAAACGGAAAAAAAGGCGGTCGCCCCAGCAAAAAAGCCGTCGTGGACTTTGCCTATGCGCAGAATGAGGAAGGAATAGACGTGCGTCTGAGCGATGGAACGCAGAAATTCATTGCGGGAACCGTGCAGAACGTGAGGGAAGCCTTCCCTCCTTCACGCTACAAATGGGAAGAAGGCGCTGAGGCGCTGTACCAAAAGCTTACCGCCCGCTAAAGCGCCTGCTGTGCGTTCTTGGAAATGCGCCGGAACAGAACCGCAAGGCTTATCGCCAAAAAAACGAGGGCGACAATCCACGAAATCGGATACGAATAGTAAATCGTCTCGCAGGAATGAAAGCGTTCCATCCTGAATACAGAAAAAATCCATATGACGCGAAAGCCGCACACTCCTACCAGCGTGATTATCATAGGAACAAAACTGTGTCCCATGCCACGTATGACGTTTGCAAGGCAGTCCATCATGCCGCACAGGCAGTACAACGTGCATATGATGCGAAGACGGCTCATGCCAGCGGCAACGACCGACGGATTGAGCGAATAAATGTGAAGCAGCGGCTTACCGAACAGCACGGCAAGGTTTCCAAGCAACAAGCCCAGCACCAGAACGCACAGCTCCGCACAGAACGCCGCCTTTTTTACGCGGTCATGGCGTTCCGCACCCATATTCTGAGACGTGAACGTAAGCGTTCCCTGAGCAAAGCAGTTCATGGAAATATACACAAAGCCTTCTATGCTCATAGCCGCGGAATTTCCGGCAATCGTCATAGCGCCGAACGAGTTTACCGACGACTGGATTATGATGTTTGAGAACGAAAAGATTATTCCCTGCACGCCCGCCGGAACGCCGATTTTTACAATCTGAATGAAAATCTCGCGGTTTATGCCGAGTTTTTTAAGGCTCAGCCTGAAGTCGTCAGTCTCGCGCAGCAAAAGCACCACAACCATGACCGCCGAAAAGCACTGCGATATGGCGGTTGCAAGCCCAACTCCCGCAACGTCCATTTTAAGCGGAATGACGAACACCAGATTCAGCAGAACATTTATGATTCCCGCGGCAAGCAGTATGAAGAGCGGGCGGCGCGTGTCGCCCTTGGCACGGAGCAACGCAGCGCCAAAGTTGTATATCATGGTGGCGGTCATTCCACAAAAATAGATGCGCAAGTACAGGGCTGAAAGCGCAAGCACCTCCGGCGGTGCCTGCATAAGACGCAGGATGGGCGTTGCAAAGAGGATTCCTAGCGTGGTAAGCGCTATTCCGCTGAAAACGCTGAGAAGCATTGCCGTATGCACGGTTATGGCAAGACGTTTTTTGTCTGCGGCACCATAATAATGCGCGGCAACAACGTTCGTTCCAATGCTCAGTCCAATAAAAAGATTTGTAATAAGATTGACGAGGGATGCCGTTGCACCCACCGCCGCAAGCGAATTGTCGCCTGCAAAGCGCCCTACCACAATCGTGTCCGCGGCATTAAAAAGCAGCTGCAGAAGTCCTGTCAGCATGAGCGGAACTGAGAACGCCAGCAGCTTTGAGAGAATCGGTCCTTCGGTAAGATTATTCTGATATGAGCGCATTTGAGCGAATTCTACCACGCACGGCGCTCGTAGGTAAAGTTCCTTAAAAAAATATTTTTTTTATTTTTTTCAAAAACCTGTTGACATATTTTTAGGCATGCAGTATATTCTAATCAGCTTGTAAATAAGCTGATAAACTCTCTCCGATGTCCGTGAAAACCGGACAAGGTTGCCTCTGGATGCGTTGCGTTCGGAGGCAACCTTTTTTAACGCACAGAGGATTCGGACATGGAAAAGAACAATACAGAACCATTTTATAAGGACGGCTTGCACTTTGGGTGTCAGCGCTGCTCTTTTTGCTGCGGGCATTCCCCGGGCTTTGTATACCTTTCGCGCCGAGATTTGGACACGCTCTGCGCTCATTTTAAGATGAACATAAAGGAATTCGTGGGAACCTATTGTCGCTGGGCGGACTATTATTACGGAACCAAGGTGCTTGCCCTTCTTGAGCAAAAAAATTACGACTGCATTCTTTGGAAAAACGGCTGTTCCGCCTACGAAGCCCGTCCGGTGCAATGCTCGACCTACCCGTTCTGGTCATGGATGCTGGAAACAAAGGAAATGTGGGAAGACTGCGCAAAGGAATGTCCGGGCATGAACGCCGGCCGCCTATGGACCTTTGAGGAAATTGAGGAAAACCGCCGCCACTATGACGACAACGCTCCCCTTCACAAAGAAGATTTAGAGTCCGAACTAAGGGACGACTGAGGACGGATTCCGCAAAAACGAATTGCACCCGCAGAGCATGCTGACGCACATTCGCCGCAACGGATGCATTCCCGGTCGTTTATGCGCCGCACGTCCATCTTGCAACGGTTTATACAGGCGTTGCAGCCGGTGCATTTTGCCGCGTCAACACGGATTCCAAGCACGGCAGTCCTATTGAAAAACGAGTACACCGCACCCAGCGGGCAAAAAAAACGGCAGAACGGGCGGAACATAAGGACGGACCACAGGATAAAAGCCAGCGCCACCGCAGACTTCCATGAGAACAAGATGCCAAGCGCAGAACGGAGCGTGTCGTTGAGTGCAACGAGCGGCCAGCCCGCAAATACAGTTCCCGCCGGGCAAAAGAATTTACAAAAAAACGGCTCACCTATTCCATTTTGTACAAAAAAAACAACCGGCAAGGCAATGCAGAGCGCAAGAATCAGATATTTTAGAAGCGAAAGCCTTTGTGTAACGGCACGGATGTGCGGCGTGCGACGAATTTTGGGCAAAGGAATTTTAAAAAGCAGTTCCTGAACCAAACCGAACGGACAGAGAAAGGAGCAGACCATCCGCCCAAAGAGCGTGCCGAACAAAAGCAGAATCCCGGTTATAAAGACCGGCAGCCGACCAGTGGCAAGCGTATTCTGCAGGGCGCCGAGCGGGCAAGATGAGACCGCGCCCGGGCAAGAATAGCAGTTCAAGCCGGGAACGCAGGTCAGCTTGCCCGGCGAAGCGGAAATAGTGCCAGAAAACCAATGGCGCGCGTCCGCGTTGTATATGAGAAGCGAAAAAAACTGAATGAGCCGACGGTGGAGAATGCGTTTTTTAACCAAGACCTATGCACTCCATGCAGATGAACACCGCTTTTCGGTAGATGTCCAGAGGATTTCCAAGAAGAATTCCTGCGCCAATAAGAACGAGCGAAAGAAACAGAAGCACGAGCGGCAGAATGCGGATGCGGCGATGAGGCTTTTCATTCTGCATAGTCTTTTACCATCGCGTCCAGCTGCTCCTTTTGCATCATGCCAACATGAACGTCAAGCACGGTTCCTTCCGGCGAGATAAGGATGGTCGTGGGAATGCCCTGAATGCCATACAGCTTTGCTACAGCGCCACGAGCGTCAAGAGCGCCAGGGAACGAATAGCCGTTCTGCTTCATGAATGCGGCGCGGCTTTTTTCTGTGTCGGAAATGCAGACCGCAAGAAATGAAAGTTTTGCGTCCTCTCCCTGCCCCATAAGCTGTTTGGAAAGAGAATCCATCTCAGGAAGCTCCAGACGGCACGGAGGACACCACGTTGCCCAAAAATGCAGCAGAACAGCCCTTCCCTTATAGTCAGAAAGACGGACGTTTTTTCCGCTTTCAGAAAGTGTAACGGCAAAATCCGGTGCGGGTGCACCAATTTTTACCTTCTGGGCATAAAGCGCGCAAGAGAGCGCCGCCATCATAACAAAAGCACCGATTTTTTTTGTACGCATAATACCTCCCGCTATGCACAATGGACGCATATATATTTATATGAATATATGCCTTTTCTTTACAAGCTAAAAATCGAGCGTAAGATTGTCTTTTTCAAGCTTACGGCGAATTGCCGGTTCCAGATTGAATGAAAGAGCCACGTCAAGATTCTCAATCTCTGAAAAAGAAAGCCCGCTTGACGCGCAGGAAGTAGCCGCACCGTTCAAAAAATCCACCACTGCAAGGTAAGCGGCATCCAGCTCCTGCTTGCTGGAAACCGTTCCCTGATAGTTCAGAAGCTTTTCTCCGAGATGTTCCTGATGTCTTTGCAGGAAGAAATCGGAGAGGAAGGTAATTTCGTAATCTGAATCATAAACAAGAATACCCATATCTCCATGTTCCAGTGCATCCTTATAAACTGCCTGAAGTCTGTCTTCGATATCTTTGTTTGCTTCGCTTCGCATCTGTTCCAAGGAATAATAGATGAGCAGCAGTACAACGACAAAAACGATCGTAACAATTGCCGCGATGAATACATCCTGATGGAAAATCAAGGAAAGAACGATCAGACTCAATATCACGATCGAAGTGCTTATAATTCCTAAGGTTGAAACAAAATTTCTTCTTTTTTTCATTGTCGATTATCCATTTTTGATTCAAGATATCTGCGCAATGGTCCGGTTGCATACAGGAAGCCAAGGATCAGCATTGCCAGATCAAAAAACAGGATCAGGGTATTCGCCAATGCCAGATTGGTACCGGTCAGGCGGCTCAGAATCCCCTGTTTTTCAGACAAAGCATTGGTTTTTTCCGTAATCTCACGCAGTCTTTTTGTTCCACCGTGATACTGCTGCGTCTCATCGATTCCACGAATGCTCTCCAGCATATGAGCGGCCAGACTCCCGGACTGGGCACGCAGATCATCTCCCAGTGT
>CAKZZR010000226.1 GCA_937885475.1 uncultured Treponema sp.
TAATACCCTTTATACGACGCAAGCGTCGGGGTATTAGACCCTCCGCACGAATAAAATAGTTTTTGGGTGAACAAAAGGCGGTTCCGTTTGAAACCGCCTTTTTTGTCATAAGGAAAGCGTAAAAATTCCTTGCCAGCCGTCATCCACGCCGTTCTTTGCATATTTTACGCAACGCCCGGCATAGATGAGAGAAGCTTCATCAGGAACAAGCTCATTTGCGTACAAAAAGAGACGCTCGGCGTTCTCAAAATCCCTTTTTAGGTACAAACTGAGTGCCGTCTCAAAGTTTGAGAGCGCCTTTTTCAAAAGCTCTCCCGCGCCCAGCTCTGTTCCTACAAGATTGTACAACTGAACAGGGGCATCAAAGCCAGAAACGCGCACCCTGTCAAGCCGCCTTACGACAAATTCTCCGTTATGCGAGCCAAAATCAACCTCGTTCCACGTTTTTTCAGAAATAAGGACGTTCGTCTTATATACGTCATTAGACTCCTCCAGTCTCACCGCCAGTTCCCGCGTAACACCCATAGCCCGGTACAGACCGCCACAGTCGCCAAAGTCAAAATCCCCGGAATGAATACCTATGCTAGTCTTGAATTCAAAATTATGCGCAAGAATCAGCTTTTTATTCAGTTCAGATTGGCATTCCAGCACAGAAAGCGCCGCCTGTACCGCATGAAACGCATGCTCACCGTCCTCCAGCGGCACCCCGAACAAAAATTCCGCATGGTTTCCATCAAAGAACGAAAGCATGCCGCCGCAGTCCGTAACAGCCTGCTTTAAAAGCAAAAAATACGTCCTCAGCGCAAGAAGCAGCGTCGCACAATCAAACGCAGCCGCACCGGAAGCCGTGTTCTCTATGCGGAGCGAAAGCACCGTTCCACGCACCCTTGTATCAGCAGGAAACTCATATCCCTTGCAAAAAAGCATGGCATCGCAGGCAGACCTTGAGACTAGCGGAAGCATGTGGTCATAAAAAAGCCGCCGCATTCTGAAGCGCATTTCCACAAAAAGGAGCGCGTCAAGCAGAACGCCAGAAAGCACGCAAAACAGCGAACCGCACAACGGCAGATTCATTCCACGCACATAAAAACAATAAAAATGAACCAGAACAAGGTCGACAAGCATAAAAACTCGCACCACAACTCGAATCCAAAGCGGAATACGAAGGCAGAACAGCACGAGCGCAAACTCCAGAGCGCACGCACAGTACAGCAGCACATCCACGCGAAAACTAACTTCCAAATGCTCAGCGATATACGGAATAAGCGGAGATGTCAGTTCATCAAGGAACAAAAAAAGAGGAGAAAAAGACAGCGCCAAAAACAGAACGAGGTACACAAAAGCCGCAACGCGCCGCAAAAAAAACATATGTTTTTTCTCATCATCTAAAAAACAGAGTTCAAGAGGAATTTTCATGTGTCAGTGCTCGCTCAGCATGCGGTAGGCAATTTCCGCAGCGCTCTGCTCCGCTTCCTTCTTTGATTTTCCGCTTGCAGGACCATAGGTAACGCTGCCCAAATGCACCGCCACGCTGAAAATCTGGTCGTGGTCAGGTCCCGTTTTTGAAACAAGCTCGTATACCGGGCAGGACTTCGCCTTTTTCTGATATAATTCCTGAAGCAACGTCTTAAAGTCCTTGCCGCCGTAACGCTGAACCTCACGCACCTCCGGAATGATGAACGACTGCACGAATTTACGGGCGGTCTCGTAGCCGGAATCAAGGTAGCAGGCGCCTATGACAGCCTCCATGCAGTCGGCAAGAATCGCAGGCTTTTCACGCCCGCCACTCATCTCCTCTCCGTGACCAAGCACGAGCATTTTGTCAATGCCAAGACGGAGCGCCACAGGAGCAAGATATTTTTCGGAAACGACCACGGATTTTATCTTCGCAAGGTCGCCTTCTTCGTGGTCAGAACTCATATCGCTGTACAAAAAGTCCGCGGTTGCAAGCCCAAGCACGGAATCACCCAAAAATTCAAGGCGCTCGTTATTAAAATATTTTTCTGAATGATTTTCGTTTGAATAAGAACAGTGGTGAAAGGCAAGATTCAAAAGCTCCAAGTGGCTGAAGCGCAGTCCCGCATTCCGGCAGAAGTTCTGAAGCTGCTTTTTTCGTTCTGAAGAAATTTGTTCGCTCATCAGGTAATTCTATTTTTAAAATAAAAAAAACACAAGCGCTAGGCTTGTGTTTTATGAAATCAACAGTCCTTACTGTGCCGACTTGATGAAATCGTAAGCATCGCGAACAGTTTCAAATTCGTTAGCCTTTTCATCCGGAATGCTTACGCCGAGTTCTTCCTCGATTGCGTAAACAAGCTCATAAGTGTCAAGGCTGTCTGCGCCAAGATCACCACGGAATGATGAATCAAGAGTAATCTTTGATGCATCAATGTCCAGCTTTTCAGCAATAAGTTTCTGGATTTTTTCAAACAATTCGTCCATTTTTTTCTCCCTATATTAGCCGTTTGTTTCAGGTGTCATAACCTGGCGTCCGCGGTAAAAACCGCACTTCGGACAAACACGATGAGCCTGAATAAGATTTCCGCAGTTGTTGCACTCAACAAGCTGTGGAGCTTCCAGTTTCATATTGATTGTCTGACGTCTTTTTGTAACGGCTTTAGATGTTTTGGATCTAGGTACTGCCATTTATAAAACCTCACTTAATTAGATACTATCTGATTTACTGCGGTCTATAATACAACAGTTCCAATCAGGTTGTCAATAAAGTATAACATATTATAAAAAATTGTCAAACACTATTTTTTATACTTCAGCTCAAGCGCCTTGCGCACGACTTCGGGCACCATCTGAGACACGTCGCCTCCAAATTCCGCAAGCTCCTTTATGGCACTTGACTTAAGGACGATGTAGCGCTGCTCTGTTGGAATAAAGAGCGTCTCTATATTCGCATTCAGATTGTGATTCATCAGGGAAAGGTCAAATTCATAAGAAAAGTCAATGGTATTGCGGATTCCGCGCAAAAGGACGTTAGCACCGCTTTTCTGCGCATAATCCACAATCAGCCCGGAATACGTATGCACGCAAACATTCTTGTATGGACGCACCAGTTCGCAGAGCATGGAACGCCGCTCCTCCTCAGAAAAAAGGCAGCGCTTGCTCTTGTTGACCGCAATCACAACGTCAAGCTCGTCAAAAAGACGGGACGCCCGCTGAATGATGTTTATGTGTCCGTTCGTCGGCGGATCAAAAGATCCCGGAAAAATCGCTTTGCTCATAAAAAAAATCTACTTCGTTTGACGAAAAGATACAAGAGATGTATTATAGCAATATATGAAGAAATTAATCTTTTTGCTTTTGCTCATTTCCTTCACAGCCTGCAACTCCACAAAGAAGCAGGAGCCTCTGCCGCAGGAGCCGGTACCGCAGGTTTCAGAACCGGTGCAGCAGTCAGCCGACGAGGAATTCAACCGTTCCACCGCAAACGTCTCTATCTCAAAGGAAGAATTCATCTCCGACAAGAGCGAGATTCTGAGGATAATCGCAAGCCTTTCAGAAATAATGACGGACTACAACTTTGACGGCTGGCTGAAATATATTGACAACGAATCCGTTCAGTATTGGTCAAATCCAAAGAACCTCAAGAACGCCTCAAAACGGCTTCCATATAAAAACCAGGCGCTGAACAATATCAACGACTACTTCCGACTGGTGTTCGTTCCATCAAGGAAGGGACGTTCCGTAGAGGAAATCCGCTACATTTCCCGCGACAGCGTAAAAGCCGTAGAAGTACGCGACGAGGAGGACGGACCGCGCGACGTCGTTTATTACAATTTTGTAAAGGTGAACGACAAATGGATGGTAAAAATTCCGCCGCTTCAGTCAAATTAAAAGATTTACTATAGAAATATTGAAGAAATGCCGATATACTATGTATTGAACTGTATTTTCAGGAGAAAATAAATGATATTGATAAAAAAAGCACTTTTTGCAGCAGGTCTTCTTTCGGTTGCCGCATCCTGTTTCGCACAGGAGCAGCAGGTTCAGAAGCAGGAAAGCCAGAAAAAATCCGAAAGCTCCGTTGAAGACGAATACCTGAGCGACGTGGATGGTGTCGTCATCCTCAGTCTCGCTCAGTCCGACGAATATGAAAACAAGCTCGTTGCCATGCAGTTCCTTGAGGACGCAGTTGAGAATGGCACGACGAACGCTGACATAATGAAGGCGCTTAACCAGCTGGCAGGAGAAGGAGTTTCTTCCCAGTCCCGCACGAACGGACGTCTGATGAATAACTATCCGGACATCCGCCGCCGTGCCTGCCTAGCGCTCGGAAAAGTCAAGACAGAGGAAGCAAAAACTTACCTTGTGAAGGTTACGCTCGCAGAAACAGAGCCTTCGGTAATCGCCGCTGCCGTAAATTCCCTTGGAGAAATCGGTATCAACGGAAACGATGAGGTTGTGGATGCAATCTCCTATGCGAACCGCCGCAACCAAATTCTGAATCCTACGAGTTCCCTTGCATTTGAGGTCGTAGCCGCATACGAAAAGCTTGCCGAAACGACGACGAACAAAAAAATCATCATCGACTCGCTCACCAAGATTGCGGCCGACTACCACTACGTTACGCCGGTGCGCACAAAGGCGATGAAGGTTTTGAAATCCCTTAACGAGAGCGGCTCCTCAAACTCTTCAGAAAAGAAATAATTGAAATGGGCTGACACTTGTGCCAGCCTTTTTTTTTATTCACAGAAGAAATCTGTGCCACATTCAAAAAAAAACATTATAAAAAAACGGAAAAAAAATATGGAACCAATAATTTTAGCGTCTGCTTCGCCCAGACGACAGGAAATACTCAAGCTTCTGAACATTCCGTTCAGAGTCATCATGCCGAACATTGACGAAACGATAACCGCTGCCGTAGACACAGAGGAGATTCCGGAATTTCTTGCGCGGGAGAAGGTTTCTGCCGTAATCCATTCCCTTCCTCCTCAGCAGGAGATACAATGGGTTCTTGGAGCGGACACCGTCATTGAAAAGAATGGAAAAATCTATGGAAAGCCGGAGGACGAGGCTCAAGCAGAAGCATTCCTCCGCGAATTCTCAGGCTCCACGCATAACGTGCTTACCGCAGTAGTGCTGTACAACGGCAGAAAGAAACTGACGACATCGCGCCTTGCAAAAACGAGCGTTACGTTCACCGAACTGTCCGACGAGGAAATTCAATGGTACCTTGACACCGGAGAATGGCACGGCGCTGCGGGCGGCTACCGCATTCAGAGCCTCGCCAGCTGCTTCATCAGGAAAATCGAAGGCTCGCAGAGCTGTGTAACCGGCTTGCCTATTTTTGAGCTTTATGATATTTTAAAGGAGCAGGGCTATTCGCTTTTAGTCTAGCTCTGCCGGATTATTTTAATCCGAACATCATCCGGGCAAAAGACCGCTTTTGCTACGAGAAAAAGAGTACGGGGTAAGACGAAATCTTACCAGTGAAGGAGACACTCATGGCAGTTGTAACCATGAAAAACTTGCTTGAATCTGGTGTACACTTTGGTCATCAGGTAAAACGCTGGGATCCGCGCATGAAGAAATACATCTTCGCAGAACGCAACGGAATCCACATCATCGACTTGCAGAAGACAATCGCTGCAATCAAGGACAGCTACGAGGCTGTTCGCAAAATCACTGCATCAGGAAAATCAATCCTGTTTGTAGGAACAAAAAAACAGGCACAGCAGGCAGTTCAGAAAGAAGCTGAGCGCTGTGGCATGTTCTACGTAAACAACCGCTGGCTTGGCGGTATGCTCACAAACTTTTCTACAATCAAAAAATCTTTGCTCCGTCTCAAGAAAATCGAAAAGATGGAAGTAGACGGAACCTTCGATAATCTTACAAAGAAAGAAGTTTCAGCCCTCCAGAAAGAAAAGGCTAAGCTTGAGAAGAACCTTGGTGGTCTTAAAGAAATGAAAGAACTTCCAGGCGCAATCTTCATCATCGACACCCACAAGGAGCAGATTGCAGTTGCAGAAGCTCGCCGCATGGGTATACCGATTATTGCCGTTGTTGACACAAACTGTAACCCGGAGGGAATCGACTACCCTATCCCTGGTAACGACGATGCCATCCGCGCAATCTCATTGTTCACTTCAATCATTGCAAACGCGGTAATTGAATCAGACAACGAGAACGGCCTTAAGATTCTTGAGAATCTTGATGATGACGAGGACGCTGTTCAGACAGACGCTTCTAACAAGGGCGAGGACGAGGAAATCGTTGACTACTCTAACTATCAGCCAACAGAACAGAAGGAAGAGGATGTTGAGGCTGATGACAAAGAAAGCCTTGTTGATGAAGACAAGATCTACAACAAAAAATAAGCGAAGGATCCAAGATGAATTACACAGCTAATGACGTAAAAACACTCCGCGACAACACTGGCGCCGGACTGTTGGATTGTAAAAAAGCTCTTAACGAGACAAACGGCGACATTGCCGCAGCAGAAAAACTGCTGAAAGAAAAGGGTCTTGCTGCAATGGCAAAGCGTTCTGACCGCGCATCCGGAGAAGGACGCATCGTTGTAAAGCAGGAAGGAAACAAGGTTGCAATGGTAGAAGTTACCTGCGAGACTGACTTTGTTTCAAACAATGCGGACTTTGTAGCAACCGCAGAAAAAGCTGCTGAAATCACGTTTGCAAACGGAAAGAGTGAGGTTACAGACGAGCACAAGGCGCTCATCGACACGATTTCCATCAAGTTCCGCGAGAACATGGCTGTTCGCCGCGCAGCATTCGTAGAAGTTCCAGCAGGCTCAGTTGTTTCTACATACGTTCACCATGACCACAAAATCGGCGCGCTTGTTGTTGTAAAAGGCTCTGATGCAGATTCTGTAAAGGATTTTGCTCACGTTTGCTGCCTTCATCTGGCTTCAAACAAACCGGAATACATCACAAAGGATGAGGTTCCGCAGTCATACATTGACGAGCAGACAGAAATCTTCAAGGCGCAGATGGCTGAAGATCCGGCAATGGCTAAAAAGCCGGACAACGTAAAGGAAGGAATCCTTAAGGGTAAGGTTTCTAAGAACCTTGCGGCTATCTGCTTTATGGATCAGCCATACCTTGACGATGAGAAAAAGACTGTGGCACAGGCAATTGCTGATGCAGGCAAAGCCGCTGGCGCTACCCTTTCTTTTGAAAAGGTCGTTCTTTTTGTCCTCGGTAAATAACTGAAGCAAAAAAAGCGGTTGGTATTTTTTGCGCCGACCGCTTTTTTGTTTTATAATATGTATGATGCAGAAAGCCGCAGCATAGGCTTTCGCTCAGGAGATAACAATGTCTGAAGAAAGAATGGAAAAAACCGTTGCCTCTTTAAAAGAAAGATTCAATGGAATTCGTACTGGCCGCGCATCAGCAGCCATTTTTGACAAGGTTCGCGTTGACTATTACGGAACAAAATCACCGCTAAATCAGGTTGCGACAGTTTCTATTCCAGAAGCACGCTCCGTAATCATCCAGCCGTTTGACAAATCGCTCATCGTGGACATTGAGAAGGCAATTCTTACGGCAGATTTGGGCTTGAACCCTTCAAATGATGGAAAAGTTATCCGCATTTCCATTCCGCCGCTTACCGCAGAGCGCCGCAAGGAGCTGGTAAAACAGGCAAAAACACTTGCAGAGGAAGCAAGAACTTCAATCCGCAACATCCGCCGCGACGGTAATGACGAGCTGAAAAAAAAGCAGAAGTCCAGCGAAATTACCGAGGACGAGCTGAAGGTTGAGGAGGACAAGCTCCAGAAGCTTACAGACAAATACGTTGCCGAAATAAACAAAATTTATGAGGCAAAAGAAAAAGACATAATGGAAGGCTAACCATGTCTCTGAACGCAGCTGCAATTCCTACCCACATCGGGATTATAATGGACGGAAACGGCCGTTGGGCAAAACAACGCAATCTTCCTCGCACAAGCGGACACAAAGAAGGTCTGACGGTGGCAAAGCAGATTGTAAAGGCAGCTGCGGAGCTGGGCGTAAAATACGTTACCCTCTATACTTTTTCTACAGAAAACTGGAAGCGCGCGCAGGAAGAAGTCGGCTTCTTAATGAACCTTATACGAGGACATCTGCGTGCGGAATTCCAGTTCTATAAGGAAAACGGAATCAGAATCAAGCATTTGGGCGATATGCAAGGCTTACCGCAGGACGTTCAGAAGGAAATTCTGAATGCAATGGAGGAGACCTCCTCATTCACAGGGCTTACGGTCGTGCTTGCCATAAATTACGGCGGACGTGATGAGCTCTTGCGCAGCGCAAAAAAACTGATTCAAAGCGGAATTTCTGCGGAAGCATTGACGGAAGCGGACATCTGTGCGCACTTTGACGTGCCGGAACTTCCGGACGTTGACCTGCTTATCCGAACCGGCGGGGAGCTGAGGCTTAGCAATTTTCTTCTTTGGCACGCAGCCTATGCAGAATTACTCTTTACGGATACCCTTTGGCCGGATTATAATAAAGAAGAATTCATTAAAAATATCGAGGAATTCCAGAAGCGCAGCCGCCGCTTCGGAGGAGTTTGAAAAAGGTTTATATGAGTAAAGTTGTTCAAAGATTGCTGACATTTTTTTTAGGAATTCCTCTTGTGCTTGGCTTTATCTTTCTTGACCCTACTCCAACGCATTTTGCCATAAATTGCCTTGCCATCGTGTTCTCATTTTTTGCGGCAAAGGAATTATATGAGCTGCTTGCCGTAAAAACCGAACTTAGATACAAGTATCTCATACTATTCCTTTCTGCATTGCAGCCACTCGCAACCTTTTTACTCATACTCACAAAAAAATCAGGCTCCTTTGCAAACATCTCAACATGGACATTCCTGCTTTCTGCCATGCTCATAATGGCATTGGAAGTTTTTACCACAAAGACCTTTGAGAATTCAAACGGACGGCTCACCGCCTCCCTGTTCATCATATTTTACGCAGGCTTTTTATTTACGTTCATCTCCAAGCTGACGCTATTAAAGAATGCGACATTCTATCTGAGTCTGTTTTTGTTCACCGTCTTCATAAACGATTCCCTCGCATGGTTTTTTGGCGTTCTCTTTGGAAAGAACAACCGGGGAATCGTTGCGGCAAGCCCCAATAAAAGCCTTGCAGGCTTTTTAGGTGGCTATGCAGGAGCAATCGCTTCCTGTGTGCTTGCAAGCTTACTGTGGAAGGACATTTTTACAGGTCCGTGGTATTACGGCGCGGCACTCGGCTTTGCCACTGCCACAGCAGGAATCATAGGCGACCTTATTGAGTCTGTATTCAAGCGCTCATCGGAAATAAAGGACAGCGGAAACATCATACCGGGACGAGGCGGAATCTTGGATTCAGTAGATTCCATCCTGTTCTCTGCACCGGTATTCTATATTCTTTCTTATCTATTGTTCAGACCGGAGTTTATCGAATTCTAAACGAGGCATTTTCTACGGAGTTTTTATGAAAAGGATTCTTGTTTTAGGCTGTACCGGCTCCATTGGAACAAGCACGCTGAACATCGTACGGAACATGGGCGAGGATTTTACTGTCTGTGGTCTTACGGCTCATACAAACCGCGCGCGGCTTGCAGAATTGCAGGAGGAATTTGCGTGCAAGGTGCTTCTTACTTCTACAGACGGAATTGATGCGCTGGATGCGCTTATAGACGACACAAAGCCGGATATTGTGGTGAACGGCATTGCGGGTGCCGCGGGGCTCATTCCTTCAAAAAAGGTGCTGGAGCACGGAATTGACCTTGCGCTTGCAAACAAGGAGACCGTCGTAATGGCGTGGCCGATTATAAAGGAGCTTGCCCATGACACCGGAGCCGCAATAATTCCTGTTGATTCAGAGCATTCCGCGCTATTCAATTTAATCCGCCAGACAGGAGCGCAGAACATTCATTCTGTCATCATTACGGCGAGCGGGGGGCCATTCAGAACCTATTCTGCTGCCGAACTGGAGAATGTAACGGTTGAGGACGCATTGCACCATCCAACGTGGAATATGGGCAAGAAGATTTCAGTTGATTCTGCGACGCTTGCAAACAAAGGGCTTGAGGTGATAGAGGCGAACCGTCTTTTTGACATTCCTGCCGACAAGATTCAGGTGGTCGTACACCCACAGAGCCTTGTTCATTCCCTCATTCGTACAAAGGATGGAATGCTCTACGCACAGATTTCGGACCCGGACATGAAGCATCCGATTTTTTCTGCCCTCACCTATCCAGAAAACAAGGAATCGTATCTGCAGCCGTTTGACTTGTTTGACAAGACAATGACGTTCTTCAAGCCAAGGACAAAGGAATTTCCCATGCTTGAGTATGCATTTGAGGTAGCACGAAAAAATAAATCATACGCGATTGCCTATAACGCCGCAAACGAAGTTGCCGTGCAGGCATTTTTAAGCAAAGAAATAGGCTTTACATCCATTGCAAGAATCGTGCGTGGCGTTCTGGACAAGGATTGGTCTGCCCTGCC
The DNA here is from genome assembly GCA_937885475.1 of uncultured Treponema sp. Lineage (GTDB taxonomy): Bacteria > Spirochaetota > Spirochaetia > Treponematales > Treponemataceae > Treponema_D. Next base: position 10,450 of record CAKZZR010000226.1, read on the forward strand.
ACTTACATTTGACGATGTGTTCGAGCAGGACAAAAAGGCGCGTGCCGTAGCAAAGGAACTGCTATGAGAATCATTTTGGGGCTGCTCTGCCTGTGCTTCCTGATTTTTTTTCATGAGCTGGGACATTTTCTTGCCGCAAAGCTGTTCCATGTGAAGGTGGAATCCTTTTCAATCGGTTTTGGGCCGGTGCTTCTGCACAAAACAGTAAGGGGCACGGATTACCGCATTTCACTTGTTCCTTTGGGCGGCTACTGTGGCATGAAGGGCGAGCAGGATTTTTTGCGCGCTCTGGAAAATCAGAGCGCTTTCATTGACGCAGAACCTGACTCGCTTTACGGCATTCACCCGCTCAAACGGATTCTGATTGCATTAGCAGGTCCCTTTCATAATTTGTTCTTTGCATTCCTAGGCTCTACGATTATCGCGCTCATCGGCTATTCGTACTATTCATATTCAAATCAGGTGAATCTTGCGACGGACACGTATCCTGAGCTGCACAGCGCAGCCGCGGACGCAGGAATTCGTTCCGGTGACCGGATTCTTAGGATAAACAACGCGAAAATCACCAATTTCAATGACCTTCTGACAGAGGTTGCAAGCCGCCCGGATGAGGACATTGACGTAACCGTTGAGCGCGACGGCGAGCAGCTTGTATTTTCCGTGCATACCGATTTGGATAAGGAAAGCGGAGCCGGAAAAATAGGGCTCGCGGCAATTCCTGACAGCGCGCAAAAATATGCGGAGCCGCGCCGTTCGTTCTTTCCAGCCCTTCTGAAGGGCGCAACGGAATGCGCAAAAATGACGGCACTTACCGTAAAAGGAATTTTCACGCTGTTCAAAGGCGTTGACCTTACAAAGACTGTTTCAGGTCCAGCACGCATTGCCGACATGATGGGAACCGTGGTGAAGGAATCATTCAGCGAAAGCCTGCGGACGGGAATCGTCAATCTGCTTAGCTTTACCGGAATCATAAGCATCTCGCTTTTTATCATGAATCTGCTTCCGGTTCCGGTGCTTGACGGCGGTCTTATTCTTTTTGCGCTCATCGAGCTGGTTTTCCGTAGAAAAATGAATCCGAAAATTCTATACTATATTCAGTTTGTTGGAATTGCGTTCATCGCGCTGCTTT
>CAKZZR010000227.1 GCA_937885475.1 uncultured Treponema sp.
CAGCCACAATCAGAGTGTTTTTGAAAGCCGCAAACTCTCCTTTGCGCTATTTTTTTTACATTATTTTATACGTTCAGAATTATAATGCAGAAGCCCTGCCTGTAATTGAAACTGTACTTTATTATACTTTCATTTTCTGCTATACTTTTAAATCTACATGTGGATAAAAGGGGCGGTGAAATGGAAAAAGTTCTCTGTTGTGTAGAAAAGGAATTCACTGTTGAATTTTATGATGTGGATTCTATGAACGTCGCGTGGCACGGAAACTATGTGAAGTTCATGGAAGTTGGCCGCTGCGCGCTTTTGGACGCAATCGGCTACGGATATAAGGAAATGGTTCGCGACGGCTATGCGTTTCCTGTGGTAACATTGAACCTTAAGTATATCCGTTCCTTGTATTTCGGCGAGAAAGCGGTCATCAAATCGTATCTTATCGAATATGAGAACCGCCTTAAAATTAAATATGAGATTTTTAACAGCAAGGGCGAGCTTACGACCCGCGCTGAATCTGTGCAAATGGCATTGGATATCGAAAAAAATGAGTCGTGCTTTGTTTGTCCGGAAACTATGATAAAAAAAGTTGAATCTTACATCAAATCAGAAGGTGAAAAATGAAAAGACTGATGAAGGCTGTTTTTGCCGCAGTTTGCATGATGAGTTTTTCTTCGTTCGCGCAGGGTGCGGGGCATACCTTTGCTTCCGTGTGCGAAAAGCTTGCCGAGCATCCGAATATGACCGGAAATTTCACGCAGATAAAGACAATTTCTGCGGTTAATCGTTCTCTTAAATCCAGCGGAACCTTTATTTTCAGTCTGGACGGAATCATGTGGAAGACCGAAAAGCCGTTTCCTTCAACTTTGGCAGTAGGAATGACCAGCGTGATTCAGACTATGGCGAACGGAAAGCAGACCGTTATTGACGCGTCATCAAACCAGATTTTTACGAGCATTTCCACAACGCTGAGCGCGGTATTCGGCGGAGATTCTGCAAAAATCGCTGAGAATTTCAACGTGAGCTTTTCTTCTGCTGGCTCCACATGGAAGGCGGTTCTTACTCCAAAGGACAGCATGGTTGCAAAAATTCTTTCTTCAATACAAATCGGAGGAAGCGTTTCTTCTTCTTTTGCTGACTTGAACCAAATTGTCATGACGGAAGCCACGAATGACACGATTACATACAATTTCACCGACCAAAAATACCCAAAGGAACTGACTGATGCTGAAAAAGCTTACTTCATTGCAAAATAAGACCTTTCTTAAGGTCTGGCTTGCATTTCATGCGGTGATTTTTGCCGCGTTTGCCGTTGTTTTTTTTACGCGTGGAGTGAATGTTGACGCGGATTTGTTCAACATGCTGCCAAAGCCCGTTATGGGAAAGGCGCTCAACGCCGCAGACGAAAAACTGACCGAGGTTACCGGACAGAACGTTTTTATTCTTGTTGCCAACAAAGAATTTGAAACGGCAAAGTCCGTTGCAGAGGAAGTGTATTCCAAGCTGGAGGGCAGCCCGCGGTTTAAATCCGTGTCCTTGTATCAGGACATGAATTCCTTTGGCGAGATTTTAAAATTCATCAATACATACAAATACAATCTGCTTGATGACGCTGCCATTGCGTCCTTGACCGACGGCGGCGCGGAAGAATTTGCGCAGAATGCCCTTGCAACGGCGTTTGGCGGCTTTACCATCACTCCGCTGGAAAACTTGCAGACGGATCCGTTCCTGCTTGCTGAGCACGATTTGCAGAATTATCTTACGCAGCTTCAGGATTCTGGAACGAAGATGTCGCTTAAGGACGGCGTGCTTGCGAGCTGCATACAGCCTCAGGGAATTGAAGGACTTACCGAGCCTATGTGGTACGTCATGATTCGCGGTGTGCTCAGCAAGGAAGGCGCTGCCCTTGCAAGCAAGACCAATGCCGTCGTTCAGATTCACGAGGTATGCGACCCGCTTGAAAAAGATGGCACTCATTTTGTGTATTCGGGAACGCCATTCCACAGCTACAAAAGCTCGTCAAACGCAAGCCGCGAGATTTCCATAATCTCTACGGTGTCTCTTTTGATTGTTCTTATCATTCTTCTTATGATTTTTAAGCGCCCGCATCCGATTGTGTTCAGCATAGGCTCTATCTTTTGGTCCACGAGTGTCGCAATCTGCGCAACGCTTGCAATTTTTGGCAAGATGCATGTTCTTACGCTCGTTTTTGGAACGTCGCTGATTGGTTCCTGCATTGACTACAGCCTGCATTACTTCATCACATGGAAGGGCAACACGGAATGCCATCGCGGCTATCAGGTGCGCAATCACCTTATCAAGGGGCTTTCGCTTTCGCTCTTTTCTACGGTGCTGTGCTATTTTATCTTGGTTTTTGCGCCGTTCAATTTGCTCAAGCAGATGGCTGTATTCAGCATGAGCGGTATCATAAGCACGTTCCTTACGGTGTTGTGCGTGTATCCGTTCATTCCGGTTCCAAAAACAAAGCGAGACATTCCGCTCCTCAAGTTTTTTTATACGCCATCATGGTATAACAAGCAGCTGGTTGGACGCATCGTGGTAACGGTCATGTTCGTGCTTTCAATCGGACTTTTGCTTGTGTTCCATAAGAATTTTAAGATTGAGAACAACCTTGCCCGCCTTTACAAAATGGAAGGCAAAGAATTTCAGTATGAGAAGGAAGCGGCTCAGGTTCTGCAATACAATCCGAGCGGTTGGTTCATTGTAAGCGGCGACACTGCCGACCAGACATTGCAGAATGAGGAGGTGCTTACCGCAAAACTGCGCGAGATGAACGCCGGCAAGGAAAAGGGCGGCTTTGTATGCACGAGCGCCTTTGTTCCGTCGGTCGCAAAGCAAAAGCGTTCGCGCGAGGCAGCCGCCAGGCTTTTGCCGCTTGCAGACGAGCAGTACTCGTATTTGGGCTACGGTACAGAGGAAGCCGCGGCGCTTCGCAGTGCCTTTGCATCTACGGAAGGCGATTTTGCCGTCATTGGCGAAAATATTCCGGAATACCTGCTTTCTTCGGTAAGCAGCGCTTGGCTTGGCGAAATTGAAGGTAAATATTATTCCGTCGTGCTTCCGGTGAGCGTTCTTGATTACGACGGCTACAAGTCGCTCGCAGACAACGAGAATGTGTTCTTCATAAGCAAGGTTCGCGAGATGAATCAGGATTTGGACAAGCTGAGCCATATGATTCTGCGGATGTTCGTAATCGTATACATCGTTCTGTTCATAGTGCTTAAGTTCTTTTATTCGCTCAAGCAGACGTGCAAGATTGTTTCAGTTCCGCTTTTGATTGTGCTGTGGACTTCGGCAATTTTTGCGCTGTGCAACATTCATCTGGAATTCTTCAGCATTACCGGAATGATTTTGGTGTTCGGGCTTGGCTTGGATTATGTAATCTACATGCTTGAGAATGAGAAGCGCGGCGATGAGACTGGCAATGCGCGCCTTGAGCCGTTTGCCATTGCGCTTTCGTTCGTTACGACGGCGGTTTCATTCGGGGCGCTGGCGCTCAGTCAGTTTGTGCCGGTTCATATGATAGGTCTATCCATTTTCATTGGTCTGGTAACCGCGTACGTAAGCACGTTCTTCTATACACGCGCCCGTTTTTAATGCGTGCATGGATGCAGAAGTCTTGTGGATTTTAGTCCTTCATTTGACTAGGGCAAACGTATTATAAAACTCCAGAATTAAAAGGGTGCAATTTACCTTTAAAAAATAGCTACCAGTCGAAACTTTGTTTTGCAAAAACGCCGGCTAGCCGGCTTCACGCTGACTTTAGCAAAGGAACTATTGAATTGTCGCTTTCGCGACAGCTAAAGTCAGAGTGATTTTGAAAACAAATCTTCTCCTTTGCGCTATTTTTTATAGTTTGCCCTGTTCATTTGACTTATTGCACGATAAAATTTACAATACAGAACTATAATGAAGAAACCGCTTTTTTTTGCAGTTATAGTTCTGTTGGGCGCATCTTTTTTTTCGGGCTGCACGAGTACAAAACTTATTTCTGAATCTGATTTTTCTCCTATCTACATTACGAATGTAAAAAAATTCTACCTTTTGCCGCCGGACTGCATTGAGTCCGACGTTGAGGTTCAGCAGCTTCTGACGGCAAATTTTGGCGAAAAGACAATGTCGTTGCTTTCATATCTTCAGGCTGACAAGCAGGGGATTTTTCTTTCTTTGTTCAATGATTTTGGAACCGGCATGGGAACGCTGAGCTACGACGGCATGAAGGTCAATTTTGACTCGGCGATTTTTCCAAAAAATCTGAAGGCTGAATACATTCTTGCGGACTTGCAGTTTGCATATTATTCCGTTGCGGAGCTTAAAAAAGCGCTGCATTCCATTCGCATGAAGATTACCGTTGACAAGGGCGACAATCCCGCCTCTTCGGAAGTTCGCCGCATTTACAACGGTCCCTTCCTTATTGAGGAAGTTATAAAGGAACCGGGCACGATTGTGATTCACAATAAGCTGCGCGGCTATGAGTATACCCTGCAGGAGGCTTCGGAATGAGCGGCTCGGTATTCTTGTCTCGTCCGGCGGTTTTGTGCGCGGCGGGAAGTTCTGCGCAGGAATTATGGGCTTCCTGCATAAGTGGAAATCAGGGCGGCATAAAAAAGGTTCGCGCCCTGAACGGCAAGGAATTTTTTGCCGCGCGCATAGATGATTCCCTGTTGCAGAAAAAGTCCGGCGCGCGCTATGACATGCGCATAATGCGGATTGAGGAATCATGTCTTGCCCAGCTTGAGGTTCAGATTGAAGCGGCTGTAAAAAAATATGGGGCAGAACGCCTTGGCGTTTGCGTTGGCTCGTGCGACAACGGTACGGAATTCAGCGTGGCAGGGCACAGCATTTATTTTGAAAGGGGCAGTTTTGCGCCTGACTATTCACTTGAGATTCAGGGTGCTGACTACGTTGCGACGTTCATTTCCGAAAAATACGCTCTGAAAGGCCCTGCACTTACATTCAGTACGGCGTGTTCTTCTAGTGCAGGGGCCGTAATAAAGGCGGCGGAGCTCATCCGTTCCGGCTTGTGCGATGCCGTTATTGCAGGTGGCGTTGACATTGCAAGCGACACGGTTTTGATGGGCTTTGATTCACTTGAGGCAGTTTCACCGCAGATTACAAATCCGTTCAGCAAGAACAGGCACGGAATAACGCTAGGCGAGGCGGCCGCTTTTTTTGTTCTTTCAAAGGATGATGTTGACGGAACTGGAATTGAGCTTTTGGGCTACGGTGAAAGTGCGGATGCCTACCACATGACAAGCCCTGATCCAAGCGGAGACGGTGCCGCCCGCGCAATGGCACAGGCGCTGCAAAGGAGCGGCTTGAGTCCTGAGCAGATTGATTACCTGAATTTGCACGGAACAGGAACGAAATTCAACGACAGCATGGAAGCAAAGGCTGTGGCTTCAGTTTTTGGCTCATATAGAATTCCGTGCAGCACTACAAAGCCACTTACCGGGCATACCTTGGGAGCCGCTGGCGCCCTGGAGCTTGCGGTTTGCTTTGAGGCGCTGGTTCAGAATCACAAAAAAGAAAACGCTTTGCTTCCGGTTCAGGTTTGGGACGGAGTCCAGGACGAGGAGCTTCCTGCCTTGAATATTACGGACAGGACAAAATCTGTTGATGTGTGCATGAGCAATTCTTTTGCTTTTGGCGGAAGCAATGCCAGTGTTATAATAGGAAGAAGATAATCGTATGGAAATCACAAAAAAGCGGACGGACTACATTTCTTGGGATGAATATTTTATGGGCGTTGCCATTCTTGCCTCAAAGCGCTCAAAGGACCCGAATACGCAGGTTGGGGCATGCATTGTGGATCAGAACAACATAATTCTTTCCACAGGCTACAACGGATTCCCTTATGGCTGCTCTGACGATGTGTACACCTGGAACCGCACTGGCGACGACGTTAAATACAGCTATGTTGTTCATGCGGAGCTTAACGCCATTCTGAACGCCCGTGGAAAAGATTTGACCGGTGCAAAAATTTATGTGGACTTATTCCCATGCAACGAATGCGCAAAGGCAATCATTCAGTCTGGGTTGAGCGAGGTAATTTATTTGTACGACAAATATGCCGAAGACAAGGCGACCATCGCATCAAAAAAGATGCTCACTTCCGCCGGAATAAAAATGACAAAGCTGGAAGTGAAGAACAAAAAAATCGAAATCAGTTTTGAACATTAAATACATCACCACAAAAGGGGAATTATATGTCGAATGTTGAACCAAAGAATGTTGGTCAGTTTATTGAGCGCGATGAGCTTATAAATTATCTTCCTCACAAGGGAAAGATGTTCCTGCTTAGCCGCGTGACCCAGCACGACGTTGACAAGCACACCATTACCAGCGAATACGACATCACCGAGGACTGCATTTTCTACGAGGAGGAATTCGGCGGAATTCCAACATGGGCAGGCTTTGAGCTTATGGCGCAGGGGGTTTCTGCGCTTACCGGAATCACCAACAAAATCAAGGGGCGCACACCGTTCCCGGGAATGATTCTGAGCGTCGTTGACTTTAAGGCATCGGTCGGCTTTCTTGCAAAGGGTACGACCTGCCAGATGAAGATTGCCGAGGATTATCGCGACGAGGAAACGCACACGTACCGCTACCTGTGCAATCTGTATGCCGCAAAGGGCGACGCAGAGCCTGCCGCAAGCGCAAAAATTACCGTCATGGAAACGGAGAATATGGGGGCTATGTTCAGCAAATAGCACGGAAATCAATTTTATAGGAAGATGCATAAAAAATAGCGCGAAGGAGAAGTTGCAGACTTCAAAAACACCCATTTTTGTTGCCGCGTAAGCGGCAAACTTTATAAGTTCCAAGGCAAAAATGCGTGTAGCAAGCTAGCTTGCGATTTTGAAGGATGAACTTCGACTGGAAGCTATTTTTTTTAATACCTATACATCAAAAATTGATTTCCATGAGCAAATAGCGAGGTAGGTTGCTTTTTTACGCTGTTTGTGATATTCTGTGCAAATGGACGAACTGAAAAAAGAAATCAAAGAAGTTATTATTTCTACACTTCAGCTTGAAGACATCACTCCAGAAAACATCGTGGATTCGGAGCCGTTGTTTGGTGAAGGTCTCGGACTTGATTCAATTGACGCTCTTGAGCTTGGCGTTGGGCTTAAAAAGCATTTTGGCGTAAAATTTTCTTCTGAAAGTGCGGATAATAAAAAACACTTTGCATCAGTAGATGCTTTGGCTGAATACATTGCTGCCAATCGTGCAAACTAAATTAAAAGAGGTTTACTATGTCTAAAGACGAAATTTTTGGAAAACTCAAGGATATCCTTGTTTCAGAATTTGAAATTGATGAAGGCTCTATCACTCCAGATGCAACTTTGTTTGATGATTTGGAACTTGATTCCATTGATTCCATCGACTTGATTCAGAAAATGAAGGAATTCATGCCGGCTGATACAAAGCTTGATCCTGCAATCTTCAAGACAGTAAAGACTGTTCAGGATGTTGTTGAGGCGCTTGTTCCGTACATGGGCTAATTCCTGCTTGTTTGCTGAGAACACCGTTCCGTTGCGAGCGGTGTTTTTTTTTTGGCGTGGCGTGGAAGGGGCATTTGCATTTATTCCGCGCTTATGCTACGTTTTTTTTATGAAGAAATTCCTTAAGGTTCTTTTTTACGTCATGGGGGCGCTGTACCCGGTGCTTGTGTTCACGCTGATGGTGGTCTTTAAGATTCCGACGCGCGTTCTTTCGCTCTGCATAGTGGCTCTGGCGGCGGCGTTCTTCCTTGCGTTCACGGGAAGCAGGAAGGCGGCTTCTGGCAAAAGTGCCGTGAGTTCAGAAAGTGCTGGCGGCTCTGACGTAAAAGGCACGAGGGGCGTTATGGACTTGCGACCGCTTCTTTCTTCGGCTTTGTTCCTGGCGGCAGGAGTTTTGTGCTTTGTCTTCAATCAGAAGGTTTTCCTTAAGCTTTATTCTGTCGTGATAAGCGCGACTCTTTTGAGCGTGTTCGCATCGTCGCTGTTCTTTAAGCCTAACATAATATTCCGCTTTGCGACCCTTGCCGACCGTTCGATAATCGGCTCTTCGTTTGAGAAAGAGGTTTATTCATACTGCAAAAAAGTTACCGTGGTGTGGTGTTGCTTTTTTGTGATAAATGGTAGTATAGCGGCATACACCGCCCTTCACAATTTTGGGAGCGATGAGCTGAACGACAAAATCTGGTCTGTGTACAACGGTGGCGTTTCCTACGTGCTTATGGGGCTTCTTTTTGCCGTGGAATTTATTGTTAGAAAAATGGTGGATAAAAAAATGACAAAGGCGTTTTCTTTTACGAAATTCAAGGCAGACAGCCGACCTGACAATCACATCCTTTGCTATGAGGAAAAATGGACGAGCAAAAAATACAAGACGTGGAAGGATTTTCTTGTGGATTCTGCAAAAATGCGTGCCTTTGTGCAAAAGAACAGCGCGGACGACTGGATCCTTCATTGTGAGGATTACTGGTACTTTTTGTGCACGTTCGTGGCTCTCTTGCAGTGCAAGAAGCGCATCCTGCTTACGCAGAACATTTCTGAAAGTTACATCGCGGAAATCAAGAAGGACGGCGTGGAATTCCTTACCGACCAGAACGCTCCGGATTCAACTTCGATTCAGAAGATAATCGAGGAAGGCGAGGTGCCTGATGAAAAATTCATACGCGGCATTCCTGAGTTGAACAGCGAGAAAACAAGGATAATCCTTTATACAAGTGGCTCAACAGGAAAGCCAAAGGCAGTTCCGCAGCGGATGAAGGAATTTGAGGAGGACAACGCGTTCATCATCTCAAAGTGGGCAAAGGAATTCACCTCGCGAAAGCTTGTTACGACGGTAAGCCAGCATCACATCTATGGCTTTTTGTTCGGCTCGTCGCTTCCGTTCACGCTTGGAGTTCCGTTCCGCCGCACAAGAATCACGTTCCCGGAGGAATTTGAGAGCCTTGACGACGACGAGTATATGATTATCGCGACTCCTGCATTTTTAAAGCGAACCGTTGAGATAGAAGAAAAGCTTCCGCTTAAAAACACGTGGATTTTTACGAGCGGCGGCGCGTGCAGCCCGGAGCTTGCGGTAAGCACAGAAAAGCTTTTTGGCTTCTGCCCGCTTGAGGTTTACGGTTCCACGGAAACTAGCGGAATCGCATACCGCCAGCAGAACAAGGACGGGCTTAAGTTTACGCCGTTTGATAACGCAAAGCTGTGGCTTGGCGAGGACGGTTGCCTTAGAATCATCTCTCCGTACATAAAAGACCCGGAAGGCTTTGCCACGGCAGACCTTGCGGAATTTTTTGATGACGGACGATTCCTTCTTAAGGGAAGAAGCGATTCCGTGGTAAAAATCGAGGAAAAGCGGATTTCGCTCCCGGAGGTGGAGGAACGCCTTTTGCAGAGCGGTCTTGTGAGCGACGTAAAGGTCGTGGCATTGCAGAACGACGTGCGCCAGTACCTTGCGGCAGCCGTAGTCCTTAGCAAGGACGGAAAGGCAAAATTTGAAGGTGTGGAAAAATATCTTATAAACCGCCATTTTCACGACTACCTTCTTCAGTTCTTTGAGAACGTCGTCATTCCAAAAAAATGGCGGTTCCTGGATGCTATTCCTGTTGACGTTCAGGGAAAAAAGCACAAGGACGAGATTGTAAAGCTGTTTGAAGAATAGATTGCAAGCAGTGCAAAGGCATTGTAATTCCGAACGTATAAAATAAGCGAAAATTGAAAAAAAAATAACGCAAAGGAGAGTTTGCGGCTTTCAAAAACACTCTGTTTGTGGCTGTCGCGCCAGCGACAGGTTCAATAGTTACTATGACACAAACAGCGTGTAGCACGCAAGCGTGCGCTTTTGAAAGACTAAACTCGACTGAAAGCTATTTTTTAGTGCAAACAGCATTTTCTTAATTCCGAAATCTTATAATGCGTTTGCTCTGAATAGCTGCTCTTTGACCCAGCAAAAAAATGTGCTACACTTGCTTCATGAAACGAATGGGACGAGGCTTTTGCCCGGACGAGATTATCTTTTCAGTAACGGACTGCTGCAATTTGCACTGCGCGCACTGCTTTGTAAGCCGAAGCGACAGCTCTCTGAGCGCAGATGACGCATGCCGCTTTCTGCGCGAATCAGAGGGCATAGAACGCGTCGGCTTTTCTGGCGGGGAGCCGTTCTTAAATCAGGACTGCATTGAGCAGATTACCAGGGAAGCCGTGCAAAAAGACCTGCTGTTTGACCGCATCATAACAAACGGCGTATGGTGGCGCGACCAGAATGAGCTGAACGAACGCCTTTCTCGCCTGTACGATGCTGGCTTTGACGGAAAGATTGCCGTAAGCTGGGACACCTTCCACGCTCAGAGCGCCCAGCGAATCATCACATTCATAAACGCCATACACCGCATCTGGCAGCGAGCCGACATGGTGGAAATTCAGTCAGTAATAAATAGAACAAAAGAAGCGGAAGCGCGCGACGCGCAGAACCTTGAGGCGCTCAAAAACGCATTCGCCTGCACGCAGTCATCCAGCCTCTGCAAAAAGACCGGGCGCGGGGTGATATACCTTAAAAACCAGGAAAGCGGCGTTATGATTGCCATTTACCGCGAGGAGCAGTCCTTCTTAAGCACCAGCAAAAGCGCGTGGAGCGCAAAAAAATGGTTCAAGGACGACTTCTGCGAAGGTCCCGGACAAATTCTGTTCGTTCATCCAAACGGGAGCGTAGCCCCATGCTGCGGCTTTGCAAATGAGAACAGCGCCCTGCTTCTTGGACGCATACAGGACGGATTTTCTAGCGTCATGCACAACGCCACGCAGAACGCCATGATCCAGCTCTGTTACGAACATGGGCTTTCTTCAAAAATAAAGGAAGTAAAAAAAGAATTGCCAGGAAAAACGACCGACATATGCGCGTTCTGCGACTTTATCTGTAAAAAAGCGGCTGCAGAACGCACATAACGCAAAAGAAACGCACACTTACAGCCGCTCGCCGTACACTCGCTCGTAGCAAGCACGCCAGCTTTGCTCTGCTTTCTCTTTAAGCGCGCGGCTCAGCTCCTTGCGGTTTGAAGCCTGCACGTCGGCAGGATAAATAGGCTCAAGGATGTTCACCGTAAAGTCCGGCAGTAAAAGAGCGTCCGTTCCGCACGAATCAGAAAAGGTAATGAACAGCGGAACCACCGGCACATCGTTCTGCACGGCATAATGGAACGCGCCATCAATCATCGGGCGCGGCTTTTTGTAGCACCACCATTCGCTTCCCTCCGGAAAGAACAGCACGCCCGTTCCCCTGGAAAGAAAATACCGCACCGCGTCGCCGAATTTTTTTATGCATTCCCGGGTGAATTTAAGCGGAAGAATTCCCGCCGCACGCATCATGTCGCCCAAAAAGCCTGGGCGGTTATTGAATTCCGCAACCATAATCTTGAGCGGACGAAATTTCAGGGCATACACAACCGCAAGCGCGTCATATTTGTTCACGTGGTTGCACACATACACCGCACCGCGCACACCCTTAAGGTTTTCACGCCCAGTTACAGACGTATGCAGGACCGTTCTGTTCAGCCGCTTTGTAAAGCCGTTCA
>CAKZZR010000228.1 GCA_937885475.1 uncultured Treponema sp.
GGCGGTCAAGTTCCACCAAAAGATTTGAGCGCAATTTTGCGTCAAGCGCGGAAAGCGGCTCGTCAAGGAGCAAAACTTTCGGCTCGTTAATCAGCGCGCGAGCGATCGCAACTCGCTGCCTTTGCCCGCCTGAAAGCTGGTTCGGCTTTTTGTGGATATGCTCGTCAAGTTCTACCAAATGCACATATTTTCGCACTTTTTCGTCAATTTCGGCTTTGGGAAGTTTTTGGAGTCGCAAGGGAAACGCGACATTTTCGTAAACTGACAAATGCGGGAACAGCGCGTAATTCTGGAACACCGTGTTGGACTGGCGCTTGTTCGGCGGAAGGTCGGTAACATCAAAATCGTCAAAAAGCACCGTGCCTTCATCGGGGAATTCAAATCCCGCAAGAATACGCAAGAGCGTTGTTTTTCCGCAGCCCGAAGGTCCTAGCAGCGTGAAGAATTCGCCCTGCTTGATGGTAAAATCAATGTCGTCAAGCGCAACAAAATCTCCGAAGCGCTTTGAGACGTGATCAATGGCAACCTGACTTCCTTTCATTCAAGCAACCTCTGTTCATCAAAAATAAGCCGGCAGCAACGCGCAGCTTTTGTGCATATAAAGGAACAATGACGATATTGAACTGAATAGTCAATATAAATAATGAAGAAAATGAGAAATAAAATGGTGATTCCCTTGCTACAGCATTCCTAAAATTGTATAATTATAAAAATCTGCGCAAAGGCAGTGAATATTTATGCAACAAAAAGGGGGCTTTGATATGAGCGACGTAACCATTCAGAAAAAATTTATTGAGAAACTTTCTGTTCTTGCTGAACGAAACGACCCCATCAACCCCGATTTATACAATAAATATGACGTTAAGCGCGGACTGCGCAATGCGAACGGAACCGGCGTTCTTGTAGGACTCACAAAGATTGGTGATGTAGTCGGCTACGACATCGGTGCGAACGGCGAGAAAATTCCTGTTCCTGGTCGCCTTATGTACCGCGGCTATGATGTGGTTGATTTGGTGAAGGATGCGGAATCCCATGACGACTACTGCTACGAGCAGTGCGCGTATCTTCTTTTGTTCGGCGAGCTTCCCAATGCAAAGCAGCTTGCCGACTTCCGCGAATTCATCGGGCACAGCCGCGTGCTGCCGCCCAATTTTACCGAAGACATGATTATGAAGGCGCCGTCAAACGACATCATGAACAAGCTTGCCCGCGGCGTGCTTGCCTCGTATTCCTATGACTCGGCTCCGGAGGATCGTTCCGTTGCGAACATACTGCGTCAGTGCATTGAGCTTATAGCCCGCTTTTCTACGCTTGCGGCGTACGGCTATCAGGCGCGCCGCCGCTACTACGAGCAGAAATCCATGTACATTCACAATCCGCTTCCGGGCATTTCAACTGCGGAAAATTTCCTTCACCTTATCCGCCCGGACGGGCAGTACACCACGCTTGAGGCGCAGGTGCTTGACCTTGCGCTCATCCTTCATGCTGAGCATGGTGGCGGTAACAACTCGTCTCTTACCGTTCACGTGGTTTCTTCCGCAGATACGGACACCTATTCTGCGATTGCCGCTGCTGTCGGCTCGCTTAAGGGCAGCCGCCACGGTGGAGCCAATATCCGCGTGGTAGAGATGATGGACGAGATAAAGGCAAACGTAAAGGACTGGTCAAACGAGAACGAGGTTAAGGAATATCTGTATAAAATTGCCCGCAAGGAAGCCTTTGACTATTCCGGCAAAATCTACGGAATGGGACACGCCGTTTATACAATCAGCGACCCGCGTGCGCTTCTTTTGCGTGACAAGGCGGAGCATCTTGCAAAGGAAAAGAACATGCTTGAGGAATTCAACTTGTACCGCCTTATAGAAAAGCTTGCGCCGCAGATTATCATGGAAGTTCACAATTCCGACAAGCAGATTTGCGCCAACGTGGATTTGTATTCCGGCTTTGTGTACACCATGCTGAACATTCCGCGTGAGCTGTTCACGCCTATTTTTGCCATCTCGCGTATTGCCGGCTGGTCTGCCCACCGCATAGAAGAGGTCGTTGCCGGCGGACGTATCTACCGCCCTGCGTACAAGAACATTCTTGAGCCGCGCGACTATATTCCTATGGAAAAACGCTAGCGCCACATGAGCATAGAGCGAATCGACAAAATCCTTTCTCACGAGGGCTTTGGCACCCGCAAGGGAATAAAAAAACTTTTGCGGAATGCCGAGGTTACCGTCAACGGCACGCGCATTCTTGACACCGCCTTTCAACTGAATCCCGACAAGGATTCCGTATGTGTGGACGGTGAGCCTGTTCTGATTAAAAAAAATTACTATATCATGATGAATAAAAAGCCTGGCGTTGTGAGCGCCAACAAGGACGGAAAGCATCAGACCGTCTTTGACTGCCTTGGAAACGAATACCGCACGCCGTACCTACAGGAACATCTGCATCTTGTGGGGCGGCTCGACATAGACACTGAGGGGCTTTTGCTTTTTACTACCGACGGAACGCTTACGCACCGCCTGACCAGCCCAAAGACGCATGCGCCAAAGTCATATCTGGTGCGCCTTATGCACGAGGAATCTGCGGACGGGCAGCAGAAGATTGCGGACGTTTTTAGGCGCGGCGTGCGGATTCCGCCGGAGGACAACGAGGACGCAGCCGACTGCAAGAGCGCGGAAATTGAATGGAAAGGCGACACGGAATGCGTGCTTACCATTACGGAAGGAAAATATCATCAGGTTAAGCGGATGTTCCGCGCGGTTGCAAACGAGGTTGTCTATCTTAAGCGGCTTTCCATTGGCGCGCTGCGTCTGGACAACGCGCTGGCGCTTGGCGAATACCGCGAGCTTACCGACGATGAGGTTGCTTGCCTCATACAGTAGGCTGCGGCGCGGCGGCGGTCATTTGCGCTTCAAGCCAAAAATTGCTGCCACGTTCCGGGGCGGAATGTTTGTGAATGCGTTTTTTCCGAGCACCGCCATCTGGCTTGAGGAGCCGCCGTCAAATTCCATTGCGACCGTGGCTCCCAGATGCAAAAAAATCCGTGCGCAGTCAGGATACGAAAGATTTTTTCCTACGAACAGATAGAGCGTCTTTCCGCCGTCCGCGATTGCAGCGGCGCTCCGAACGTCGTTTATCTGCGGAAATTCGCGGATTTTGCCGTCTCGAAGGACGGTAAAAAAGCCCCCGAACGCATGCACGGCAGGCGTTTCTTCCAAGTCCTGTTGGCTGTCAACAATGTCCGCCCGCAGGCTTCCGTCATCCTCCTCGTAGAATGCAAGCGCCGCATAGCGCGAATTCGGCGCGGAATAGAGCGTTCCTCCTTCCTTGCAGATTCCCACCGGTTTGATTTTTGACCACGGAATATATTTTGTGGTGAATTGAAACGGATTTGCGTTTATAGCGACCGCCGACCCATGTTTTTTTGCAAAGCGCCTTACCGAAATAGGGCGCACCCAGTCCGAGGAGTGCGGATATGATTCCAACGTCCATTTTTTATGCAGGTTGATTTTTACGATGTGGTAGTCAATGAAGGAATCCGCGTAGTCAAAGCGCTCAATGCCGTCTGCTTCGTTCCGCCATACAATTTTGGTGCTCTCCACGTCGGTAAGATAGGAGCCGTTCGTATTTGGAAGCGAGATGCAGGAAACGAGTGCCGCCATCCACAGCACTGCCGCGCCTAAAGAAAAAAAACGGCGTACACACAAATAAATCCTCATGTCATCATTCTATCATAACGCAAAAAACACCGCTATTATAAAACTCTGCGTTTTGTTTGAGAATCCACGGTTTTTGTGCTATCATTGTATCTGAATATGAAAAAGATTCTGATTGTTGACGACGAAAAGATTTCCCTGATGATGACAAATCATATTCTCTCTTCTGAGTATGAGACCGTTTGCGCTTCTTCTGGTGCCGAGGCGCTTTCTTTGTACAAGCGCGAGAATCCAGACATGGTGCTTTCTGACCTGCGTATGCCGGAAATGTCCGGCTATGAGCTTCAGAAGCAGCTTCAGAATGAGACAAAAAAAGCCGTTCCCTTTATGTTCATGACGGCGGACACGGACGAGGATTCCGAAATAAAAGGCTTTGAGAACGGTGCGATGGACTTTATCAGAAAGCCATTCCGCGCGGACGTGCTTTTGCGCCGCGTTGCCAACATCGTAGAAACCGTTGAGAAAATCCAAGGACTCAGAAAAGCAAGCGTAATGGATCCCATGACCGGGCTTCTGAACAAGGCTGCCTCCGAAAGCGAGATTGGAAGCCTCTGCCGTTCTGCGCAGGGCGTTCTGATGATGATAGATTTGGACAGCTTCAAGCTGGTGAACGACCTGTACGGTCACGACATGGGCGACAAGATTCTTATCCGCTTCTCTGAGATTCTGCAGGCGGTGGTGCGCCCGATTGACCTTGTGGGGCGCATGGGTGGCGACGAATTCATTGCGTTCTGTCAGAACGTGCAGGAAGAGGTCGTAATAGAAAAAAAAGCGCGTTTCATAAATAAGTACATCGTTGAGGCTGCCAAGGAATTCATGGGCGAGGACATGAACATTCCGCTGGGTGCCTCGCTGGGCTGCGTGTTCGTGCCGGATGAGGGAACTGATTTTGCTTCTCTGTATAAAAAGGCTGACAAGGCGTTGTACAACGTAAAGCAGAACGGAAAGCACGGCTTTGCTTTTTTTAAGGATGCTTCCGCAGAAGAAAAGCGCGAGACTGCCGTTTCTTCAGATTTGAAGAGCGCCGAGGCAATTTTTGGCGAGCGGAATCAGGCGAAGGGCGCGTACCTGCTGCCGTTTGAGCAGTTCAGGACGACCTACCGTTTTTTGGCGCGACTTAAGAATAATTACAAAAAAGATGTTAGCATCATGCTTTTTACCGTCCGCGAAACGGAGCGCTCCGTCATTCCGCTGGAGGAGGGAATCGAGCAGTTTGCAGAGACCCTTAAGGATACGCTGCGCCAGAGCGACGTCATTACTCAGAGCGGCAAGACTCAGTTTATGGTGTTGTTGCCAGAAACACCGCAGATGAATCTGTGCGTGGTGGAAGAGCGCGTGCGTAAAAATTGGGGCGAGCAGGACGCGTCCGCCATGTACCAAATTTCCTGCGAATATGATTCCATGCGCAGGAATAAGGACGCGCATTAGGCTTACCTGCGGTCGATAGGCGACCACATACCGCCTCTTGCAGCGAGGCGGGTATCGTTCATTTTCCGCGGAAAAAGTCGTCTATGTTCTTTACAAGCAGTTCCGGAGCCATCGTTTTCAGAAGGTATTTTTCTGGCTTTGCGGCAATGACCTTCATGACCGTATCCTTGTCGTCCTTTGACGTTAGAAAAATCACCGGAATATGCTTTGTGTTTTCTTCTGCCTTGAGCATCTCGAACACCTGTAGCCCTGACGCTACCGGCATCTCATAGTCCAGCAGAATAAGGTCGGCGTGGTTCTTTGCAAGGAACGATATTGCGTTCATGCCGGAGTTTGCCATAAAAACGTCGTATTTTGCAGAAAGCCAGTTTTTCATCGTGCGGAGCATAATCTCATCGTCGTCAACCACAAGAATCCGCTTTCTTCCGGAGAACGCATCCTCGTCCATGAGCAGGCTGTTCAGCTTGTTTATCACGTCCTTCATCATGACCGGGCGGATGAAGGTTGCCGAAACGAGCGTGCGTGGAATGATGGCACAGGCGCTTTCGATTTCGGCTGGGTTTCCAATAAGATACAGCACGCGGTCCTTTCCTTCCTCGGTGATGAGGCTTTTGAGGTATTTTAGCGTTCCGTTGAAGGCTATCAGGTTTCCCTCAAGATATACAAAAAAAATGTCGGGAAGATTCTGCATGAGCTGAATTTCCACGATGTCAGGTTGGGCGGGGCGCACGGTAAAGCCCGCTTCCATAAGGGATTTTTGCATTGCTTTTACCAAAAAACTCTGCTGCTCGCTTACAAATAAAATGCTTCGTTCCATATTCTGTTCCTTGTATTAATATTATAGTATTTTCATGAGCGCGTCATGGTCAGCGCTCTTTACCAGTTTTTTTACGGTAGAAAACTTTTGTGCGGCTGATTCAGAAAGCGAATACTGCGCGATAAGAGCCACAATCTGGTCGGCGGTGTCAAAGTCAAAGGCATCGGCGCATTCCCTGAGGCTGCAGAGCGCTTCGGCAAAGTTCTCGTCGCTCATCGCTTCTTTTGGACTGTTTGCTGTTCCGTTTGCGCCAGATTCGTTGAATGGCGCAAGGTTCTGCTTGTAGGAGCGGTACAGCAAAAGAAGTGCGGGCGTAAGGCTCTGAATCTGCTCGTCGTCCTGCGTGTCTCCGCAGTGCTCAAGGTACGCCGCCTTTTCAGAAAGTTCCGTGGCTCCAATCAGGCGCGATGTGCTTTTGAGTGCATGAACCAGCACCGTGTAGTTCCTGAAGTCCTTGGCGGCGGCAAACTGCTCTATTGCGGCGGATTTTTCGTCGATTGCGCCGGCAAATTCCGTAAGCGCGGTGCGGAGCGTTCCTGCCGTTCCGCAGTTTGCAAGCGCAGCATGTGCGTCAATGCCGTCCACTCCCGCAAATTCCGCAGCCCCGTCATTCTGTGCGGAGGGCGGCGCTTCTTCCGCGCAGTACAGCTCAACTTTTTCCGGCGGAAGGTAGGTCACAAGCAGCTTCTCAAGCTTTGCGCTGTCAATAGGCTTTGTGAAGTAGTCAGAAAATCCCTCGCTCAGGTACATTTCCTTTGCGCCGGAGATTGCGTTTGCGGTTAGCGCTATGCACGGCGTTTCCTTGTTAAGGTTTGCTTCCAGACGTTGCATTGCGTGAAGGGTTTCGATTCCGTCCATGCCAGGCATTCGGTGATCGATGAAGAGTATGTCGTATTTTTTTTGCGCTACAAGCTCAAGCGTTTCTTCGCCGCTCGTTGCCGTGTCAATCTTCATCTGCGTGTCCTTAAGCAGGTCGCAGAACACCGTAAGGTTCAGCTTTGTGTCGTCAACTACAAGAATCTCTGCATCCGGCGCGTGGAAGCTTTCGCGGTAGCAGGCACAGCTTTGCAGCGCAACCTTGTATTTTTGCGAGAACTGCCCGATAGGAGCCGCGTCGACTATGCTCTGGCGCACGACGAACCAGAAGTCCGAACCTTTGCCGTACTCGCTGTCTACGTTCAATGTGCTTCCCATAAGATGAAGCAGCTGCTGGACGATGTTCATGCCAAGTCCGGTACCCTCAATGGTGCGGTTTCGTTCCTCTTCGATGCGCTGGAATGCGGTAAAAAGCTTTTTCTTGTCCTCTGTCTTTATGCCGATTCCCGTGTCGGCGACGTGAACTTCAAGGTTAAGGCAGCCGTTCTCTACCGTTCCTCCTATGCGCATTGTTACGGAGCCTACGTTTGTGTATTTTACGGCGTTCGTAAGAATGTTCAGAATGCACTGCTTCAGGCGGATTTCGTCGCCGCGCAGAAGGTGCGGCAGCCCTTCGTCAACTTCCACGTTCAGCGCAAGGTTCTTTTCCTTTGCACGGAACGAAATCATGTTGATAAGGTCGTTTATGACGGAACTCAGCTCGTAGTCCGCCTCTATGATTTCCATCTTGCCCGCCTCAATTTTTGAGAAGTCAAGGATGTCGTTTATAAGGCTCAGCAGGTTTTTGCCGGCGGACTGAATGTTTTCTGCGTATTCGCGTATTTCTGGCGTGGTTGCCGCACGCAGAATCATCTCGTCAAAGCCAAGTACCGCGTTTATAGGCGTGCGAATTTCGTGGCTCATGTTTGAAAGGAACGACGACTTTGCCTTGTTAGCGGCGTTGGCAATTTCCAGATTTGACTTAAGCTCCTTTTCTTGCTCAAGTTTTTCTATATATTTGCGGGAATTTTTTGAGGCGCGCAGCAGGGAATCATAGAGAATGCCAATCTCATTGTCGTTCTCAATCTGAAGGGTCTGAATGTCGGTGGGGCAGCTGTCTGCCTGCTCATGGTCAAGAAAGACGGAACCGTTTTCTACCGCGTTGGTCATAAGTACGATGGGGTTCGTGATGTTGTTCCTCAGATGCTCCACAAGGACGATGACGACCGGAATGGTTACGATTAGCAGCAGTATGAAAAGGCGCGTGATGAACACGATTTTTACCAAATCTGGAAGCGTTTCAAACTGGCTTGAAAAAAGTGCGCCTGCCGAACCGAGGGCCGAGATGATTATGATGACCGCCTCAAAAAGAATGGGGAACATCATGGTTTTGGTGATTGAATTCTTGTTCCGCCGGCTTAGGATTGTCTTGATGTAGTCGGTGTTTTCGGCAATAAAATACGTCGACGAAAAAAAGTTCCGCTCGCGTTGCCCGGAATAATTGTAGAACAGATAGTTCAGCACGCATACGATTATGCTGGGCGGAAGCGCGGTTACAAACCGGAACATCTCCTGCAGCAGTGAATAGTGAATGTGAATGTATTCGCCCTGAACGATGGTGTCCACAAAATTGCAGGCGTTGCCCAGAATTATGGAAAACAGGACTATGGTGAGCAGCGTTTTTGGAATGCTTGCATACCATTTTCGTACAAGCGGAATGTTTGCGACGAGCGAGGCAATCAAAAGCAGGAATGCGTGAAAGATAAGGAACTGCGACTTCATCGTCTGAAAGCTGAAGAACGCCAGCACAAGCACTGCGCCCGCCGTATGGCCAAAGAGCGACGTGTACAGCATGACGGGAATCGTTTCCATATAATTCCTGAAGCGGATGAGCGGAATGATTCCAAGGTGTGTGTTCAGAGGATAGAAGCTGTCCAGCGCGATAAGGATTATGAACGATAGAAGACCTGCCACGCTTGCCGCAAGCATAAAGCGCTTTGGTTTGTAGAGCAGGGGACGTTGTTTTTCTGTGCAATTCATGCGTCCATTATCGCATGAAAAAAGCGGATAGGCAAAAAAAAGTCAGCACCGGCTTTTAATGCTCGATGCTGACGATTTTATGCGCTGCGATTTTATTCGTGCTGCTGGAGCCGTTTATTTAATCAGCAGGCTTGCGTATTCCTTGAGGGCGCCGTCCATGGTGCCGCCAAGCACGTTCTTTGCAAGTTTCTTTCCAAGTTGAACGCCTTCCTGGTCGAAGCTGTTGATGTTCCATACGAAGCCCTGGAACATAACCTTGTTCTCAAAGTGAGAAAGGAGAGCGCCGAGCGTTCTTGGGTTAACCTGCTCACCGTAGATGAGACTTGAAGGGCGGTTTCCGGCAAAAGTTTTGTTAGGGTCGGCATCTTTCTTACCGCAGGCAAAAGCCACAATCTGAGCCACTACGTTTGCGCAGAGCTTTTTCTGGCTTGTTGAGTCTTCTATTACGATGTCCTTTCCGGTCTGGTTCTTGCTGAATGCAATGAACTGAAGCGGTGTTACGTTCGTTCCCTGATGAAGGAGCTGGTAGAATGAGTGCTGACCGTTCGTTCCTGGCTCACCGAAGATTACAGGGCCTGTCACGTAATCGATTTTTCCGCCGTCGCGGTTCACGCTCTTTCCGTTTGATTCCATGTCAAGCTGCTGCAGGTGAGCTGGGAAGCGGCTTAAGCCTTGAGAGTATGGAAGGACTGCCGTGGCAGGATATTCCTGAACATTCCGTTCATAGATTCCGATGAGGGCATCCATGAGGGCAGGGTTCTTGCGGATGTCTTTTTGTGTTGCGGTCTTGTCTGCGGCTGCGGCACCTTCAAGGAATTCTGCGAATACTTTCGGTCCGAATGCAAGAGAAAGGACTGCTCCTCCTACGCCTGAGCATGAGGAGAATCGGCCTCCGATGTAGTCGTCCATGTAGAAAGCCTGCATGTAGTCCGGGTTGTGAGCCAAAGGACTAGTCTCGCTTGTTACGGCAATCATGTGCTTGGAAACGTCAAGACCTGCCTTCCTGATGAAATCCTTTACGAATGATTCGTTCGTGAGGGTCTCAAGGGTAGTTCCTGATTTTGAGACGAGGATGAAAATCGTGTGGGCAAGGTCAAGCGAAGCGACTACGGCAGCGCCGTCGTCAGGGTCAACGTTACTGATGAATTTTGCTTCCATCTTGAACGTGCCGTTTGCCTTTGCCCAGTTTTCAAGCGCAAGGTACATGGCGCGTGGACCAAGGTCAGAGCCACCAATACCAATCTGGCAGACCTGAGTGTATTTTTCGCCTTTTTCGTTCAGAAGCTCGCCGTTGTGAACCTTGTTTGCAAAGTCGGCGATTTTTTTCTGCTCATTGATGTAGAATTCGCGCTTGTTCACGCCGTCTGCCAATACATCCTTTCCAAGCTGACCGCGCGTAAGCTGATGGAGAACCATGCGCTTCTCTCCAGTGTTCACAACTTCGCCGTTGTAAAGAGCCTCGAACTTTTCAAGAAGCTCGGCCTCATCAGACAAATCCTGCAATGTCTTAAGAATCTGTTCGTTCACCTGTTTTGCGGCATAATTGTAGGTAAGACCTTCTGCCATAGGAATTGAATATTCCTTGATTCGTTTTACAGCGTTTGCAGAAGAAAGCTCCTCCGCAACCGAAACCATTCCCTTAAGTGACATCAATTTTTTCCAAGAAGAAAGTGTGTCAGCATTTGCCCATGTAGCCATCTGAAAAGCCTCTTTTATAATAGAAGTTCCCGCACAAAAGCAGGATAGGGAAACTATAGCGAATTTTCCATTGTTTTACAATCATACCCATTGCAAATGCCAGGACTTCAGCATGAAAATAACATCTTGCGAACCAAAGCAGAATTCTGGCATGGAAAATTGTCTGCCCTACGCAAAAATGCGTTTTTGTTGCGCATGAATGAACGAACCCCGCCGCAGCGGGGTATCGTTCGTTCTCATAAGGTATTGCAGTCGGCTCTAATACCCTTTATACGACGCAAGCGTCGGGGTATTAGAGCCTCCGCATGAATAAAGCGTAAGGAATTTTATTTACAGGGTGCTTGCCGCACCCTCACTTTATAAATGCTCACAAAAGCCACTTTTTGCTTCGGTCAGCCAATTTTGTGCTTCATAAAATTATACTTTTTCGCATCATTATTTTCATGCTGAAGCCCTGCGGTACCGCACGAGCGATTTGACGGCGACCGAGCGAGTATGCTAGTATGGAACGATGATTCAGTGGAAAGAGCCGGACATTGGAAGTTTGGATGCGATTGAAAAGCTTGCGGCAGAGACGGCTGCAATGGGAAGCGACATGTCTGCCGCGAACATCTTTCTTCTCCGGCATAAATATAAGATTCAGATTGCCTTTTACGACGGATTCCTCCTTCGAAAATACGTCTCCCATTCAGACTTGAGCGGGCGGAACGGAGTCGCATTTCCAGCGGGAACAGGAAATCCCCAGGGCGCAGTTCAGGCGCTCATAGACGACTGGCAAAGCACCTGCAGAGGAACAGAGGGGCAGTTCCGATTCATATTTCTTTCTGAGACACAGAAAACCTGGCTTTGCGAGCATTTTCCGAAGGCGCAGTTTTTTCAGGACGCGGGAAACAGCGACTACCTGTACACGGCGGAACACCTTGCCTTTCTTGCGGGCAAAAAAAATCACAAGAAGAGGAATCACGTCTCGCGCTTCACAAAGACGTTCCCGGACTTTGAGTTTGAGCTGTATGACGAAACCTCCTCGCCGGACTTCTTAAAAATCGAGGACGCATGGCTTACCGAACAAAAGGAAAGCGCCAGCGGCATCTCAGAATCCATGAATTTTGAGCGCACTGAAATTCAGGAAGCAATAGCGCACTGGAACAAACTGAAGCTGTGCGGCGCCATCCTGCGCGTGAACGGCACGCCGACCGCAATGACCATCGCGTCAGAAATCTCTCCGGGAGTCTTTGACATTCACTTTGAAAAATCCTACGGAATCTACGCGGAAAACGGTGGCTTTGCCGCAATCAACATGAAATTTGCAGAACACCTTCTGACAAAGCGCGATGCCGCATGGCTTAACCGTGAGGAGGACGTGAACATTGAAGGTCTGCGAAAGGCAAAACTTTCCTATCATCCCGACCTTCTGCTGGGAAAATACGACTGTATTCTGGAGGAATCAAAATGCTGAGCGCCGTACTTTCAAAGGAAACCTGCGCGGGCTGCAAATTCTGCTGCTCGTTCCGGCGGCAAAGCCTGTGGGAAACACCGCTCGTTTCCGAGCAGTTCATAAAAAGACACGCGTCGCGTTCCGACGGAACAAAAATCGCTTACCGCATAACGACAGACAAAAACGGCACTTATGCAAGCCCGGATTTAACCGGCTGCTACAAAACCTCAGACAGCGAGGAAGAGGCTCCCTGCCCATTTTTGGACGCAAGCCGGGGCTGCACGCTTCCTGCCGAAGAAAAACCGTTTGACTGCAAAATATGGCCGCTCCGCCTGATGCAAAAAAAAGACGGCACGCTTTGCGTATGCCTTACGCCCACCT
>CAKZZR010000229.1 GCA_937885475.1 uncultured Treponema sp.
CCCAGCGGAGAGGCAAGCGCCTTTACATCAAGAAACACGACGTCGTGAATAGTTGTAAAAACCGGAACCCTTATTCCGCTCGGTACATTACAGTATGGGGAATAGAACACGTCGCAGGCGTTTATTTTTTTTGCGATATCCGCAGGAAAGCAAAGCAGCTCTTTTATGGAGAAAGGGGGAACGGTGCATTCCACCAGCGCCGCACTGGAATCGCGGAACGGCTCCAGCTGCTCCGCACGACCCAGGAGCGTACATTCGTGCTTCTGTATAAAAAATGGAAGCAGGGCGCTGCTATAGGAGCCGATTCCGCCGGAGCCTATCATCCTGCAGTCAATGGCAATTCTCATATTATTGCTTAGCCACCGTTTGCACCATGTAGTCAACGATTTTTTCGCCGGCGTGACCTTCATTCGCCCATGCGGTCTGCTTTGCAAGCCTACGCTGCTCGGCAAGTTCCGGGCTGTCGCTGGCATTCTGAATCACGTCCTTTATGGTATCAAAATCCTTTTCCTCAAGCTTAATGCCCATCTTCTTGAGAACCTCAAACTGCCAAAGCTCCTTGTTAAGGTCATAGGCATCGTATGGGCGCAAATCCATGTCCGTATTCACATACATAACAGGCTTGTCGCACAGGAACGTATAGTCAAAGATGATTCCGGAGAAATCAGAAATCATGATGTCGGCACGCTTCATGGCATAGATATTGTCGCGATTGTAATCCCATTCCACATTGGGATTGTCCTTGTAGCGAGCCTCAAGCCGCTCAAGCATATCCGCCTCTGATTTTTTGGACTGAGGATGAGGACGGACGATGATTTTCCATCCAGTCTTTGAAAGTGGATCAAGCAGCCGCTCACCGTATTTTTTAAGAACGCCTACGTCGCCCCAGCTTGGACTTACGAGAACGGTGAAGGTATGATTTTCCTCTGCAGGAATCGCCTTGATTTTCTCACTCAGCACGTCAAGGTACGAGCAGCCGACGGTAACAAGCTCCTTTTTAGTAATGCCGCGCTGCTCCTCAAGAGTGCGAATATCAGCCTGCTGGTAGTCGCCGGTAAGCAGAACGGAATCAAAATAGTCAAGCCCGAACAGACGGTAGGTAGTCGCGTCGTTCGGCATGTGAAGTACGTGCGAATAATGCTTTACATTCTTAGAACGCTTCAGCTGATACACATGAAGCCCTGGCGTGGTCATAAGCACAAAGCCAGCGCTGAGCATATTCAGCTTTGCGAAGGCGGCATTTCCCTCGCCGATATATTCAGCTTTTACAAATTCATAGCTCTGCTCAAACACAGGATCGGTCTTGGAGGAGGTGTAGTAGGCAAGCGGTAGCTTACGCCTTTCAAATTCCTCTACGACCGGCTTGAACACGTTCCAATACTGGTTTCCCTCATTATAAACCACGTAGGGTTTGTACGAGGAATCAACGGTTCCCGCGTCAGAATTCTTACCGGAAAGCAGAACCTTAAGCTTGATGACCGCTGCTTTGGCAAGAAAGAACAGCGTTGCCGCCGCTCCGATGAGGATGGAGAACAGCATGCTGCCCGTTCCCGGATCAATGTACAAAAAAGAAGGATACATTGTATTCATTATTTTTCTCCTGAAGTAGGGTGCGGCATCCAATTGACACCGTCAAATATATTTTTTGAGACATCATAAACATCCGCGCTCGGAATGGTGAACGTATTCAGTCCGTTTCCACCCGGTCGCCAGTTGTGCGTAAGGATGACGCCCTCGGCTTTTTTTGCTTCCGGAGGAACGAACGAAATGGTCTTTCCTGTGAACGGGTTCTGCGGCTCAGGCACAATATCCTTCGTCGCAAGATACGGAACATCTGCATTAGTCATAAAATCGTAGTTAACGGTAAGCCTTCCGCTCGCATTGAAGTCCTTTACGAACAGGAGCGGATTGTTATGGTCTGGATTGTAGTCCAAGGACCAATTCGCATAGTCAGAGATGCGTTTTCCCTCATCAGTTCCAATTCCATGGTCACTTACAAAAATGATGCGGGAGTTATCGTAGCAGTCGTTTTCCTTAAGATAGTCCAACCAAGAAGCCATACGCTTGAACATCGCGGCATTTCCCCATACGCTGGAATAGGGTATCGGTCCCAAATCCGTTACGTCCATAGCCGGTTCATAATCCGGAGCTTGAAGCTTCTGTCCGGAATGCGTCGTGTCATTCACAATGGTAAAATAGGCATCGCCTTCCGCAGTAAAATCCGTAAGCTGCCGCATAAAATCAAGAGCACTGTAATAATCGATGAATTCCATTATGTCGCTCGTCTGATTGTCGCTTGACCACCATGCTCCGTCGTCATAGACACTGTCTCGCACGGCAAGCGGCACCAGCTTGAACAAACTGAACCATACCAGATTGCGCTTGAGCGCGCTGCTCGTAATGTTCGGACGAACCTTGTCTGGATTCTGCTTTACCCACAAATCCGTATACTTCCGCTCTATGTTCAGTCCGGTGATTCTATCATAGTCATCGGTAATGGACATGTCGGCAATCCAACTGTAGTTTGCCCAGCTCAAATCGCTTACCGTCGCCTTAAAATCAGCCTGCTCGGTAAAAATGCGCGGCATAAGAAGCAGCGCCTCGTTCTGCTTGGAGCGGAGCGTCTGAGAGGAGCGCTTGTTTATCTCAAGCGGAGTGTACTCGTAACCGCCATAGAGCGCAGGGCTGCCCAAAAGCGTTCCCTGATTATAGCTCACCGCATTGCGGTACAGCGTGAAGCCAGAATACGCGTCATACAGCTCCGGATAGGCATTGAAAATTTCCTCTACGTAAGCGCTTTCCGCTCGGTCGAACATAAAGACGAACACATTCTTTCCTGTTTTTGAAAGATGATAGACCGGCGTAACCTCCGTCGCCTGCTGAACCTCGCCGGCAATCTCCTTCCTGTAATTTCTATATGAGGATGAAATTGACGCACCGTGAACAAGGGTTATCGCACATTCTGCAATCAGCACGATTGTTGTAATTGCCGAAAGCACCCTCTGCTGATTGAGCGCAAGAAGCGTGGCGGGCAGGGCAAGAAGGATGAGCAGAACGAGCGCGTTGAGCAAATTCATAAAAAGGGATGCCGACGTAATGCTTGAATCGAACGTAATCAGGCGGCTCAGGTTGCCGTAATTTCCGCTGAAGCAGAACGCGTCGCCCAGCCCCGCAAGCAGCAGCGCCGCAAACAGAACAGCCATCAGCGTCTGAATACGACTGTGAAACAAAAAATAAACGCAGACCGGCCAAAACACGCACAGTCCAAGCATCTGCAGCGTTGAGTTCCGTAAAAAGAACATCGGGGACCCGTAGCCGTCAATATCGCAGAATTCAACGACGCTTGAATTGATTACAAAACTTGGAAGAACGAAGCCCGCAAGCAGGGCAAGCGAGAAGCATGAAAGCAGAAACAGCGTAAGGCGAGCCTTTGAATCGTTTACCAGAGGAAGCAGAACCGTATCCAAAAGCCGCACGCAGCCCTTTACCACAAGCGGCGCGGCAAGCAGGAGCGAGCACGCAAAGGCAAGAAGCAAGCGCTTGTGCAAAAATCCGTTGTGAATGAAAACAAGGTACAGGTCAATCGCGACCACGGCCGCAACCAAAAGAAGGTACAGAACCTTCAGAGGATTCTTGATTTTATAGAAAATATTCTTCACAAGACTGAACACGTTGTTCATAGTCCAATATACGACCAGCCCCGCCGGAGAATTATACAGAATCACAAGAAAAATAAGCGCCATACCATATATGGTCGCCTTATCCTTAAGCTTGAAGCCACGCGTATAGATTGCGCCCGCGATGATGTTGATGACCGTCATGGCAATCGGAAGCACGTTCACCGGGAATGAGCCGATTCTAAAAAGAGCGTCCTGCTGTCCCATGTCATGAATGAAAAGGAAGGACTCGCCCTTAATGACGGGAAGATTTGAAAGAAAGCTGTATGCCGCGATAAAGAACGGAATCTGAATCAGAAGTCCGAACGACGAGCGGAGCGCCATGAGCGGATGATAATGGTTCTGCCTATAGAACGTGGACAGAATCATATACTGCTCATCACCCCTGAACACGCTCTTTATGCGCTGCATTCCAGGGTCAAGGCGCTTTTCTGTATCACGCTGAACCTGCTGCCAGCGTTCCGCAACGATATACAGCGGAAGCGTTCCGATTGAAACGGCAAGGCTTACGCCAATAACCGAAATTCCCTCATTCTTGAACACATTGTCAAACAGCATGAAAGCAAATTCAATGAGCTGAATGAGCGGATAGATGATGATTGTATACAACAGGCTAACCATAGGAAAACAGTATATTGCGCCCGCTCTGAAAAATCAACCGAGAACGCGCGATACGCGGGATGTGGGAATGCTGGTCATTATCTCGTAGCTTATGGTGCCGGTCATGCGTGCAAGGTCGTCAGCGTCAAACAGAGCTTCCGCCTCGGGATGCTCTGCGTCCTTTTTGGGTCCAAACAGAACAGCCTTATCCCATCGCTTTACGTCCGGGTTGTTCAGGCCGATGTCCACCATGCACTGGTCCATGCAGATTCTGCCGACAATGGGATACGCCCTGCCGTTTATCGTAACGCATAAGCCCGGGCTGTTCCGGCGGAGCAGTCCGTCCGCATAGCCGACCGGAAGCACAGCAATATCCGTGTCCGTTTGTGCGCACCACGTGCGTCCGTAGCTCACGCTCTTACCCGCAGAAAAGCGGCGGATTGCGCACACCTCTGTCTCAAATTGCATGACCGGACGCAGCGCAAGCGGCACGCCCTTCTGCAATAGATAGTCCTTTGTAACCTCGTCGGCATAATAGCCGTACAGAATGATTCCTGGACGCACCATATCCAGCTGGAATTCAGGGAATGCCATGGAGGCGGCGCTTGCCGCACAGGTGCGGATTCCGGGATTAATGCCGCGCGCACGGATAGCCTGCTCAGCGTCCATAAAAGCCGCATACTGCGCCCGCGTATATGCGATATTCTCAGGAGAGATGCTATCTGATACGGCAAAATGCGTTATCATTCCGTCCAATGTAATCCACTTAGAGCAAGAAATACGCTCCGCAAGGGAAGCCGCCTCCGACGGAAGGCAGCCGATGCGTCCCATTCCGGTATCGACGGCAAGAAACACTCCGTACTTTATATGCCCTGCATTTTTTGCAGAAGAAACCGTGTTCCGCTTACAGGCTTTTTCAAATTCCGCGATATATTCCTCATCGAACACCAGCGGCGTTATGCCATTTTTAACGATAAGGTCAAATTCAGAAGGACTTGCAAGGCTCAGCAGAAGCAGCTTGGTCCGTATTCCCGCCGCGCGAAGCTCAATCCCCTCAGAGACCGCAGCAATCGCAAGGTATTCCGCGCCCAGCTCCTCAAAAATACGCGCGGAATTAACGGCATCGTTTCCATATCCGTTGGCTTTTACCGCGCAGCACAGTCGCACTCCGCTTTGCAGGTTCTTTTGTATTTCCCGCACGTTAGCGCGCAGATTCTCTGAATAAATGACAGCTTTTGTACTTCTCATAATATGCCTTTTGCTTCCGAAACAAGATAGAACGATCCGGTTACAAGTAGAATATCGTCATTTTGTGCGTGACAAATAAGACCTTGCACCGCCTCGCTCACGTTTTCTATTACCTCGCAGGTCATTCCGCTCTGAGAAAAAAGAAGTGAAAGTGCGCGCGGATTTGCTTTGCGCACCGTACGCGGCTTTGGAAGGACGATGCGGCTAAAAGCTCCCTTGAAAAGCGGAACGATGTCGGCAGCATCCTTGTCGCCGGCGCAGGCAAAGAGGAGCGAGATCCTTTTGTCCGGGAACAGTTCTTTTATTGTCGTTACCGTATTCTGAATGCTCCTTACCGTGTGCGCGCCGTCAAAAA
The DNA here is from genome assembly GCA_937885475.1 of uncultured Treponema sp. Classification (GTDB taxonomy): domain Bacteria; phylum Spirochaetota; class Spirochaetia; order Treponematales; family Treponemataceae; genus Treponema_D. The sequence continues at coordinate 5,881 of CAKZZR010000229.1, forward strand.
CGACCGTCGCGCCGTTTGGAGCGGAATGAAGCTCAAAGCGCCCCGGAAGAAACGCGCGGGAAACGCCTTTTTCTACCGCAGACTTTGGGAGCGCGGGAATCGCAGTCTTTAGCGCAAGCACCGCTGTAACCGCGTTCTGAGCTTGAACGGTGCCGAACAGACGCAGAAGGAGCGACCAGCGTTCCGTTCCGAAGAGGCAAAAGGTCGTCCGCATTCTTAGACAAGGTGCATTCTGTTTTTCCTGCGGCTCAGGCACTGCCGTCGTGCATTCCGTACGTGCCTCCACAAATTCCGTTCTACAATCAGAGGAAGCCTCGTCCGCAAATTGTATCGCAGAGCCATGCTCAAGCGCCGCCGCACGGAACACCGTCTCCGCGTCCTTATAATTCTGATGCGAGACCACAACCGGTACGCCGTCCTTTATGATTCCTGCTTTCTCTGCGGCGATTTTTGAAATCGTGTCGAGCGCGATTGTGTTTTTCTCGCTTTGGGGATAAAAAATCACAGCGCAAGAGCTGAGGGCGCGAATCGCTCCAAGCGTTAGGTTCTCAGGATTCCCGCTGCCCGTGCTTACGGCATAAAAAATTCCGTTCATACTCAAACAATTTACACGAATTGAGAATGTATTGCAAATCAGATTTGTGTGTTATACTGTAAAAATAATGCTTGCTCAGAAAAAAATACACGCATGTAAAAAGATTCTCTTTTTTAAAAAATAACACATAATCTAAGATCGGAAGAGCGTCGTGTAGGGAAAG
>CAKZZR010000230.1 GCA_937885475.1 uncultured Treponema sp.
CGAGGAAGATACCGGCATGAAAATAGGCGAGCCGGTCGCGTGTATGCAGCGCCCGCTTTCGCTCAGGCTTGGGCCGGGGCTTGTGGGCACAATTTACGACGGAATCCAGCGCCCTCTTAAGGCTATGGCGCAAAAATCCGGCGCGTTCCTGCTTCCGGGTGAGCGCACTGAGCCTCTTGACGTAGAAAAAAAATGGCATTTTGAGGTGGCGGACGGAATGAGCGCCGGTTGTGCCATAAAGCCAGGCTGCGTGCTTGGCACGGTAAAGGAAACTGAATCAATAACGCAGAAGATAATGGTTCCGCCCACGGTTCGAGGGCGGTCGCTAAAAAGCTTTGCCGGAAGCGGGGACTATACGGTTGATGCCGTCATCGCGGTTACCGACTTGGACGAGGAACTTTGCCTGAGCCAGTATTGGCCGGTGCGTAAGCCGCGTCCGTATGCAGAAAAACTTGAGGTGTCCGAGCCGCTCATTACCGGTCAGCGAGTGATAGATGTGTTCTTTCCGCTTTCAAAGGGCGGTACGGCTGCCATTCCCGGTGGATTTGGAACCGGTAAGACTATGACTCAGCATGCCGTTGCAAAATGGTGCGATGCGGACTTGATTGTCTACATCGGATGCGGGGAACGCGGTAACGAGATGACCGAGGTTCTTACTGAATTTCCTGAGCTCATTGACCCTAGGACGGGGCGCTCAATCATGGAGCGAACCATTCTTATTGCGAACACGTCAAACATGCCGGTTGCGGCGCGCGAGGTTTCCTTGTATTCGGGAATCACGCTTGCTGAATACTACCGCGACATGGGACTTCACGTTGCCATCATGGCGGATTCCACCTCGCGCTGGGCGGAAGCCTTGCGTGAGCTTTCTGGCCGTATGGAAGAAATGCCTGCCGAGGAAGGCTTTCCGGCTTATCTTCCGACTCGCCTGGCATCATTCTATGAGCGGGCTGGTCGGGTCATTTCATTGGAAGGCGAGGAAGGTTCTGTTTCCGTCATCGGTGCGGTTTCGCCTCCGGGCGGCGATTTTTCGGAGCCTGTCACGCAGCATACTAAGCGTTTCATCCGTTGCTTCTGGGCGTTGAACCGCGAGCTTGCGAACGCGCGCCATTATCCGGCTATCGGGTGGATTGATTCTTATTCTGAATATGCTTCGGAAGTACGCGGATGGTGGGAAAAGCATAATCCCAGTTGGTGGTCGCTCCGCGTGAAGGCGCTTAAGCTTCTGAAAAAAGAGGAGCGTCTTCAGCAGATTGTTCGCCTTATCGGACCGGACGCGCTGCCCGACACGGATCAGCTGGTGCTCAAGGTTTCCGACATGATAAAGAACGGCTTTTTGCAGCAGAATGCCTTTGACGACGTTGACATGTACTGCTCGTCAGAAAAGCAGATTAAGATTCTTGAGATAATGCTTTCGTTCTATGACCGCGCGCTTTCTGCGGTAAAAAACGGCTGTCCGCTTACGCGCATCGTGTCTATGCCTGTCTGCGACGAGATTGTGCGCATAAAATACAGCGTGCCGAACACGGAGCTTTCAAAAATCTCTGAGATAAGCGGGCATTTCAACGCTCAGTTTGAAGAATTGGAATCGCTGTATTCCGGGGCAGGTGCATAATGAAAGGTGTTGAATACAGGGGAATTGCTTCGGTAGACGGACCGATTGTTGTCGTAAAGCGTACGGAAAACGTTTCCTTTAACGAGACGGTGTGTGTGCGCGACCGCTATGGACAAAAGCGGCTCGGACGCGTCGTTGATTTAAGCGAGAAAGCCTGCGTCGTTCAGATTTTTGGCGACACCACGGGAATTGACCTTACCGACAGCTCCTTTGAGTTTTTGGACTCTCCGCTTGAACTTCGCGTTGGCGAAGGCTTGCTCGGCCGCGTCTTTAACGGTCTTGGCGAACCTGCCGACGGCTATCCGGAGATTGTCTCCTCAAAAAAATACAATGTGAACGGTAACCCAATCAATCCGTACAGCCGCTCGTATCCGCGGGATTTCATCCAGACGGGAATCAGTGCGATTGACGGCATGAACAGCCTTGTCCGCGGTCAGAAGCTTCCGATTTTTTCCGGAAACGGACTTCCGCACAACAAGCTTGCCGCTCAGATCATACGTCAGGCAAAGCTCCGTGGAAGCGACGAAAAATTCGTCATGGTTTTTGCGGGCATGGGAATAAAATACGATGTCGCGCGTTTTTTTATCCATACGTTCGAGGAATCTGGCGTTCTTGCAAACGTCGTGATGTTCCAGTCCCTGGCGGACGCGCCTTCCATTGAGCGAATCATGACCCCGCGTTGCGCCCTTACTGCGGCGGAATACCTTGCCTTTGAGAAGGGAATGCACGTTCTTGTGGTCATGACGGACATGACTAACTACTGCGAGGCGCTGCGTGAGATTTCAACGACACGAGGCGAGGTTCCTGGAAGAAAGGGCTACCCTGGCTATCTGTATTCCGACCTTGCCGAGCTTTACGAGCGCGCAGGAAAAATAAAGGGGAGCGAAGGCTCTATCACCCAGATTCCGATTCTTACAATGCCGAACGATGACATCTCCCATCCGATTCCGGACCTTACCGGCTACATTACGGAAGGTCAGATTGTGCTTGACCGCGAGATGGACTCAAAGGGAATATATCCGCCGGTTGCGGGGCTTCCGAGCCTTTCGCGCCTTATGAAGGACGGTATAGGCGACAAGATGACCCGCGAGGATCACGCGGCGGTCTCAAGCCAACTTTTTGCTTCATACTCAAAGGTAAAATCAATACGGAACCTTGCGGCAATCATCGGCGAGGAGGAGCTTTCCGATTTGGACAAACTGTACCTTAAATTCGGTGAGAAATTCGAGCGCGAATTCCTTTCTCAGGACGAATACGAGGACAGAACCATCGAGCGCACGCTGGAAATCGGCTGGAAATGCCTTGCGGTTCTTCCAAAGGAAGAACTGTTCCGCATCAAATCCGAATTCATCGACGCGTATTTTCCTGCTGACGGAGAATGATGAGCATGGCACGACTGAACATTGCCCCCACAAAATCAAATCTTCTTGCAATGAAGGAGCAGCTGGCAATCAGCCGCAACGGCTACGATTTGCTTGAGCAGAAGCGCGAGATTCTTGTGCAGGAATTGATGAAGCTGGTGGAAAAGGTGCGTATTCTTGAGCGCGAGATGGACGAGGCCGTTAAGACTGCGTATCCTGCGTTCAAGCGTATGCTCATGGCGGACGGTTCGGATCAGGTAAAGCGCATTGCGCGCAACGTTCACTACGACTTTGAGCTTCAGGAAAAGCAGGTTAATGTGGGCGGCATGTCGTTCTCTTCTTTCGATGTTGTGCTGCCAAAGCCTAAGTTGTTCTATTCTATGATGGGAACGTATTCCAACACCGACGATGTTATCGCCCGTTTTTTTAAGCTGCTCACGCTCATCACCGAACTGGCTTCAATCCGCACGATTGTATGGCGGCTTGCCGAGGAAGTTAAGAAAACCCAGCGCCGCGTGAATGCCCTGGACAAGCTGGTCATTCCGCAGACTGAGGAAACAAAAATCTATATAGAAAATTCCCTTGAGGAAAAGGAACGCGAGAATATCTTTGTGCTCAAGGCGCTTAAAAAACGCACGGAGCGCGCGGCGACGGAGGCAGAGGAATGAAAGCTCTTTTGAACAGCATAGTGGTCGCGGTGAACGGCTCAAAGAATTCAATTGATGCCGCCATGTACGGAATTCTGCTTGCAAAGCAGTACGGACTTTCGCTTACGGCTGTGTTCGTCGTAGATACGGAGACGATAAAATTTCTTATTAACTCCCGTTTTCTTGTAGAAGAAGAAAAACTGTCGTATACTGAAGCCCTTGAGCGGGACGGAAAGAATTATCTTGCCTATATAGAAAAGCTTGCGCTGTCCAAGGGAGTGCAGATTGCGACGGAGTTGCGCCGTGGCTCTGTTTTTGCCGAAGTCATTGCCGCCGCCGATTCGCTCAAGGCAGACATGATTCTGGTGGGAGGGCGCTCAAATACGGAAACCTCGCTGGAACGCCTTGGAATCCGCCGCAGCGTGTCCGCGTCAAGCCGGAATGACATAGCGTTGCTTGCCCATTGCCCGGTGCTGGTGGTTCACGAGCCGGACATGGAGACCCGTTTTAAGAATGCGTAGAAATATGCTGCAAAGGAAAGATTGTGATAAATTGCTATGAGATACTCGGAGTCCGGCAGAACGCCACCGCCGCGGAGATAAAGCGGGCGTACCGAAAAAAGGCGAAGCTTTTGCACCCGGACACCGCACAGTCCGAAAACTCCGAGCAGTTCAGGCTGCTTGTGCGCGCCTATGAAATTCTTTCTGACCAGCGGCAACGTTCCATCTTTGACGAGTCGTTCACCACGCGCAGCGCCTATACGCGAAACAGCGTTGATTCCTTTGACTATTATAAATGGCTTTCTGCCCGAACCGACGAGGAAAGCCGTGCGAAGCTCATATTCTTTGATTTGATGCACGAGCGTGAGGACGAGGCGGTAAGCGAATTCAAACGGATGAGCATGGAGCACGCTGATTTTTCGCTCAAGCGGTGGTTCACCCGCGAGGATTTTATGGATTACGGCTATATTCTTGCCGAGGAATTGGCGCTCCGCAATGAGTATTACGACGCGCTCATTCTTCTGGAGCAGATAATCCGCATGGAATACAGCTACAATTATTTTCGCCTGTTCTTTCCAGAGGTGATGGAATTCACGCTGAGCCTTTTGAGGCGGAACGTCGTGGGAACGCTGCATGACGAGCTGGCTCTTGACGTGTTTGAGCGCGCGCTTGACCTTGGCTTTTCTGCAAAGGACGACGCATTCTTTCTTACGCAGATGGCGCTTATCTACCGCCGCATGGGCGACGACTACACCGCGGACATTTGCCTTGAGGAAGCTGGCCGCGCGACTGATAAAAAAGAGAAAAATTATATAGGAAGTGAAATATGATAAGACTGAAGAACACAGAGGAGATTGATGGAATCAGAAGGTCCTGCCATCTTCTGGCGGATACGTTCAATTACGTGCTTCCGCAGGTAAAGGCTGGCATGACGACCCGCGAGGTTGACGATATTTTTGTAAGCTACATAAAAAAGCACGGCGGAAAGCCGGCCTGGTACCGCGAAAATTTTGACGGTGCCGCCTGCATAAGCATCAATAACGAGGTCATTCACGGCATCCCATCAAAAAAACGCGTCATAAAGGACGGCGACATCGTTTCCCTTGATGTGGGAATTGACCTTGACGGTTTCATAAGCGATTCCTGCCATTCAGTTCTTGTGGGAAACGTAAAGCCCGAAGTTCGCAAGCTTGACGAAGTTACGCTTGAATGTCTTGCTGCCGGTATAGAGGCGTGCCGCGTAGGAAACCGCATCAGCGACATTTCCAAGGCGGTGTACGAGATTGCGACCAAGCACGGCTACGGCGTTGTATACGATTATTGCGGGCATGGTGTTGGACTTGACGTTCACGAGGACCCAAGCGTGCCGAACTGTCCAAGCCGCGGCCCGAATCCACGCATTCAGCCGGGAATGGTGCTTGCGATTGAGCCGATGATAAATCTAGGCGTTCCCGACGTGTATGTCTCAGACGACGGCTGGACGGTGCTTACCGAGGACGGCAAAACCTCTGCTCACGAGGAGCATACGGTTGCCGTTTTTGATGACCACACCGAAATCCTCACGGACTTGAACTATAAATTGAAATGAGCTTGTAACCAAAGCGCGTTTTTGTGTTTCTTTTTTAAAAAGACTTCTTGGAGGCATATCATGAAGACATGGACAAAAGGTGTTCTATATGCTGCGGGTGCGGCTGCATTTGCATTCGCGGCGATTTCTTTTTCATGCAGCAAGACGAAGGTTGAGGGAAATGCCCTCACAGCCTATGCGGAATCAAAGTCAAAAATCGTTCCCGAGGACTATCTGAAGGTCGTTGAGGCACTGCAGAATTCGTTCCGCGCAATAAGCGACGGCGTACTTCCTTCTGTCGTTGAGGTTGACGTTACAGAGACAAAGACCGTTCAGACCATCGATCCGTTTGAGGATTTCAGAAAATTCTTCTTTGGAATGCCGGAGATGGACGATGATTCCGACGGTAAGAAGGACGGAAAAAAACGCGGCAACACTCGCGAATATGAGCAGAAGGGACTTGGCTCCGGCGTAATCGTGCGCCGTACCGGAAAAACGCTCTACGTCCTGACGAACAATCACGTTGCCGGCGAGGCAACCAAAATCACCGTAAAATTGAATGACAGCCGCGAGTTTGAGGGAAAGCTGGTCGGCGCGGATGCCCGTATGGACATTGCCCTCGTTTCCTTTGAATCGGACGATAAATCGATTCCTGTTGCCTCTCTTGGCGACTCAGATTCCGTTAAGACCGGCGACATCTGCCTTGCGATGGGCGCGCCGTTAGGCTACAGTCAGTCCGTAACGCAGGGAATCGTAAGCGCAAAGGGACGCAGCGGAAGCGGAATCGGCAACATAAGCGACTTCATTCAGACGGATGCCGCAATCAATCAGGGAAATTCAGGTGGTCCGCTCGTAAATATCTACGGCGAGGTAATCGGAATCAACACATGGATTGCAAGCCAGTCCGGTGGCTCGCAGGGCTTGGGCTTTTCCATTCCAATCAACAACATAAAGAACGCCATCGATTCATTCATCAACAACGGAAAAATCGTTTACGGTTGGCTTGGTGTGTCGCTCATGCCGGGTACAAAAGAATACAAGGAAGCGCTTGGCGTTTCTGACCTTGACGGCGCGCTTGCCGCTCAGGTGTTCATAGACTCTCCTGCGCAAAAGAGCGGCATGAAGCCGGGCGACTACATCGTGGAAATCAACGGCATAAAGGTAAAGGACGTTGAGCAGGTTCAGCGTGAGGTTGGTCGGCTTGAGGCTGGAAAGACCGTTTCATTCAGTGTTATCCGCGGCGGCGAGAAAAAAGAGCTTTCTGTAAAAATTGAGGAGCGCTCAGAAAAGGTTTCTTCCGACAACGGAAAACTGTGGCCGGGCTTTGTAGCTGCACCGCTTACCGACGATGTTAGAAAGAAGCTTGAGCTGGAGGATAAAATTCACGGCGTTGCCGTAACGAACGTTCTTCCAAAATCTCCGGCGGCATCGCTTCGTCTTCAGAGTGGTGATGTCATCACTGCCGTAAACGGAAAGAGCGTGAAAGACCTCAAGGAATTCTACCGCGAGCTTTCAAATGTGGATAAATCCGTGAACTTCGATATATACAGTAACGGCGGCACGATAACCACCGGAACGTACAAGTTCTAGGTCTTGCAGCCTTTGGCTACGATGCAGAGGTTGCTTTTACAAATTGAATTGTAAAAAACAGCGCGAAGGAAGCTTTTCGGTTCCAAAAACTGAAAGTGTTCTTCGCGCTTTTCTTTTTTCATTGTAATCAATCGCAGAATCCTGTAATATAGTAGAATCACAAATTGTTGCAGGAGTTTTTATGCTTACACTTAAATTCGGCGGAACCTCGTTGGCCAATGCAGAGCGCTTTTTGGGCGCGGCGGAAATTATCATAGGAAGGGCAAAAAATGACCGGGTCAGCGTCGTGTCCTCAGCAGCTGAGGGCGTTTCAAATGCGCTGCTTGAGAGCATAGAGACCTGCACAAAAGGTGGCGCTGCGGACGGCTTTGTGGATTCCCTTAGAAAAAAGCACGGCGACATCTGCTTGAACCTTGCTAAAGCTGTGCCTGCCTTTGATGACAGGGCGGTTATGGCGCGCCTTGAGCCGATTTTTACAGAATATGAGAAGCTGCTGAGCGGCATTGTGGCGTTCGGGGAATGCACGGACACCGTTCTTTGCCGCATCATGGGCTTTGGCGAAATTCTTTCCAATACGATTCTTGAGGCTCTGCTTTCCAGCATGGGGCAGAGCACTGAATACCTTGATTCCCGCGATTTTATTTTTACCAGTGGAAAGCAAAAGGAAGGCGACCCGGATTATGTACGCTGTACGGAAAATTTTACGCCGTACCGCGATGGCGAGAATAAATCGAAGTCGCGCATTCTTGTCATTCCCGGCTTCATCTGTTCGTGGGTTCCTTCGCATGGAAGAACTGCCGTTGCCGGACTTTTGGGTCGGAACGGCTCTGACTTCAGTGCGGCAATCGTTGCGGCTTCTTTGGGCGCGTCAAAGGTTGAATTCTGGTCTGACGTTGACGGAGTGTTCACGGCTGACCCGCGCATCATAAAGGATGCGGTGCTTATAAGCGACATGAGCTACGAGGAGTCGATGGAGCTTGCGTTTTTTGGTTCGCGCGTGCTTCATCCTAAGACGCTCGGTCCGCTTGCCGCAAAGGGCATTGAGGCATGGAGTCTGAACAGCCTGAATCCGTCTGCACGCGGAACACGCATCGCAAAAGGTCCGTTTACGGCGGACCGCAAAAGTTCCATCTGCGGCATTTCCAGCTTAAAGAATATTTCCATGATAAGCGTCAGCGGAAACGGAATGCGCGGACGTACCGGCATGGCAGGTCGCCTGTTTGACGCAGTTTCGCGCTCGCATGTTTCCGTTCTGCTCATCACGCAGTCTTCAAGCGAATATACCATCTCATTCTGTGTAAAGGACAGTGAGGCTGATATCGTCGTTGACGCGCTCAAGTCTGAATTTGAGCTTGAAATCCGTGATTCCCTCATAGCGCCGGTGGAGGTGCTAAAGAGTTGCGCCGTTGTTTCCGTTGTGGGAGACGGCATGGTAAGCAATCACGGTGTTGCGGCAAAATTCCTTGACGCTATTTCCTCTCAGGACATAAATATAGTTGCCATTGCGCAGGGCTCCAGCGAGCGATGTATTTCCGTGGTTGTTTCTGGCGACAGCGTGGATACTGCTGTGCGCGCATCCCATGCGTTCTTTTTTAACACAATGCAGAAAATTGAAGTGTTTGCCTTTGGAGCCGGTACGATTGGCGGCGCTCTCATCGATCAGATAAAGGCTCAGCAGAAAAAATTCCTTGCGGCCAACATTGACCTTAAGGTTATCGCAATCGCGACCGGTCATAAGTTGCTGCTTGACGAGAACGGACTTGACCTTACCGACTGGCGCGACCGGCTCAAGGCTTCGCCGTTGGTTCCTTCCCTTGATGAAATTCTTGCGTTCGTACGGAAAAAGAAATTCCTGAATCCAGTGTTCGTTGACAATACGGCAAGCTACGACCTTCCGGAACGCTACATCGACATTCTTAACGCAGGAATGTCAATCGCAACGCCGAACAAGCGGGCGAACTCCATGAAGATGGACTACTACCGCGCCCTGCGCAGGACGGCAGACAAGATGCATCGCCGCTTTTTGTACGAGACTAACGTTGGCGCAGGTCTTCCGATTATCGACACGCTGCAGAACCTGTTCAAGTCAGGCGACAAACTCATCGGTTTTAACGGAATTATGTCCGGCTCGCTTTCGTATATCTTTGGAAAGCTTGACGAGGGCGTGGCGTTCAGCCGTGCCGTTCTTGATGCCCGCGAGCTTGGCTTTACGGAGCCGGATCCGCGCGACGATCTTAATGGAATGGATGTTGCCCGCAAGGCGCTTATAATTGCGCGGGAGTCCGGCATGGACATTGAGCTTGAGGATATAAAGATGAACCGCCTGTTTCCAGAGGATTTTGATGATTCCGGCGACGTTGACACGTTCCTTAAGAATCTTCCCAAGGTCGATGCATACTTCGCACAAAAAATCGACTCTCTTAAAAAGGAGGGCAAGGTGCTTCGCATGGGCGCTTCCATTCAGAATGGAGTTGTAAGCGTCGGCTTGCTTGAGGTTGATTCCGTAAGCCCGCTGTATGCGGTAAAGGGCGGCGAAAATGCGTTTGTGTTCAACACGGAACGCTATACGCCTATTCCGCTTACCGTGCGTGGGTACGGTGCCGGTGCGCAGGTTACGGCCGCCGGTGTATTCGGAGACATTTTGCGGACGGTGAGCTTCAGCATCTAGCATAGGTACGATATGGTAATAGTTCTTAAGAATGGCATAGAAAGCGGTGACAAAGAAAAAATCACGCGCTTTTTGACGGACAATAAATTCAAGACGAATGAGATTAACGGCGACGAGCAGACGGTCATTGACGCTGTAGGTCGCGGAAGCCTTGACCCAAAGGCGGTTGAGCAATTTGCCGGCGTAGAGGCGGTCATTCCAATCTCCAAGCCGTACAAGATGGCGAGCCGAGAATTCAAGCCGCAGAACACCGTGGTTGAGCTTGCAAACAACAGAGGACAGCGCATACGGATTGGCGGTCAGCGAATTGCTGCAATTGCAGGTCCTAGCGCCGTTGAGAACCGCGATCAGATTTTTGCCATTGCAAAGTCGGTTGCCGCAAGCGGTGCCTGCATGCTTTTTGGCGGCGCATACAAAACGCGCACAAGTCCCTATTCATTTCAGGGCTTGGGAGAGGAGGGCATTGCGCTCCTGAAGGAAGCCGGAGACGCCTTTGGTCTTCCTGTCCTTACCGAGGTAAAATCCGCCGAGCAGCTTTGCGTGCTTGAAAAATACGGTGTCGATGCCTATCAGATTGGCTCAAAGAATATGCAGGATTTTGACCTGCTCAAAGCGGTTGGCAAACTGAACAAGCCTGTCGTGCTCAAGCGCGGCTATGCCTGCACGCTTGAAGAGCTTTTGATGTCTGCGGAATATCTGCTGAGCGCCGGAACAGATAAGGTTATCTTGTGCGAGCGCGGCATCCGAACTTTTGAGAAGGCGACTCACAATACGCTTGATTTGTCGTCCATTCCCGTTCTGCGTGGCATGACGCATCTTCCGGTCATCGTTGACCCAAGCCACGCGGTAGGCTTGCGCGACAAGATTTCGCCGATGGCGCTTGCCGCGATTGCCGCGGGTGCTGACGGCGTTGTGATAGAGGTTCATAACGAGCCTGGCAAGGCGCTCAGCGACGGTCCGCTTTCACTTCTGCCGGAAATGTTCGACAAGCTCATGCATGACATAGAGGCGCTTGCCCCTGTCGTAGGAAAATCCGTAGTCCATATCCGGAGCGATATTTCTTCTTCAAAAAACGCTGCTGACGGAGCAAAAGCAGCGGGAACTGCCGTGTACTGCGCTTACAGTGGCAAAAAAGGCGCGTATGCGGAGCAGGCGGTTGAGCGCTATTTTGACGGCGAGGCACAGGCTCTTTCCTGCGAATCGTTCCGCGACGTGTTCAAGGCGGTGCTTTCGGGCAAGGCAGGCTACGGTATGATTCCTATAGAGAATTCACTTGCCGGTTCCGTCTATCAGAATTACGACAATCTTTCGGATTTTGAGGACGTTTCAATAATCGGGGCGATGCACCTTCGTATTCAGCATGCCTTGCTTGCGGTAAAGGGCGCGACGCTTTCTTCCATTAAAAAAGTGTATTCGCATCCGCAGGCATTTGCGCAAAGCTCAAAGTTCCTTTCCGAGCATAAATGGGAAAAAATCGATGCCGTCTCAACGGCAACCGGCGCAAAAATGGTCTCTGATTACGGAACGAAGGACAATGCCGCCATTGCAAGCGCGGTTACGGCAAAATATTATAATCTTGAGGTGCTTCAGGAGGACATTCAGAATGATCCCCGGGATTATACGCGCTTTGTGGTGATTGCGGCGAATAATAAGGTGGGCGGCGCTCCTTCGCATTCCTGCAAGGCTCCGAATATGGCGACCTTTATGTTCAGCACGGAAAACCGTTCGGGGGCGCTGTACGAATGCCTCGGCATTTTTGAAAAGCATGGACTGAGCCTTTCGCGTCTGGAAAGCCGCCCGATAAGCGGTCAGCCGTGGCATTATTGGTTCTATGCTGATGCCGAACTTAGCGCAGAAAAGCAGCAGAACGCGCAGTACGTTGAGACTGTTCTTTCTGAACTGAAGGATACCGCGGAGGAAGTTCGTCTGCTTGGAATTTATTCCGAGGCAGGCTATTCAATCTAAATCTGAAAAAAATACATAAGCGAGGAAAATACTATGGAAAAATATGTTTTGAGCGTTCTTGTTGAGAACCATGCCGGCGTTTTGAGTCGTGTTTCTGGCTTGTTTAGCCGTCGCGGTTATAATATCGACTCCCTTACGGTGTGTGAAACCGGGAATCCGGGACAGTCGCGCATGACAATCGTGGTGAACGGCGATGCCTATATTCTGGAGCAGATTGAGAAGCAGCTTTCAAAGCTGGTGGAGGTCATTTCCATAAAGCATTGCGAGAAGAATTCGACCGCGCAGCGCGAGATGGCGCTCATCAAGGTAAAGGCACCGGGCGAAAAGCGCTCCATCATCATCGGAACCTGCGATATTTACCGTGCTCACATCATTGACGTAGGACCAGAAAGCGTAATCGTGGAGGCAACAGGAAGCGAGAATAAGATTGAAAGCCTTATCCGCCTGCTTGAGCCGTTCGGAATTCTTGAGTATGTTAAGACAGGCTTGACTGCCCTTGACCGCGGCGAAGCGGTAATGTAGGACGCGTGCCTTGCTTACGCCTTGGTCTTGCACCAGGTGAAGTTTGAGAATGTTATGCTGTTCCCATTCCGTTCTGCCGTTGCAAAGCGGAATGAGCGGCATGGAATGCAAAGCGGAACAGGCTTGGCATCTACGTGTGCCGTGCAGCGGCCAAGGATTATTTTTTCTGCAATATCCCTTGTGCCTGAAAAATCTATGCGCACGGCGCAGACCACCTCGTTTCCGCATATTTCAATCTGCGAAAGGCAAAGACGTTCCGTGCCTTTCTTCAGTTCTTCCATCGTTTTGCGGCTCAGGACTTCTGATTCAACAAAGATGACTGCCGGAAATACAGGCAGCACCACGTTTTTTTTGTATGTGGCGTTCAGAGAATGAATGTATTCGCGGCTTTTTTTTAAAAGCAGCTCTTCCTGATTCGGGTTCAGGCGGATTGAAAGGCCCATGCAGAAAATATAGTATTTTTTTTCAAAAAATTGTAGTATTTCGCTATGAAAAAGCTTCTTCTTGCAGTACAGGCTGCCGCTCAAAAAATCAGGAACCTGAATAAGAATCAGAAAATCGTTCTGCTGGTAATCTGCCTTTTTGCACTTTTTGACATCGTTTTTTTTACCGTGCTCCGCGTGCGCGGAAATCTTTCCTCCGTCCTCATTTCATTTGATGACTCAAGCTTTTCGCCGCAGCATGTGCTTGCCTGCAACGCTCCGTCCCGCAGCGGCTCTTTTTCTTCCTCAACGGCGTATTTTACATTTTCTGCGGAGCAGCGGGAACGGCTCAGAACGTATTACGAGCATTTTGGTTCAGTGGGAATAAACGTGCGCGTCGGCGTAAAAAATGCCCGCAAGTCGGCTTTTTCCCGCGCTCAGGCGGCACAAAAACTGTTCACGTACGGCTTTTTATTCGATTCTGATTTTGACAAGAAGGGTAAGCTTGCCCCAAAAGAGGAGCGCATTCTTTCTGGTTGCGACGTGCGGCGCTTCATTAAGGACAAGGGCGGCTGGTCGTATTTTTCAAATGAGCTTGCAATAGAAAAAAATCTGTCATCATCGGAGCTTCCCTGCGGCATCGTCATTTCGTCTGACTGGAAGGTCAGGGTGTTCGATTTTTTTGTGACGCGGGCAAAAATCGGCTATGATTTTTCCGGGGAGATTCCGTTCTATGGACTTCCGTCAAACGGCGGTAGCTTCGGCTCGGACTCAAAATCGTGGGATTTTTCGGGAGCGGCGCTGGTGTTCCCGGTTGAAAATTCCGCCTATTCTGTCATGCCGGTCGTAGAGCTTGGCTTTTCTGCCATAGAAAGTTATGGGGAGCCGAATAGCCCGGAGAGGGTTCGCTTGAACGCTGGCGGCGACACGCTTACCATCCGCCGTGCGCCCGACGTTTCTGAGTGCAAGCTTCAGACATCCACGCTCATCTCTCCGTTCTCTTCATATGACATACCAGAGAACGCGGAGCAGGTGCAGAAGCTGCTCATGCGGGCAAACGACTCAAGCCTTATTCCTGCCGCGCCGAACAAGGTCATCGTTCCCTTAAAAACCGACCCAGGCGTGATTCTTACGGCAAAGGCGGCGTGCTGGCGCGCAAAGGACTACGAGGTGTACGAATGGGACCGCTTTCCGGGCGTGCTGTTCTTTGACACGGCGGATTACGCGGTTCAGGCGCGGTTCTTCCGCCGTCTTGCGTTCTTTGCCGAAAAGACGGGCTTCCGCGGTTCCATCCTGACTGACGAGCAGCTTGGCGACATGCACGGATATAACGCCCATGATTACGGCGCCCAGAGCCTTGCCTCCTTTTTTACCAAGGCTGTCTCCATGCCCGGCGTGCTGAACGACGAGGAGCTTTTGCTGCGGGATATTTTGGTTCGAAACGGTGTGATTGTGCCGGACGGCTATGCGTATGCGCCGGGGAGCGGGGCTGTCATCTCAATCTCGCGGGAATCGACGGCGGCGCTCAGGCAGACCTTCCTTTCGCATGAAAGCTGGCACGGCATTTTTTTCATAAACGAGGAATTCAGGAATGCGGTTGCCGCGCTCTATTATACGGTCGATGCCAACACGATGGCGTTCATAAAGGGCTATTGGAAAAGTCAGCCGGGCTTGGGCTATGACCCCGACGACGAATTTTTGATGAAAAACGAATTTATGGCGTACATCATGCAGCAGCCGCTCCGTGGTGTTGCGGACTATTTTGTGCATCTTGCTAACCGCGGTTCCGTCATGAAGGCTATGCCAGATTTGTGCGCCTGGGTGCGCCAGAACCGCGGCATAACCTTTGAGGATGCTGGAAAATATCTTGATTCATATGCCTTTGATAACTGGGGGCTTGCCTGCGGGCGCGTCGCGCTCATCACGCGATGACGGCGCGGCAGCGGCATTCTGCGGAGCGCTATGCGTCAGTCGTCCATGTCCATATTGAAGCGCCGTTCCGCACCTACGGAGGTTGGCGGTCCGTGCCCCGGCAGCAGGACGGTGTTTTCCTGCTGGGACAGAATTTTTTCCTCAATATTTCTTCGCAGAAGGTGGGTTGAATAGCTGGAGTTCGTGCTGCCCAGTTTGCCGGCAGAAATGGTGTCGCCGGTAAAAATGGCGTTTCCAATCTGATAAATCATGGAATCTGTTGTATGACCGGGCAACGTCATGTATTTTACGGTCAGATCCGCAATGCGCAGCGTGCCGTCGCCGGTGATGACGTTGGTCTTTTCGCCCGCAATTTCGTAGTCAGCGCCGTATATTTTGGGCGAATAGATTTTCATCAGCGTCTTAAGACCAGAAACATGGCTTCCATGGTTGTGCGTAATCAGGATTGCGGCAAGACGCAGCTTGTTGTCCTCAATCTGCGTGATGATTTCGTCCGAGATTTTTCCCGGGTCAATGATAATCGCCTCGTTCGTGTTCTCGTTTGACACGATGTAGCTGTTTGAGAAGCCACCTGTGTTAAGATGAAAGTAGATTTTCATAGAATCTCACCCCGCACGGAACCTGAATCCTCTTCCATCAAATCCATTGCAAGCTCGCTGCCCTTTACGCTGAAAATTGCTTCCCGCGTGTTAGACATTTTGAACGACGTGTTCTCCTGCTCAATCTCGCAGAAAATGGATTTCTTTAGGTTGCAGTTCCTGAACGATGTGTTTATGAGCTTTGCGCGGATAAAGCGCGAATTGTATAAGTCAGTGTCATCAAAGGAAGTCTGAACGGAGTTTATGCCGTTGAAGTTGTCCTGTAGCATGTCGCTTGACGTGAACAGCGTGCGCGAGAATGTGCAGCCCGAAAATGATGTGAACTGAATGTTGCTTTCGATAAGGTTGCAGTCGGTAAAAACGGCATCGTCAAAAATGCTCATGCGGCTTCTGAGCCCCTTTGAGTGGCAGTTGGTGAAGGTGCAGTGCATGAAGTTGCAGCCGTAGAATTTCTTGCCGGATAAGTCAACGTCCTTGAATGTCATGCCGCTAGCGGTAAGCCCCACGATTTTTTCGTTCCTCTGGATGTAATTGATGATGTCCTGCTGAATTTTTCCTGGTGTGGGGGAATGGTCAAGGCAGTAGCATTTTTCTTCCGTGATGTTCCCGCTTTCGCTGATTGCGGAGATTGCAAGGTTGTGGCATGCCCGCACAAGGCATTTATTCAAGGTGAACATAAAAAAATGGTAAAGGATTGCGGTTATTTAGTCAAATCTTTATTATTCTATTTATGACTGAAAAATCTGGTGTTCATTTTGCCTTCCTTGACTCCGGCGTGGGCGGGCTGCCGTATATGCAGCGCCTGAAGAAGCTTTGCCCTAATGCAAGCTGTGTGTATGTTGCGGACACCAAGAATTTTCCCTACGGCGAAAAGTCTGAGGACGAGATAATACGGAACGCCTCGCTTTGTGTGGAAAAAATAATCCAGAGGTGGAAGCCTCATGCGGTTGTCATCGCGTGTAACACAATTTCCGTAACGGCTCTGGAGAATCTTCGCCGCCGTTTTGACGGAACTCCGTTCATAGGCACCGTTCCTGCAATAAAGCCTGCCGCCGCGCTTTCTAAAAAGAGGTGTATCGGCTTGCTTGCTACCAACGCCACCGTAAGCCATCCGTACACAAAGCGCCTTATCGCCGATTTTGCAAGCGACTGCACGATTGTTTCTCGTGGCGACCCGGAGCTTATTGCCTTTATCGAGCACAAGTTTTTTTCATCCACAAAAGAAGAGCAGGAGAGCGCCGTGCGCCCTGCGGTTGATTTTTTTGCCGCTGCCGGGTGCGACGCAATCGTCCTTGCCTGCACGCATTTTCTGAACATGGCGGACGTGATTCAGCGCGTCGCTGGAAGCGCCGTTTCCGTGGTTGACAGCCGCGAAGGTGTTGCCCGCCATGCTCTTGACGTTGAGTGCGCGCTGCTGCGTACGCCGGACGATAACGGGGCGGAGCTGTGCGCCTCTGAAAAACGCGCTCTGCATGACGCTCTCTTTGTTACAGGCTTCAAAATTCCCGGCGATGAGGAAGCATACCGCATGTTCTGCCGCAACAGCGCCGTCGATTTTGGCGGAATATTGGAAGTGTAGATAATTCCCCAATTCCATATCTTTTGCTATACTGAGTGTATGGCAAAGATACAGATGAAGAACGCTATCGCCGAGCTTGACGGCGACGAGATGACACGTGTTTTGTGGAAGGTTATTAAGGACGAGCTCCTTTTGCCTTATGTTGACTTGAAGACTGAATACTACGACCTGGGGCTAAAATCCCGCGACGATTCAGACGATAAGATAACCTACGAGGCGGCTGATGCAATAAAAAGGCTTGGAGTGGGCGTAAAGTGCGCCACCATCACAAGCAATGCCGCACGCATGGAAGAATACAAGTTAAAGAGGCTTACCCCAAGCCCTAACGGAATCCTCCGCGGCGAGCTTGACGGAACAATCTTCCGCGCTCCAATTTTCGTAAAGAACATCGCGTGCAACGTAAAATCCTGGGAAAAGCCAATCGTTCTTGGCCGCCACGGCTACGGCGACGTATACAAGAACTGCGAGATAAAGACACCTTGCGCAGGAACTGCTGAGCTTGTGTTCACCGGCGAGGACGGAAAGGAAATCCGAAAGACAATTCAGGTGATGAAGGGACCGGGAATCCTTCAGGGAATCCACAACCTTGACGCTTCAATTGAAAGCTTTGCGCGATGCTGCTTTAACTACGCGCTTGACCAGAAAATCAGCGTGTGGCTTGGCACAAAGGACACAATCTCAAAGACCTACGACGGAAACTTCAAGGCAATCTTCCAGCGCATTTTTGACGAGGAATTCAAGGCCAAGTTTGAGAAGGAAGGAATCGAATACTTTTACACGCTGATTGACGATGCCGTTGCCCGCGTTATGAAGAGCAAGGGCGGCTTTTTGTGGGCTTGCAAGAACTACGACGGCGACGTCATGAGCGACATGATTGCCTCTGCCTGCGGAAGCCTTGCCATGATGACGAGCGTTCTTGTCTCTCCGAACGGCGAGTTTGAGTACGAGGCAAGCCACGGAACCGTCCAGAAGCACTACTACCGCTACCTAAATGGCGAGAAAACAAGCACCAACCCTGTCGCAACGATTTTTGCCTGGACGGGCGCACTTGCAAAGCGCGGTGAGCTTGACGGAACAGAGGATTTGGTTGATTTTGCAAAACGCCTTGAGAAAGCCACCCTTCAGACAATTGAGGACGGCTACATGACAGGCGACCTTGCCGCTCTTGCCGAGCCAAAGGCAAAGAAAATACTGAACTCCTGGGAGTTCATCGCAGCTATAAAAGAGCGGCTGTAATTGCTTGAATTGCTATGCAATTCAAGGGAAGCAGGTCGCAAGACCTGCGGCGAGTTCATTGCGGCAATAAAAGAACGTTTATAATAATTTTTTTCAAAGAGGAATTTGTTCTATGATTAAGAGAAATACAGGATTTGCGAATCTTACGGCGGGCTACCTTTTTCCGGAGGTTGCGCGCAGAAGAAAGGAATATGCGGAAAAGAATCCGCAGGCTAAAATCATCAGTCTTGGAATAGGAAACACGACTGAGCCGCTCCCGGAATTCATTGCAAAGGCAATGTCTGATTATGCCCTTGGGCTTGCGACAAAGGAAGGCTATTCCGGCTATGGCGACGAACAGGGAAATTCGGCGCTCCGCGCAAAAATTGCTGAAGTTTGGTATAAGGGGCTTGCAAAGCCGGAGGAAGTTTTCATTTCTGACGGTGCAAAATGCGACATTGCCCGCATTCAGACCTTGTTCGGCTCAAAGGTAAAGGTTGCCGTACAGGATCCTGCGTATCCGGTTTATGTGGACGGCTCTGTAATCGTTGGCGCTGCCGGAAAAAACAACGGAAAGGGCTACAAGGGCGTAACGTACATGCCATGCACGCCGGAAAATGACTTTTTCCCTGATCTTTCAAAGGTAAAAAAGAACAGTCTGATCTATTTCTGCTCGCCGAACAATCCGACCGGCGCGTGCGCCACAAAAGAACAGCTCAAGATGCTCGTCGATTTTGCGAATGCAAACGACTGCATCATCATCTATGATGCCGCATACCGCGAATTCATCCGCGACCCGGCGCTTCCAAAGTCAATATTTGAGATTGAGGGAAGCCGCACCTGCGCAATTGAGATAAACTCGTTCAGCAAGCCTGCCGGATTTACCGGTGTACGCCTTGGCTGGTCAATCGTTCCTATGGAGCTTACCTTTGCTGACGGCACGAGCGTTAACCGCGACTGGAACCGCGTCATGACTACGCTTTTTAATGGTGCCTCGAACGTGGCGCAGGCTGGCGGAATTGCCTGCCTTGAGCCGGAAGGCATAAAGGCTATGAAGGAAGTCATTGACTATTATCTTGTGAACGGAGCAAGAATTGCCGAGACCCTGAATGGCAAGAACTTCAAAAAAGCTGGCGTTGAGATTTACTATACCGGAAACAGTCCGTACGTCTGGGCAAAATTCCCGGGACGCAAAAGCTGGGATGTTTTTGACAAGATTCTTAAGGAAGCGAACGTCGTTACCACGCCAGGAAGCGGTTTCGGACCTGCTGGCGAAAGCTTCATCCGCTTCAGTTCCTTCGGTCATCAGGAAGACGTGAAGGAAGCCTGCGAACGGCTTGCCGCCTTGGAATTCTAGTTGACATCACTTCGGAAATTTTGTTATTATTTCTGAACACGTATGGTAAAAAGGGTGTGGTATAACCCGTTAGATACTGCATCTATTTTCATATAAGTTTATTTTTTAGGGGTGTAAACATGTACGCACTTGTTGAATATAAGGGCAAACAGTACAAAGCAGAAAAAGACGCAGTTCTGACAGTTGATTCCATCGACGCTGAGAAGGGCGCAAAAATTGAGATTGATTCAGTTTTGCTCGTAAGCGACGGCGATAAGGTTACTGTAGGAACACCATATGTAAAGGGTGCGAAGGTTACTGTTGTTGTTGAGGATTCGTTCCGCGATAAAAAGGTTTTGGTTTTCAAATACAAATCAAAGAAAGACTATCATCGCTTGATCGGACACAGACAGCATTATACCAACGTTCGCGTTGAATCAATTAATGCATAATGACTTCTGTGCTGTTAAAGCGCAGTAAGCAGGGCGTTCTTCTCGGTTGCAATGCCGAAGGACACGCCGGATATGCCGGGCGCGGGTATGACATTGTGTGCAGTGCGGTTTCTGTTCTACTTCGTACTGCCATGCAGGTCGTGCAGGCTTTGCCTGGCATTCAGCTTGATTCAGATGTTTCACGGCGTGGAAGTCTGAGTTTTGCTGTAAATACGAGTCAGCTTGATAAAAAAAACTTGGCGGAGCTGATTTTTGCTGGAGATTTTTTGCAGACGGGGTTAGGGTCTGTCGCAAAGGAGTATCCGGAGTATTTAGAACTTACAACTGTAACAATTGAAATCTGATGAGGATTTTATAGGAGATTAGTATGGGAAGAACTAGAGGCGGTAGCGGCGCAAAAAATGGTCGTGATTCTAACCCGAAAAACCTGGGAGTAAAAAAATACGGCGGAGAATTTGTAACTGCTGGTTCAATCATTGTTCGTCAGCGCGGTACAAAATTTTTCCCTGGTGATAATGTTCAGAGAGCCGGTGATGACAGTTTGTTCGCCACTGTTGACGGAAACGTTGTATATCACGAGCGCATGAACAGAAAGTTCATTTCTGTTACACCTGCTAAGGCTTAATTCTTGTTCTGAATTGCTTTGATGCCCGGTTCGGATTCTTTCTGTGCCGGGTATTTTTTTTAATTTTGAGAAAAAAAGAGGCGCGTATGTTTCAGTTTGCAGACGAGGCTGTTATAGAAGTTCATTCCGGCAAGGGAGGCAACGGTTGTATTGCGTTCCGCCGGGAAAAATACATTCCTCACGGAGGTCCGAACGGTGGCGACGGCGGCAAGGGCGGCGACGTCATTTTCTGCGTCAAGCGCAACATGAGAACCCTTTCTCGACTCCGGCATCACAGGATTTTTAAGGCGCGTAACGGTGGCGACGGCATGGGCTGGAATAAATTCGGCAAGGACGGCGAGGACGTTGTAATCGCAGTTCCGCCGGGAACCACAATTCGCGATGCCGAGACCGGCGAATTGATTCACGACTTTACGAATGAGGCGGAGAACGAGCAGTTTTTGTTTCTGGAAGGCGGCAAGGGCGGCTGGGGAAACGTTCATTTTAAGTCTTCGACGAATCAGGCGCCGCGCTATGCTCATGCCGGAAAACCTGGCGAGGTGCGCACGCTCCGTCTTGAGCTTAGCATCATGGCGGATGTTGGCTTGGTCGGCTTTCCTAACGCGGGAAAATCCTCTCTGCTTACGGCGTTTACGAATGCGCGTCCTAAGATTGCGCCGTATCCGTTCACCACAAAAATCCCGAATCTGGGCGTGCTTCGCGTTGATGACGAGCAGGACATAATCATTGCCGACATTCCGGGAATTCTTGAGGGGGCGTCCGAAGGAGTTGGTCTTGGCTTTGATTTTCTGAAGCATATCTCGCGCACGGCCTGCCTTTTGTTCATGATTGACTGTGCGGACGAAAATTATCGCGGCGCGTATGCAACGCTCTGCCATGAGCTGGAGAACTATTCGCCGGAACTGCTCAGAAAGCCTCGTATTGTGCTTGCAAACAAGATTGACATTGAGGGCGCGGAGCAGAATGCCGCCGAGGTCATTGAGGCTGTGCATGAAGTGGACGCGGATACGGCTGTAATTCCTGTTTCCGTACAGAACAATATTGGGATGGCAAATGCCCGCCGTGCGATTATAGAGCTTGTGAACAGGCTTGAGGGAAACGGCGTGCAGTCGGTTTCAGAGGCGGTGCAGGCACATTCTGCGCCGGACTTTATGAACAGCGATTTGTTTGACGACGATGACGAGTCCGTGCAGTATCCGGGAAGTGAGCGATGAGAATTGCGATTTTAGGAGGTACGTTCAATCCTCTGCATATAGGACACTGTATGCTTGCAGACACGGTTGTGAGCGAGCTTGGCTATGACAAGGTGTTTTTTGTGCCGACCTATGTTCCTCCGCATAAAACGCTGAACACGACGGTTACACCCGAGCAGCGGCTGGGAATGCTCCGTGCGTTCTGCGATGCGTCTGCCGTTCAGCTTGGTGGTCGGCGTGTTTTTGAGGTTGAGGACTGCGAGATTCGCCGCGGCGGAATTTCTTATACCAGCGATACGCTTGAGTATTTTGCCACGCATTATAAGACTGACGGAAAGCCCGCATTCATCATGGGGCAGGAGGTTGCAGCCCAGTTTGACAAATGGCATAACAGCGCCAAGGTCGCTTCCCTTGCGGAGCTGATTATTGCGCGCCGCCACCCCGACAATAATGGCGTGAGAGTGGAGGGCTTTGTCAACACGCCGTCCGGTGACTATGCTGCCGATTATGCTGATCAGAGCCTGCTGGAGCATTTTCCGTATGAGCATCGTCTTCTTGAGAATCCTGTGTTCCCGGTTTCTTCCACGGAAATCAGAAG
Organism: uncultured Treponema sp.; assembly: GCA_937885475.1. Lineage (GTDB taxonomy): Bacteria > Spirochaetota > Spirochaetia > Treponematales > Treponemataceae > Treponema_D. Next base: position 22,387 of record CAKZZR010000230.1, read on the forward strand.
CCGCATTGCAACCGGCAAGAGCTTCCGTTATCTTGTTCCCGAGGCGGTTTTTCAGTATATTTGTGAGAACGGCTTGTACGTAAACGGAAATTGCAGGAAATGACAGAACAGATTGATGAGCTTATCGAGGAAATAAAAAAATATGTGGCTTCGGCGGTATCCGCGTCGCGCTATGCACATTCCGTGCGCACTGCCGAAACCTGCGCCCGCTTGTGCAGAAAATACGGTGTTGACGAAAAGACAGGCTATCTTGCGGGCATAAGCCATGACATGTGCAAGGCAATGGACGGTGCGCTCCTGGTTTCTGTTGCAAGCCGCGACGGAAGCCCCATCAGCGAGCTGGAGGCTTCTCATCCGGGCTTGCTTCACGGCAGGGCGGCGGCGGTCAAGCTCCGCGAGGATTTTGAGTTGTGCGACCCCGACGTTATAGAGGCGGTTTCAAATCATACCTTCGGAAAGCCGGGCATGGGACCGCTTGCGATGATTCTGTACGTGGCGGACAAAATAGAGCCGGGACGTGAGCATGTAACCGAAAAATACATGAAGAAGCTTGAGTCGCTTTCCTTGACGGAGCTGGTTAAGTTCGTCCTTAAGGAAAATGTTGACTATCTTAAGAAAAAAGGAAAGGCAGTCGCGCCTGAGTCCGAGGCGCTTCTTAAAAGCCTTTCCTAAATAACCGGAGGAATGCTTTGAAAATCGGTCATTTTCGCGACGAGCAGAAGGGCGCGTTCTTTTTGTTCGTCATGTTCCTTATTATTCTTTTCGTTTCTATTTTTATCGGCGTGTCTCTGCGCACGGATACGGTTGGCTCCGTTCTTGCCTCTGACCAGGTAATCAGGATTCTGAACGTCATGGAGGACGATAAGCATGAGCTTGCGTTCTCTGACGTGCTTATCTATTATCCGGTTTCTAAAAAGGCGACGCTGGTGAACATTCCGGGGAACACGGGTGCCATCTACCAGTCCATTGACCGCGTTGACCGCATTGATTCCGTGTATAACGAAAAGGGCGTGGACGCGTACAAGCGCGAGGTAGAGAAGTTGCTTGGCTGTACCATTCCGTTCTATATGATTTTCAGCAAGAATAATTTTTGCTATATAACGGACTTGCTTTCGGGGCTGCGTGTTTTTATTCCCTCTCCAGTCGATTCCATCTCGGAAACTGGGGAGCGCTGGCTTTTGCCGTCCGGCGCAGTGAACCTTGACGGCGATAAAATTCTTGCATACCTCAGCTACCGCATAGAGGATGAGTCTGATTCTGAGGTGCAGGAGCGCTTTCAGAATGTCATGACGGCATTCTACACTACGCTTCATGACCGGCGCGGCATTATCTTCATGCAGGGCGGCTTACTGAGAAAAATCCGCGCTCTTATAAAAATCAATCTGGACAAGGATGACTCCCGCCGCATCATCGATTTGGTGTCTGACGTAGACGCGGAAACCAAATCGATGATGCGGCGGG
>CAKZZR010000231.1 GCA_937885475.1 uncultured Treponema sp.
CGTGACTGGAGTTCAGACGTGTGCTCTTCCGATCTTTACGATTCCTGACGCAAAGCGCCCCAAAAAGCCGGATGCAAAAAAACTGGAGGAAGCCCAGAAGCGCGACGAGGATAATTCCGAATTCAAGGAAAAGTCTGAGACGCTCAGCTACGGCACTCCGTCCGAAATAAGCGGCGCGGTTGACAAAATCGTGTCAGAAGAGGATCCCCGCTATGCTGAAATTCTCTACGACCTCTTTCAGGAGACCGGAAGCGATGACGTGCGGTGCAGGATTCTTGACTATTTTGCAAAGCAGGAGGACCCCTGCCTTGAGGATTACGCCGTGGAGGTTCTTTCTGACCCATATGACCTTTCAAATACGCTCGTCTCAAAATGTATGAGCTATGTGAGCGCCGTGCAGTGCAAGGAAGCGGCTCCCGCGCTGGTCAAGCTGCTTGATGACGAGGAAAGCGACTATTTCAATGCCGCGCTTTCTGCCCTTGGCAAGACCGGCGGCGTTAAGGAAGCAAAATATCTTGCCAATTACCTTCAGCGCGACGATTTGGAAACGCCAATCCGCCAGTCCCTCATGCGCACGCTGGGACAGATGAACGCCATTGAAACCTGGGCTCAGGTTGCGGACATTGCCAGGGACGAGGACGAGAACAGCTTTGTGCGCCAGTACGCAGCAGAAGCCATCGGAAACATGAAGAAAGAGGGATCGATTCCGATTCTGGTGGGCTTGTATGCGCGCGCAAACCCAAATCTGCGCGAATACTGCATAAAAGGTCTGATGAACTTTCCGGATTCCGACGAGGCGGTTTCTACCATCCTGCAGGGCGTAAAGGACGACCATGTGAAGGTTCGGCTTCAGTCAATAAAGGCTGTTAAGGAAATGAAGCTGAAGAGCGCGGTTGACAGCCTTATCTACCGCGCAAAGAACGATGCCGAGAACGCCGTAAAAAAGGAATGCTACCCGGTCATTGCGGAGCTTAACACAAAGAACGGAAATGATTTTCTTGTGGAACGCATAACGGACGCAAAGGTGGCGGATTCCGCCAAGAGCATGGCGGCGGAGGCCATGCTCATGTTTGAAAGTCCGGGAACAAAGGAAATTGCCGAGCTTGCAAAGGCGGTTGCCGTTGACGACCGCCGTAAGCCGCTCCGTAAGTCTCTGGGGAAAATTCTCTCAAAATATGACAGAAAGGAATTCGGCGAGGTCTGCAAACTGTACGTTCAGTCAAAGGATACGGACACGGTTACGCTTGGGCTGGACATGTTCCGAACCGGGCGCTCCAGCGAGGCAGAAGCCGACGTGCGCGCCATAGCAGAAGCAAAGACTGGCAACATTCCAAACAGAAAGCGCGCCCAGCGACTGCTAGGCATAGAAGAAACCGACGAGACAAAAAAATAGGGAAAGACCGTCAGAATCTTCCCCTTGCAAGCATAGTGCGCTTCCTATTGCGAAAGCTCGTGCAGGATGCGGTATTTTTCGTTCAGGCGGGCAAGCTGGTCTTCCGTGAACAGCTCCTTTGCCTCATCTGCAAGCGTTTCCAGAGAGGAAAGGCTTTCGTTCAGCGCGGTCGAAAAGCCGCGGCTCACTTTGTTCCAATAAGTTCCTTTTCCGTCGGTGAACAGGCAGATAAAGCCATATTCCCGGCTCTTTTGCTTTGCCACCGTAACCCGCAGGATGTTGTCCACCGCAGAAGAGATGATGAGCGGCGCATTCTCGTCGTGAATGCTTATATTCAGCTTGCGGTTCCATTCCTTTTCGTTTATGGGCTTGAGGGATATTGTCTTTGCAATTTTTATCGAGGTGGAAAGCTTTTCGCCCTCAAGCAGGGTAAAACTGTCCCGGCAGATAATCTTTGATTTTATGCCGCCGATGGTACGGATTTTGTCCTTGTCGTTTTCGAGTTTTGCCGCCGTAATGAATTCCTCGTAGCCAAGCTGCGCGATTTTCTTTCCGTGGCTTTTTTTGATTGGAAAAATGATTCCGCCAAAGGTAATCGTGTCCTCTTCCTTGCGGGATTTTTCCTTTTTCTGCTCAAGCGCATTCTCCCGTTCCTGCTTTTTCTTGCTTACCTTCTTTTCATAGGTGTCCGCCTGCGACTCAAGCGTACGCGTTGCCTTGCTGGTCTCCAGCCGGTTCAAAAGCTCCGGCGAAATTTGGGAAAGCTGATTTTTTGTGAGCGGAGAGACGCTCATGGCGTACATGCGCGAGGTACGCACTATTTCGCCTGCGACGATGTACAGCGGATCCTGCTTGAACATGACGCTGCCCGGGTGAATGCTGATGTGGTCGGCGGTAAGGCTCTTGTAGGTGTCGCGCTTACGGCGCACGCACACAAACTGAATCATTCCCGTCGCAATGCAGCACAGGTAGTCGCTCTTGCTTCCGCCTCCGCATACCGGAATTCCCATATGGAATACGATGTCCTTAAGCTGAAGGTCGATGTTCTCAATCTCGCGCATGATGCGCTCGTCAAGATAGAACTGCTTGCAGAATTTTTCCTTGTTCTCTGCTTTTTCAAAGGCGCTGAACAGGTTCAAGTAGGAAACGAAGTCTCCGTATACGTCGCGGAAGGTATGATGCGCGCGGCGGGCTTCCAGCTCTTCT
>CAKZZR010000232.1 GCA_937885475.1 uncultured Treponema sp.
CTGCAAAGACGGTGCTTTTTTCCAATCTGCTTAGGTTTATCAAAAAAGCGCCCTATTCTAGCCTGAATCTCTGTTTTTCTTGCTCCAGGAATTAGATATAATCGAATTTTCGGTAATGAATGCTCATAAGAAGCCCGATTGATGTCATGGCTGTCAGAAGCGACGAGCCGCCGTAAGAAAGGAACAGCAGCGGAATTCCGGTAATCGGCATGATTCCCATGACCATTCCGACATTTATAAAAAAATGAATCATGTACATTCCCAAAAAGCCTGCCGCAATGTACAGCCCAAACCGGTTTGAGACGTTCTTCATGATTACAAGGCAGCGAATCATGATAATCATGTACAGCGTGAACACCAGGACTCCGCCGACAAATCCGGTTTCCTCTGAATAGATGCTGAAGATGAAGTCTGTGGACTGTTGCGGAAGAAACCGGTAATGGCTCTGAGTGCCGTTAAGGAACGAGCGTCCGAACAGACCTCCTGAGCCGATTGCGATTTTTGACTGGATGATGTTCCAGCCGGAGCCGAGCGGATCCACGGAAGGATCCATGAACACGATGAGGCGCTTTATCTGATAGTCCTTAAGCACCTTGCCAGATACGAAGGAAAGTATAAGTCCGAGCGAAATGATTGAAAAAACAAAGCCAATCCAGTAGAAATATTTCGGACCGTGAAAATAGCGGCGTACGATTATCGACAGAAGGCAGATAAGCGACGTTGCAAGAATGACGAGCGTCTTGAGCCTGAAGTCCGTAAGAATGCGCATGGACGTGATTGAATTGTGCGCGATGAATTCGTTCCAAACCGGTAAGACCGTAAACAGAACCATCGCAGTTCCCGTTCCGATGAGAAACATAAGGTAGCGAATCGGAATGCCGGAAACAAAGCACATGATAAGAAAAATCGGAATGTATACGGTTGCCGTTCCAAGGTCAGGCTGTATAAGAATCAGCGCGAAGGGCACGAAAAAAATCATGATAGCGCCTATGAAGCGCTTCATCTGGTCCTCGTTTATGGTCTCGTCAAGAAATTTAGCCAGCATGAACGTAAAGCATATTTTGCCGAATTCCGACGGCTGAACGCCAAAATCACCGATTCCAAGCCAGCTTCGAGCTCCGTTTACGTAGCGTCCAAAAATCCTTGTATAGATGAGAACAAGAATCATTCCGATATAAAAATACCGTGCCGGGCGCTCAAATTTGCGGTAGTCAAACAGCGCAAAAAACACCATGAACACCAAGCCTACAGATGCCCAGATAATTTGCTTTATATGCTCGTTCGTTACCAGAACGCCGGACGAATTCACGCCGGAGGAATAGATGAACGCGACTCCTGTTGCGACGAGCGCAAGCACGCATAAAAGCAGAATATAGTCGAATTTGTCAAGTATGTCTTCTTTTATGGAACTCATCAGCCTACTCCTGCCGCGCCCTGTTTTTCATAAGATAATTGAAGCCGAGCGCATGCACAGCTTCCTCGTATGTCTGCTTTGCAAAAATACCCTGAAGAATGATGTTCGTAGCGTACGGTGCCCACCATTCCCAAGGGTTGCATGCCTCTACAATCGTTGCAATGACAACCTGATCCTCAACCGGCGCATCATACGGCGCATATGCCACCATCCATGAGTGCCAGCTTGTCTTGTATGGAGCGACCTCCGCCGTTCCTGTTTTTCCCGCCGCCTGAACGATTTTGTTGTGCATAGGATACTGCGGGGTTCCGTCGGTAATCGTAAAGCGCATGGCTTCCTTGACCTGCTTCCATACCTCGCTGTCAATCGTTGATTTTAAAAGCACCTCTGGCTTTGTCTCCCGTATGACCTCGTTCGTAACAGGATCCCTCACCTCTTTTAGAAGATGCGGCTTATAGATGACTCCCTCATTTGTAACCATCGCCACCATATTCGCAACCTGAAGCGGTGTCGCCAGCATGAAGCCCTGCCCGATAGAGGCAGACATCGTATCTCCGCCGAGCCATTTTTCATGGTAGCGGCGTTCCTTCCATTCCGCGGACGGTACGAATCCCGACTGCTGGCTTGGCAAATCGATTTTTGTGCTCTGCCCAAAGCCGAATTCTTTTGCATAGGATGCGATTTTGCTTATGCCAAGGTAGTCGCGTCCAATAGTCCAATAGTAGACGTCGCAGGACTGCCCTAGCCCTCCGTTCATGTCAAGCCATCCGTGTCCCGGCTCATGCACATGGCAGTGGAAAACGCGTCCACCATATACAAGGCGACCGCGGCATTCAATCTTCTTTGTTGCAGGAAAAGCGTCTTCCTGTAGCATCGCAGCACTCATGATGATTTTAAACGTCGAGGCCGGCGGATACACGGCGTTCACGACGCGGTTTACGAGCGGCTGATTCTTTTCGTCCTCAAGAAGCGACTGATAGTATTTTCCCGAATCGTCCGTGTTAAAAATGTTTGGGTCAAAGAATGGATACGACACCATCGCAAGAATCTCGCCGTTGCTTGGCTTAAGGACAACCACCGCCCCTACCCTGTTTCCAAGGGTTTTTTCTGCGAGCGTCTGAATGTCCGTGTCTATTGTGAGCACAAGGTTCTTGCCCATCTGGGGCGGTTCTATAATCGGCTTGTCAGAAAGAATGCGACCTCGTACATCAACCGTACGGCTTTCCCGACCTGGCGTTCCCTGAAGGAGCGCGTCGTACTGGCGTTCAATGCCTGTTTTGCCGACGATGCTGGAGCGCGTGTAGCCCTGGTTGTACATCATGTTCATCTCTTCTTTCGTAATATCGCCTACATAGCCTACGACATGGGAAAGAGAGCCGGTCATGACATAGTTTCTGATTGGTTTTGAAATCCACGTTATGCCGGGCAAGTCGGTGCTGTTTTCCGCAATGTTTGAGATTACTGAAAACGGTACGTTTGACCGGATTTGATAGGAGGAATAGGAACGGCGCACATTGCGCGGAACCTTCTTGTCTATCTCATATTTTGACACGCCAAGAAGCGAGGCAAGCTTTGTTGCCACCGTATCGTAATGACCGACCGGAATTTCTCCTGGTGTAATCTCAACGGAGAATGATTCCGTGTTAACGACCATCGGAAGCGTCGCGTTGCGGTCAAAAATCTCGCCACGCTGAGCCGGAATGACGTTCACCTGACTTGAGATTTTCTTTGACTGCGAGCGGTATTCCTGTCCCTGAATGATCTGCAGGGAGAACAGCTTATAGAAATAAATGGCAAAACTTACGATAATGTACACCGTAAGAATAATGAGGCGGAAGTTTCTGTCCAGCGAGGTGTTCCGTGCGGAGCGGGTGTTTCTTTGGTGCGGCATCATATATCTCCGTCAGACAACGAAATCGTACGGATAAAGCTGTGAAGCAGCTTAAAGATGAGCGGTGCAAGCAGCGTGTTCAGCACCAGCTCCACGACGAATGAGAGCGATATGATGTTGTAGGTCTGCACGCTCGTAAAAAAGAGCGAGATTATCCAAATGCACAGCGCCTTGCACAGCGTTCCCACCAAACCGAACGCCGCAGGAATAAAAAATCCAGTGAAATTGATCGATCCCTCAAAAAAGCCCGGAAAATATCCCAGAATTGAGCGGAGCAGGCAGTTCAACCCGAACGGACAGGCTGACATGAAATCGCAGAACAAACCGGAGATGAAGCCTGTGGAAACACCGTACCCCCTGCCGTTCACAAGCGAAAGGTAAATTGAGCACAGAAGTACCAAGTCAGGCACTGCCGGCAAAAACGAGATGTTTGAAAGGATTGCCGACTCAAAAAGAGCCGCGACAAGCAGAATAAGAACGGATACAAGAACTGATTTTGCCATATTATTTTTTTGCCTCGTTGATTTCCCGTAGATTTACGACCACGACGTTTTCCAGGCGTGAAAAATCAATGACAGGGGTCAATTCAATGTTCAGCAGAGAGTTGTAGTCGACGATTGAAATCTTTGAAATCGTTCCGATGGGAAGATCCTTCATATAGTTATTGTTCTCGCCGGATGTTACGATTATGTCGCCGTAATGCAGCTCCTCCAGCACGCGTTTTCGGATGTAGTTCATTGCAAGCGGTGAATCCTGACTTCCGCGGCCAGAGACGAGTCCTAGGTCCCTCGTGTTCTGGATGCGGCCAGAGACCGTGCAGTTTGAGCTGTAAATCGGCATGACCTGACTGGTGAAAGCCCCAACCTGAACGACCTTTCCTACAAGACCGGAATTTCCGTTCTGATAGGCTATAACAGGCATGTTCTTCTTGATGCCGGCAACACTGCCCTTGTCTATCGTTATGGAAGAATACAGGCTGTCCGTTTCACGCGAGATGATGCGCGCCGGATAATTCTTTTCCTCAAGAGAGGTCGCAAAGCCCAGTTGTTCCTTCAGGCGCTCATTTTCCTTTCGGATTTCCGCATTTGAGCGGCGCATCTGCTCGTAGTCTGTAAGCTTTCGCTCCAGCTCGTCGTAATCCTTTTGAAGTTTTGCAAGCTCCTTTACGGCGTTGAATGAATTTCCTGCCGTCGACAGAACGCCGTGAACGCTTTTTTCTATGGTTGAGACAAAGGAAAAGCCTATGCTTTTGAAATTCAGTACGAAGCTTCCTGAACTGAACGCCAGCATGATGCCAGAAAACAAAATGCACAGCGTGAGGATAAATTCAGGAAGCCTGAAAGCAAACCGTTTTTTTTCAGTCATCGCGTTAGTCGTTCAAACTGTCATATACGGAGCGGTCAGAGGACATGTCTCTGAACAATTCAAACGCTTCGCCCGCGCCAAGCGCAACGCATTCAAGCGGATTCTCAACAAGAATGACGGGAACGCCCGTTTCCTTGGAGATGAGCTTTGGAAGTCCTTTGAGCATTGAGCCTCCGCCAGATCGGAAGAGCGTCGTGTAGGG
>CAKZZR010000233.1 GCA_937885475.1 uncultured Treponema sp.
TACCGCGTGATGGCGCTGCGAAAGCTTGGCTACGGCGGCGACGCTGCTGCCGAAGTGGTGTGCAATACCGCCGCTTCTTCGGAACTGGAGGTTGACGCAGAGGCAGAGGATGTCATTGCCGGCTATGCGGCGTATGGGCTTCCTGAGCGCATTTATCCGCTTTTCCTTCGTCTGGAAAGAGAAAACCGGCTCATTGGCTACGACGCGGGAATGAAGCTTGCCCGCTTCTTAAAGGACTGCGGCGACAACAAGAATGAATTCTACACGCAAAGCCTTCGACTTGCCGTAAAGGTTGCCGCAAAGTCAAACAAGCCGCTCAGCCGAGAGGATCTTGCGCTTTTGTTCCCGCGTGACTACAGCGCCCTTGTGAGCGCAAAGGCGGCGAAGTACCAGATTCCTGAGAATATTTTTTACGCCATAATCAGAAGCGAAAGCTTTTTTGAGGCGACGGTCGGAAGTTCTGCGGGCGCGCAGGGGCTTTCCCAGCTGATGAAGCCCACCGCGGACGACATTGCCCACCGCCTGAAATACAACGACTACGACCTGCATGACCCGGACGACAACCTGGAATTCGGGGCGTGGTACATTCAGCATCTTTATAACCGGCTTGAGAACGAATGGATTCCCACATTCTTTGCTTACAATGCGGGAATAACCGTGGTGCGCCGCTGGCAAAAAAGCGCCCGCATAGAATTCAACAACGTGAAGCATCTGAGCGACGACCTGTTTTTGGAGACGCTGCCCTATAGCGAAACCCGTCAGTACGGTCGCAAAATCGTAAGCGCCGCCGCAATCTACGCCTGGCTCTACGACGACCTGGAAATTCCCGCCGCCGTCTCGCAGATAATGCGCTAGCACAGGGCTGAGATGCCCTTCCTGCGTTTTGCGTGAGACTTGTTATATCGACTTAAAACAGTTATAGTTTCCTAGAGAGAAAATAATTCATGGAGAAAAACATGGCAGACTTGGATATAAAAGATAGGGTTATGGAAGCGATTGATATGTTCCGCCCGCAGCTTCAGGCGGACGGCGGCGACATGGAATTCATCTCTATTGACGAGCAGATGCGCGTGCATCTTAATCTTACGGGAGCCTGCGGAAGCTGTCCGATGGCAACTATGACGCTTAAAATGGGCGTAGAGCGCTACATAAAGGACGCCGTTCCAGAAATCACCGAGGTCATTCAGGACAATCAACCGGCAATGGCAGAAGGCGACGGATTTTATTTTTAAGGATTATTGAATGAAAATCACACAGAATGCAATGGTTACAATCCATTACACATTACATGACAGCGAGGGAACTCTGCTTGATTCTTCTGTCGGAAAGGAGCCGCTTCAGTACATTCACGGAAACGGAATGCTTATTCCGGGGCTTGAGGCAATGCTTGAAGGCAAGGAGCCCGGCTTGAAATTCAAGGCGGTGGTTGAGCCTGCGGAAGCCTACGGAGAATATAATGAAAAACTGGTAATCGACGTTCCAAAAAGTCAGTTTGAGGAAGGCGCTCCGATTCAGGTGGGAATGACTTTTCAGGCTACCACCGAGGACGGACAGGTTGTGCTTGTGCGCGTCTCAAAGATTACGGCCGACACCGTTACTGTCGACGGAAACCCCGAAC
>CAKZZR010000234.1 GCA_937885475.1 uncultured Treponema sp.
TCATGCTGAGAGCCGTGTATTCAATGACCAGCTGTGTTAAATCGGCAGAAAACTGGCTGTCGTGCAGGACGAATTTACGCTTTGTGCCGCTGATTTCTGCCGCCTCGCTCCGCGCTGGATTTGCCGCCTTCTGGTACTGCCCGAACGTCCGTTCTGCCAGCGCCAATGCCGCCTGTTTTTTTATGCACCCGCTTATAAAAACGGCGCTGTTCTGCGGCACGTACCAGTTTTTTGAGATTGCGGAAAGAATTTTACGTGCCTGCATCGGTGTAGTCCGCGAAAAAAGCCCGGGATAAATGCCGGAATCGTGCTTCCACGGCGCGGCGCTGAACACGCGCGAGTCTATGCTTCCGTTTATGAACGCCGCCGGGGTGTATGCGTACTGCATGACCTCCGTTTTGAGCGCCGAAAGTTCCTCGCGGATTTCTGCGTCAGAAAAGCTTGGGGCGAACGCCGTTTTGGAAAGCGATTCCAACGCGTCCGCCGTCATTGCGGGGGCAACGGTCAGCACGTAGCGCGTGGCATCTGCATTGCATTCCGCAGAAAGGCTTTGTGTTCCCAGAATACCGCCGTTTTGTGCGCTGCGCTTAAAAAGCCGGGAGTAGAGCGTAAAAAAGCCGGTGTTGCCTTTGCTTTGCGCGCTGATTCCCGCCCGCACGCTGTATTCAATGCGAACCGTCGCGCTTGAAAAATCCTCAAGCACGAACAGTTCCGTTCCGTTTTCAAGCGTGTATTCCGCATAGTGAGCGGTAAAAGCATCTGCGGATTCTGCGTCCGCAAAAAATGCAAGCAGCGCCACTGTGAGCGCGCAAAAAATCTTCTTCATGACTAAAGCCCCGTGCTGATTTGAACGGATTCTATTATAGCATTTTTTACAGGATTCAAGTAGAATGAAAGCATGCCGAGCGTTACTTATTTGAAAAAAAATGAGCGGTCGTTTGCCGTTCCTGCTGAGCTTGCACAAGGAAAGCGTGCGCTTACTGCTGACGAGATTGCCGTCCTTGAGCGGAACCGCAATTCCTGCGAATTTCCGGACTGGCGCAACGTGCTTGTTTCCGCAGAGCCGGATTCCTTTGACCCTGACTTAATTCGCGATTCCCGCTTTGAAGGTTTTGTCGTAATAGGTTCGCTTCGATACGCGCTCCTTAAATTCCATGACCTTTCGCTTGAGACCGGCATTGTGAACAGCCTGCTCCGCAATGTGTCCGTTGGTAACGACAACGTAATCAGGAACGTCGCGCTGCTGGAAAATTATCGTCTTGGCGACCGCGTCATGTTGTTCAACGTGCAGGAAATGAGCTGCACGAATCACAGCAAATTCGGAAACGGCATCCTAAAGGACGGCGAGGATGAGCGCACCCGCGTATGGATTGGCGTTGCAAACGAAAACGACGGCAGGGCGGTGCTTCCGTTTGAGACGATGATTCCCGCGGACGCGTTCTTATGGTCTCATTTTAGGGATGATGCGGAGCTTTTATCGCGCTTTGTGGAGCTTACGGAAAGCGCTTTTTCCAAGGCGCGCGATACCTTTGGCATTGTGGAAAACGACGTCATAATCAAGAACACCACGCTCATAAAAGACGCAAAAATCGGCGCATACGCATACATAAAGGGCGCGTTCAAGCTGAAGAACGTTACAATTCTTTCTTCCGAAGAAGAGGAAAGTCAGATAGGGGAGGGCGTTGAGCTTGTGAACGGCATTATGGGAGCCGGAAGCCGCGTGTTCTATCAGGCGGTGGGAGTGCGCTTTGTGCTGGGCAAAAACTGCCAGCTTAAATACGGCGCCAGGCTTATCAATTCGGTGCTGGGCGACAATTCTACGGTTTCCTGCTGTGAGCTTCTGAACAACCTTATCTTTCCGTTTCACGAGCAGCATCACAATTCCTCATTCCTTATTGCTACGACGGTCATGGGGCAGTCGAACATTGCGGCTGCGGCAACCATCGGAAGCAATCACAATTCGCGCAGTCCTGACGGCGAGATTATCGCCGGACGCGGCTTTTGGCCGGGGCTTTGCTCCAGTTTCAAGCATAACAGCCGCTTTGCCTCGTTCGTGCTTGCCGCAAAGGGTTCGTATCAGTATGAGCTGGACATTCAGTATCCATTCTCGCTGGTGGCTCCTGCTGGCGCTCCGAATTCTCCGGTCTGCATAATTCCGGCGTGGTGGTTCATGTACAATATGTTTGCCATCGTGCGCAATCAGTACAAGTTCCAAAAGCGCGACGGTCGTGCACAAAAAATACAGCATATCGAGACCAGCCCATTTGAGCCGGACACCATGCAGGAGGTTGTGTCTGCCATTAAGCGCATCATAACGCTTACCTGCAACGCGCTTCCTGCTCTTTCGCCGGAACGCGCACAGAACGCCGGCGACAACGAAGCGCTCTGGCGGGCGGCAAAGGATTTTCTGCATACGACGGACGACACGCAGTTCACGCTTTTTGATGCCGTCTCGCAGCGAAAGTTTGGCGCCGTCATCTGCAAGCCCGCAAAGGCATACCGCGCGTACCGCCAGGTGGTAAAGTATTTTACCGTACGCACGCTTCTTTTGTTCTGCGCCCAGGAGTCGGTTTCTGTTCTTGAAAAATCGCACATAGACCGCATTCTTCAAGAACAACCGCTCTTCACCGAATGGTGCAATGCGGGCGGTCAGATTATTCCGCTTGAAAAAATCCGAGAGCTGTTCACGCTTATAAAACAAAGAAAAATCTGCTCATGGCAGCAGGTTCACGCTTGGTACGATGAATGCCGCTCCTTCTATCTTCTGCAGAAGGTGCGCTACGCTCTCTACCTTCTGGAGCTGCTGTATTCCCGTCCTATTCAAGAATTCTCAGCAGATATTTTTGCCGACATCATAGAGGACGTTTCCTCAATGGCAGACATCATGTATTCAGAAAGCGTTGGCACGCGGGAGAAAGATTTTACCGATTATTACCGCACGATGACGTACCGCAGCAAGGAAGAAATGACCGCCGTCCTTGGTACGTTCAAGGACAGCGATTTTATAAAGACGCTGGAGCGCGACACGGACTGCTTCAAGAAAGATGTTCGCATATTGTTCCGCGCGCTTTCTGGCAGTCCGTCCGGCTCCGCAAGATAGGGCTTAGTCCAAGCCCAGGGTTTCGTTGTAGAATGCAGAATAGTCTTTTCTGCCCTGTTTGGTGAATTCGATGGCAGTTTTTGGGTGCTGGTTGTACAGACCGGTAAGCAGATACTGCAAATCGTAGCCCCAGACGGTGCCCTTTGCGCGCATCGGAATCATATGCTCCTCAATGAATTTCATCACGTGGTACAGCTTGTATTTTGGGTTTCTCAAAAAGCCCAGCAGAAGCTCAATTGCGCAGTTTCCGGCACCGCGCCCCATGGAAAGATAGGTCGCGTCAAGGTAGTCAACGCCATCGCCTACGCATTCAATGGTGTTTGCAAACGCAAGCTTCTGATTGTCGTGCGCGTGAATTCCAACCTTCTTGCCATATTTTGTCGCCGCCTCGCAGAACAGGTCGCAGATTCGCGCCATCTGCTCAGGGTAGATTGAGCCGTAGCTGTCAACGATGTAGAACATGTCGACCGGAGATTTTCCAAGCAGGTCAAGCGCAACTTTGATGTCGCCTTCCTGTGCGTTTGAGATTGCCATTATGTTGCAGCTTGTTTCGTAGCCTTTTTTGTGCGCGTCCTCAATCATGTCGATTGCGGCCGGCATGGTGTTGATGTAGGTTGCAACCCGCACCAAATCAACGGGGCTTTCGCTCTTGTCGTGAATGTCTTCTTTGTAATTGCAGCGTCCAACGTCCGCCATAACGGCAAGTTTAAGAGCGGTATTGTTGTCGCCAACGATTTTTCGTATATAGTCGTCGTCGCAGAATTTGCTTGGACCGAATTTATTCACGTCGAACATCGTTTTGTCCGCTTTGTAGCCGAATTCCATGTAATCAACTCCGGCTTTTACGTTCGTTTCATACAGTGCTTTTGCAAAATCTTCCGGAAAGAAGAAGTCATTGACCAGTCCGCCATCTCTAAGCGTCGCATCCACGACCTTTATGTCAGACCGGAAATTCATCAGTTCAGAAATCTCTTTCATGTCATATTCCTTATGTTTTCAATGCCCTAACTGTAGCATAAATGCACAAAAAAGAACAGTGAGCAGATGGAGAGGAGAGGCTTCAGCATGAAAATAATGATGCGAAAAAAAATATAAATTTATGCAGCACAAAATTGGCTGACCGAAGCAAAAAGTGGC
>CAKZZR010000235.1 GCA_937885475.1 uncultured Treponema sp.
ACTGGGGCTGGCGAATCGCGCCTGGCGGACTCACCAAAGAGAACGCCGAATGGCTTGCATTCATCAGCGACCTGTACGGACGCAACATAAAGTAAAGCCAATGCGCTAAAAACAACGTGCTAAAAAGCATTCGCAAGCTGCATGATTTTTTGCATTTGCGGACGCTTTTTTTTTGCAAAATGAATATTTTCACCGTATAATTTTAAGGATAGAGAGGTTACAGTGAAAAAGTTTCTTTTTGCTTTCTTTGCTTTTGCTTGTGTGCTGTTCAGTTCATGTCAGGAAGTCGGTCTTGGAGAAGAGATTGACCTTGAAGCTCCTGTGCTTGCTGTTACAAGTCTTACCTGCGGTTCCGGCTCGCTTACAGAAATAGAGGGCGGCGTTACCTGCAATACCAATGTTGATTTTACCGGTACCGCAACGGACAATAAAAAAGTTTCCCGCGTTGTGGCGGAGCTTAAGTGGTCATCGGATACGGAGTTTGTACAAATCGGAACCGCGACCCTTTCCGGCTCAGACTGGTCGTTCCATTATGATTTTTTACAGGAAGGTGCCTGTTACCTAAAGTTTACGGCAGAAGACCCCGGAAAGAATTATTCCATAAATACGGCAAAAACACTCACTCTGTTCATAGATAAATCCGCTCCGTCTGCCAGCGCGTGGTACATAGACCGCGAGCTTAACGGCATTCAGTATAATCTTAAGGGCTTGGAAACGCTCAAGGCTCTTGACCTTGACTTGCCAGAAAACAAGGATGCAGTGCAGAACGTGGGCTTTACCATCTGCGGAAACGCAAGCGACGCATTCGGAATCAGCACTATTTCCCTAAAAATCAAGGACGAAAGCGGGGCAACAATCGCTACCGTACAGAATTCAAATACAGACAATAATTATGCGCCAAAATTCAAGGTTACGCATGACATTCTGGTTCAGGGCAACAAAGCGCTTGAAAGCGGAACGCATTATCTTCAGGCTGTGTACGAGGCGGAGGACGTTACCGAATTCCCCGGTGCCAACAAGACCGGAGAGGTTGCGATAGGCTGGTTCATTTGGCGCCCGGAAAGCGATGTTCCGCAGATAGTCAATTCCGACATTGCAGAGGAGACCAGCGGAACGAGCACGACGCTTTCCATGAACGTGCGCATTCAGGATATGATAAGCCTTACGTTCTTTGACGACGACGAGCTTGCGGAAGGCTATTTTGCCCTGCTTACCGCCGAAGAAGCTAGCGCCTTGTTTGCTTCCAGCGATTGGGAAAAAATCAAAGCTGCTCCTTCCTTGATGATAGATGCCGTAAAGGCAAATGCAGACAACGATGAGGCAACCGATGCCGCTGCCCGCGCTAACCGCGCCTATCACTTTACCGCAACCAATTCCGAGCGAGAGGTTGTTGTTTCGCTTAAGGCGGCAAAAAAGCCGCAGACCATGCGCCTTGTTGCCTTTGGCTGGGATAACACAACGGCAAAAAAACAGGTTGCAAAGGATGTTTCCGTGCGCGTTACCGACGAAAGCACGCCGATTCTGCTTATCACCACGCCAAAGAACAATTCCGTTCCGGCATTCAATGCGGACGGCGCTACTACAACAATCACCGGGCAGACCTTGGATTCCGCGGGCTGTGCCTACCTAGAATTCGTGTGGGTTTCTGATTCTGTCGTAGACAAAAAGAAGGCTGCGACGGATTGGCTGGACACCATCACCACAGACGCTGCGCATACTGCGCTGGGCAATGCAACCAACCGAATCACCAAAAAGGATGGCATGAAGTTGTGGTCGGTTCCGCTTGCTGACAACGGAACCAGCGGAGGCTTTGTGTCTCAGACCTTCTCGTTCAGCGTGGATTTGCTAAGCGACTTTACCACAGACGACGCGGACAGCGCCAAGAACGAAAAAGCAAAGGAAAAATACTTCCTTGTAAAGCTTACGCGCAAGGACGGAAAGTACATCTATCAGGAATACAAATTTGCCGACGACAACCTTCCGCCGCAGATTGTAAGCGTTTCGCCCTATACTGACATGCAGATTGTGCAGAAAACGACGGATTTTACCATCAAATTCAAGGCTCACAAGGAATCGGGGCTTGCGATTGACCAAAGTTCATACAAGATTGAGCGGGTAATGGGTGAAAGTGTTACGGAAATAACAAGCTCTGTAAGCGGTTATTCGGACGTAAGGTATAACTCTGCGACCGGCTATTACGAAGCGACCGTTTCTTCCACTCTGCTTACGGACTTGAATGACAATGGTGCGCGCCCCACATACCGACTTTCTGCAAGCGACATTTTTGGAAACGATGCTTCCGCGCAGTACACTCTTGTTATAAGCGACCTTCCTGCGTTGACCGGCGTTTCTTCCACGGCGGCAACCATGTGCAAAAAGGGCGACGTTATAGACATAATCGCTTCCTTTACAAAGCCGGTGAAGGTGTATGGCTCGCCGCGTCTTAAACTTAAGGGCGTTACAAATGCAAAGAACGGCACGACCGCCGCTGATGCGGTGTATGCCGGCTACACAAGCGGAAGCGACACCACGGCGCTTCACTTTGCGTATACGGTGCAGGACGGCGACACTTCTGACGGACTTACGCTGTTCAGCACAACGCCGTTTGATGACAACGAAAGCGCTACGCTTACCAGCGAAAAAGTGATTATGACTGCGCTTTCTGAGGACAGCAGTACCGATGCAAAAAACACCTTTGACGCAAAAGGAATAAAGCTGGACGGCGTTACCCCAAGCGTTACGGGAATATCGATTACCGGCGACGGCGTTACAACCGGCGGAATTACCTATCTGCGGGAAGGCAAGGTCATTACCGCCGTTCTTACGATGAGCGAGAACGTCATCGTGCAGGGAAGCCCCGCCATAACTCTGTATGCTGGCGGCTCTGCAACCAATACCGTTGTGCTTCCATTTACCGGAATAGAGGATTCCGGCTCAAGTACGCGCATTACATTCAGCAAGACCGTTAGCACTGCCGACGCAAACGGCGTTCTTTCCTATGCGCAAGGCTCGTATATCACAAATGCTGCCGTCATAACCGACGGGTACGGTAATTCCCTTGAGCTTACGGAAACAGGCACCGTGCAGGCAAACCTGAATGTAGACACCGTTGCGCCAAAAACGCCGGCTATTTCCGCACGATATAATAACGCTGCGGTTACGCTTACGAACAACGGAAAGTACAAGACCAGCGTTTCCTTTACGCTTTCCAAGGCAGAGGCGGACTCAACCGTTCAGGCTTTGCAGTATTCAACGGACGGCGGAAGCACCTGGACGGGCGCAACGGAAGGCGTGTCTGTTACGCTTTCTTCGTCTGCCTCGTTCACGTACCGGGCGGTTGACTATGCGGGCAATGTGTCTGCAATTGCAGATCCAATATATCTTGACATAGAAAACACCTTCCCTGCGTTCAGCGTGGAATGCGTTAATGCCGACGGCAACTACAAGGCGGGCAGTTCATTGACCTTGCGCGTTTCCTTTGTGCGGGCGGTTAATGTTGCCGCAAATGCGGGTGCGTATGTTACCGTAAGCGCCGCAACAGGAAGTGGCGGCGGCAAGGCATATCTTGCAAACAAAACCGCGCGCTCTGCGCAAAGCCTTGACTTTACCTATACGGTGCAGAGCGGGGATGACTTTACGCTTAAGGTTGCCCAAAATGCCATTACTCTTACCGGCATTACCGACGAATACGGAATCGCACAGAACGGCAAAGCGGCTACGGCAGACTGCACGCGAACCGGCGTAAAATGCGACGGAAAAGCCCCTACGGTCAGCAGCATGACCGACGGAGGTGGTAGCACAGGAACGGTGTTTACCCAAGGAAATAAGATTGTTCTTACATTCAATGAGAATGTCATAAAATCAAGCGGAAGCATTACGCTTCGCCGCACGAATACAAATAGCAGCGGTGTAAGGGATGGCGCATGGGCTGTTCCTCCTGTGCTTACGGCTGCTGAATTCAACAAGATTTGCAGCAATATAACCTCGTCTCAGAAGAATACCCTTTCTTTGCAGGAAGATGGGCACGACATGGAAGATTCTGAATGGGTTGGTAATTCTGGTTCAACTTATGATAACAAATACTATCACGGTACGGGGCAGCTTGTAGGGCCTTATAAAAAAATGACTCAAGGAATTTTGGATAGTGGTGACCCAGATGTAGACACAAAATATGTACTTGACTTTGACATGGATATCTGGGAAACAACGACCGCTCATTATTATGGAAAGACATTTACTTCTAGTACTCAGACAAGTCCTACTACATTGACAGCAAGTAATGCAACAACAATAACGGTGGGAAATATTCGTTCTGTACTTGAGTCTGCTGGCTATCACAAGCGTGTTCTTGATGTAACGAGTAACGCAGTTGTTGTAAGTGGCAATACTGTTACAATTACATTCCCTAAAGGGTTGTGTGATAGTTCTGCAAGTCTTCCGGAAGGAATTGAATGGGAACTCTTGGTAGATGGTGGCGCCTTTATGGACGAATCTGGTAACACGATGGATGCTTACACAAGCAGCACATTCTTTAGTAGCGGTGTGCAGACTCCTGTTATCCGTGTTGACCGTTATAGTTATGGGTATGGAATCTATCAAGGAAATAGTTCTGGTGGAGAATCTATGATTGAAAATCAAGGAACTGTTCCTTCGGGATATGTGCGCGTCCGCATAGACTGTCAGACCCCGAGTTCAACAATAAAATACAAGATGGTGGATGCTACCATTGATAATAGTCTTACCCTGGGTATTGGTGGAAGATACTGTACATGGCAATATAAAAAGACGTATGCAAAAACTCTGAGTAACTTAAATGACGAGACTCTTTCCAATACATATGCAGGTGCATTTGGCGCTGGTAATGGAAGCTATACCACCGCGTGCCGAAAGTATATTGTTGCTCAGGCTACTAAATCAGGATTAGGCACTTCAGAAAAAGGCTATGAGGGAATATTCCAGACTGTAGTAAAATTCAATTGCTCTAATGGTACCCATTACGATGTTTCAAAATTGTATAATGTTTCTATCCGAGGAACCACAGGTTGGAGTGGAGAACCAAGTATTTCTCCGTTCCCATTGCGAGATGCACAGGTGGGTTCTCCATTCATAAGACGATGTTACTATAAGGATTCTTCTACCTATTATTGGATAAGTTACGAAATCCTTGAGGATGCTTCAATTTCTGGATATATAAAGGGCGATTGGACTAATTATTACCTTTCTAGCTGGGGCTATGTTTATGTCGGTGGCTATACAGAAATGTCAGGTTTAACAAAGGACTAAAGGGGGAGAAAAATATAATGCGCAGCATCATGAAAACTAAAATTCTATCACATATAAAGAACGGCGTGCTTCTTGCGCTGGTGGCGGCGGGTGTTTTTTCCTGTACTGACAGCGTGGGCTTGGGCGAGGCGGTTGACCTTACCGCGCCAGAAATAACCATTACCTCGCATTCGGACAATACCACGGTTCCTAGCGAATTTACCCTGTGCGGAACTGCCTACGACAACATTGAGGTAAAGAGCATAACGGTTGACTTTGCCTCGCAGAATCTGCATTACAAGGTCGTACCGGGCAGCTCGTGGTACAAGATGAACAAGGCAACAGGCGGCGAATGGGTGCAGATGCCTGCAAGCGAGGGCGCGTGCACAAAAAGCGGCGACAAATGGTCGTGGTTTGTGTACGTGCGGGCAAGCGAGGGCAATTTAAGCGGCATAACGTACAATCTGTATGCGCTTGCAAGCGATGCAATGGCAAATTCCGGTAAGAATTCCAAGGTTGACCTTTCCTTGATTATGGACGAAAAAAATCCGAGCGTGAGCATTTATGCGCCGGAGCTTTTGACCGGGGCGTATGATGCGGTTTCTACGGAGGCGGCAAACTACAAGCTTCGCGACGGAAACGTCATCTCAAAGCTCTGGAACGGAGACATCACGTTGCAGGGGCGGCAGGACGGTTCCATCTCGTTCAAGGAGCTTCGCATAGATTTTGACAATGGTGCGCTTTCTGCGGGAACCCGCAAGGTTACCGGCGACGCGACCGCCCTTACTTCTGTGGACGAGCTTGCAAAAAACGTAAGCCTTGGCGACACAGAAGAGCTTCAGCCGTATTTTTCAAAAACGTTAAAAGTGGGCGAAGACGGCATAACGGATCTTCGCAATTGGACTCTTACTGTAGCGCAGAGCGAATGGGTCAGTGCCTCTAAGAATTCTGAGCTGCTTTCCTGCGGAGAGGCGCAGGGTGCGGGTAAGATTATCCGCGTCGTTACCACCAGTTTAAGCGACTCCTACGCATGGGAAAAGAAGGTAATTGGCTATTTTGTGTGGTGGCCAGAAGCGGACGCTCCGTGGATAAACGCCTACGTGGGCGATGACGCAGACAACGGCGACAATACCTATGGCGCGTTCCCGTCGGCAAATTTTTCCGGCACGGTTCAGGACGACGACGGAATAAAAGAGGTTTATTATACAATAGAAAAGTACGGTACGAATGCAACCTGGTCCAGCTATAAAGCAAAGACTTATTTGACCTTGCCAGATGAGAACGCAAAGTCCGCGTCATTTGCAATAACCATGCCGGCGGAATTTGGCAAGTACCGTATTGCAATGACGGTAACGGACATGAACGGTAAGAGCGCCACAAAAACAAAGTATTTTAAGACGCTTGATGTAAGCCCGCCTACGCTTACCATAACCACGCCTTTGTCCGCAAGCTCCGTTCTTGCTGACAAAGACGGAAAAATTGCATTCTCAGGAAAAGTAACGGACGACGGAACCGTAAAATCGCTTTCGCTCATCTATCTGCACCCGGTTGCAAACGACGACCCAGCGAACATCATCCGCTACATGAGCGGTAACGAGGCGGAATGGGAGCTTGCAACTACCGGCGGAGCGGATTCTGCGGAATACTCATATACGACGGATGGCGGAACTGTTTTCTACACAAACAAAATCTACAGCCTTGCCTTGGAAGGCGGCAGTTATAACAGCACGGCTAAGGTTACCGAGTACACCTTTACAAGGACCTTGAACCTGTTCGAGAATTTGGGTATTGACGGAATTTCCAAATGCCTTTCTGACCAGTATTTTGTGCTTCGTGCTGAAGATAACAGCGGCGCAAAGACCGTTCAGCAGCTTGTTCTTGCAGGAGACAATCAAAGTCCTGAGCTTACCGTTACGTCAATTCAGCAGTTTGCGGGCGATGGCACGTCAAAAATTAAAGAATTTACTTTTGGTGCGGACGGCGATGTTCCTACATTTAATGTGGTAAAGTCTGGCGATTACGCGATTATCAAGGGAACGTGGTCAGACAATTCTGTGAGCGCTTGGAACAATGATAAGACAAAAATAAAGCCGCTTGCGTTCACATGGGGCGACGACACCTCTGTTTCCATTACAAACGAACAGCTGGCTTCCGGCGTATGGAACTGGACGGCAAAGGCGCAAAACCTGCCTAAAAACAGCGGAACGCTTTCTGTAAGCCTTGCCGATTTTGGCGGTAACTCAACTACCGTTACAAAGTCAATCTTTATAGAAACCGCCGAACTTGGACTTGAAAGCATAAGCGCAATTGAGCAGGACGGCTCTTATAAGGAAGGAACGATTCGGATTACGCTTAATTTTACCAAGAATACAACGGTAACCGGCGGAACTCCGACCCTTACGCTCAATAATCGCGGAACTGCGACTTATACAGGAGGAAGCGGTTCTGCACAGCACATCTTTACGTACAGTATTGGCGATGACGACCTTGATACAAAGGCATTGTCTGGCGGAACGCTTGATGTTACGGCATTTAATGCAAACGGCGCGTTGTACAACGATGCAAGCGTTTCAGGCTCAAGCCAGGCGTTTACGGTTGAGCTTCCGGAGGACGACAGCAAAAAGCTGGGCACAAGCCGCAGCATCATAATCGACAGGACGGCTCCAAAAATCGCATCGTTTAAGGTTATTTCCAGCGCGGGATATTACAAAGCGGGTAAGACCGTTCTGTTCCTGCTTGCCTTTGATGAAAGCGTTGCTATTGCTAATGCTTCAAATCTTGGGCTTTCGTTCAGTTCTATCGCAAGCCCATCCGTTAGCGCTAAAGAAAGCGGCTCAAGCGTAATCTTTACGTATACAGTAGGCGAGGGGCAAACGGCATCTCCGCTCTCACTTTCTTCATTTGCAAATACTGCTGGCGTTACCGTTACCGACCTTGCCGGAAACGCTCTTACAGATTGGAGCGTTCCTGCTGGCACAGACCTTTCGGGCATCAATATAGACACATCCGCTCCTTCTGAACCAACAATCAATGGCGCGTGGGGAAGCGCGAAATTGGTCACAGCGGCAACAAGCTTTACCTTGGCTGGACTGGAATCAGGCGCAACTGCTGAATACAGCATTGACGGCGGCACAAACTGGCAGACGTACTCAAATGCGGTTTCCCTTTCTAACAGCGGAACGTATCAGATAAATGCTCGTCAGACAGACCGGGCAGGAAACGTTTCTTCGGCTTCAAGTGCGAGCATTACAGTAGAAAAGGGCGATTTCTTGAATAAAATCACCGCCGACACCGTAAGCGGAACCTATGCCGCAGGCAAAGAGATTACAGGACGGCTCATATTCAGAAAGGACATTACCTTGCCTGCTGACGCTTCTGTAACGCTGAATGCAAAGAATTCCGGCGGGACGGCTTACACATCCACTCTTAACAAAGACACATCTGGAAACCCGACAATCAGCGGTGGTTGTGATTACACATTCACATATACCGTTCAAGAGGGCGATTATATTGACGGCGGGGCTGTGCTTGATGTAACAGACTGGAGCTTTTCAGAAGTAACTTATAGCACTGGAGTTGCAGGCGTAGGTGATATAACCTATAGTCTTCCATACTCAACGACAGTTACAGACTCAAAAGCCTTTAATGCTAATCGCTCGATTTATGTGTTGACCGGCGTACCTTCTATTTCAAGTCCTTCTTTGGGCGGAAGTGTCGCAAGTGACGGCACGGTAAGCGGCGAATATCTGAAATTCAGCTTTAACCGCGCTGTAAGCAAGGTGAGCGGAAACATCGTGCTTGAACTTTCTGCTTCAAGTTCCGATGAGTGTGACACTTACATTGCCCCTGCGGTAATCAAGGCGAGCGACTTCTTAGAATCTTACGCATTCGCTTCCTATTATGAGGAAGGGTTGAACGGCGCGACCTTAAACAGCGACAGCACTCTTACAAACGATACTACGACAAAATATGTCCTGAAATATGCTACAGAACCAACGGATTCAACTTTAGTTTCTTCTTTTGTTACGGAAGGCTGGAACAAGGTTGAGATTCCTGTAGTGGCAAGTGCGGTATCGCTCAGTGCAGACAAAAAAACTGTTACGGTGGATTTGTCCGGCGCATACAGGCTTCCGGTCAAGGGCGCTAAATACAAGCTTACGATTCCCGCTGGTGCATTCTGCGATGAGGTTCAGAATAAGAACGAAGCGTACGGTACTGGTACTACAGGCGTAAGTGCGAATGGTGTTGAGCCACCGGTTATCCGCATAAATAAGGGTGCTCAGGTTATCACTCCGGGACCTTCTCCAAACTATACAATTGGTTCAAGCGTAACTATGCCGTCCACTGCTACAATGCGCATTGACTGTCAGACGCCGGGAGCTACGATTACTTACAGTAAAAATGAAAAAAACTCGACTAAAGTAGAGGTAATCAATTCACAGAAAGAATACACAACAAAAACAGCTGGTGCGACTGTAAGTTCTTCTTTTGGAGAATATTCTAGTAGCACAACATATACACTTGGTTCAGAGGTGAGCAGTTACACAGGTGCTACAGGTCTAAAGGTTGCCATAGCTGCAAAAGCTGCAAAAAGAGGTTTTACATCTGTAACTTCTTATGAATATGCTACCCGTACTGTACTTCGCTTAAGTATTACTGGAAAGTATGGCACTTATAACGGAGATTATGGAGAAACTTCAAGTATTAATGAAGATGGTAATTTAATTTTTGGAAAGTTAAAGGTATGGGTTGTTGGTGGCGATTACAGTTATGGAACTAATTCAATAAGTCCATTCCCACTTTCTTGGAGTGATAGTTCTAACTTTAAGCTTATGAAATCTGCAAGTGGGTTTACAGCTTCTGGTATGGTTTCTGAATGGTATTGGATAACATGGGATGTAACGGCTCCAACTTATCACGGTTTTGTTGTGGGCAATGTTCCAAGCGATGCCGCGACAGACTCAAAGGGGGCTGGCGGTAAAGGCCCAGGTGCATGGTATTCTGGCGAAGGGGGCTGGGACTCTCAAAAAGCAAATTACATTCTTTACCCAGGAGAAACTTTGATTATGTGCATATCAAGTAGTGGAACTTACGATAATGGTCAATTCCACTGGGCAACAAAGAATTATAAGACAAGATAGTTTTGTCTAATCAGTTGTAGCAGGCGCAATGCCATACTTCTTCCAATCTATGGCAATGCGTTTGCTTACAATGCGCCTGTCGCTTTTTCTGTTAAAAAGTCAAGGGCGTTAATATGCCTTACCCCTTCAAAATCTTCATTTAAGGTTTTGTCCATTGTGATTAGAATGCAGGGGTAGGAGTCCTTGAGTTTTCCGAACGGTTTTAGCTCGCGTTCAAGCGTTGCAAAATCTCTTACGCTTTCTGACACTTGAATATATGTAACGGTGCGAGGAGTTTTTGCAATAAAATCAATTTCTAGGTCACCGAGCTTTCCGGTGTAAATTTGGTACTTACGGCGTTTAAGCTCAAGAAAAACAAGGGTCTCAAGAATGTGTCCTGCATCAATATTGCGGTAGCCTAAAAGCATATTCCTAAGACCTGTGTCGGCAATGTAGTATTTGCAGAGGGTCTTTAGGTATTCCTTGCCTTTTATGTCGTAACGGACGACTTTGTACACCATAAAGCATTCTTCAAGATAGTGCATGTAGTTTTCCACTGTTGGTTGGCTGACTTTTCTTCCGCCGCTTGTGAGCGTGTCGCTGATTCTTTTTGAGGTGCAGATATTTGCTGTATTGGCAAACATAAAACGAATTATAGCCTCAAGGTTTGAAATGTCATTTATTTGATGCCGCGTAGAAATGTCTTTGAGAAGAATTGTATTATACACGCCGTTCAGATATTGATTTATGTTTCGTTCATCGTTTTTAAGCTGAACGGTGAAGGGAAGCCCACCGTATCGCACATAATCTGAATAGCACTGTTCTAAATCTGTGGTGGGAAGATTGTTTTCTTCGCGCCCTGTTAAGTATTCCGAGAAGGAAAACGGCTGCATGTCTATTGTAACATAGCGCCCGCTAAGGAGCGTCGCAATTTCGCTGCTCAAAAGGTCAGAATTAGAGCCTGTCAGATATATATCCACGTTTTTTTTGTTATAAAGTGAATCAACTGCTTTTTGAAATCCATGGCAGAACTGTATTTCGTCCAAAAATACGTAGTTCATTTTATCTGAATCAAGCCGGGATTTTATTGTTTCATACAGCGTTTTGTAGTCAAGCAGATTTTCATTTTCTATATCGTCCAGACGGTAGTAAATGATTTGGTTTTGACTGATGCCGTCCTCAAGATATTTTGAAATTATCTGCTCCATCAAAAAGGATTTTCCGCATCGTCGCAAGCCGGTGAGGACCTTAATTATTTGTTTATCCCTGAATGCAAGGATATCGTCAAAATAATCTTCCCTTGTTACCATACTTTTCAAAGTGTATTTTGAAAAATATGAAAAGTCAAGAGTTTTATAAATGCATTTTGAAAAGTTTTGAATGTAATTGCAGCATGAACTTCGACTGAAAGCTATTTTTTAATATACCTATACATCAAAAATTGATTTCCATGGAATTGCAGTTCCTCTTGCTGTTCTCTTTTTTCGATTTTTTCGTTTTTGTTTACAATGCGGTTTTATTCTGTTATTATTGTAGAATAATGAAAAATATAATGCTTGCGCCGTCTTTGCTCAGTGCGGATTTGGCGGACCTTAAGAATGCTTTAAAGACTATTGAAGATAAAGGCGGAACGGTCGTTCATATTGACGTGATGGACGGTCGCTTTGTGCCGCAAATTTCGTATGGGCAGCCGGTGGTGCAGAGCCTGCGGCAGTATTCGGCGCTTCCGTTTGACGTTCATCTTATGATAGAGCATCCGGAGGAGCATGTGGACACGTTTGCGTCCTGCGGCGCGGACTGGATTACGTTTCATCACGAGGCGTGCGTGCATTCGCACCGCCTTATTCAAAAAATTCATGATTTAGGAAAAAAAGCCGGCATCTCAATCGTGCCGTCCACGCCGGTAAGCGCGATTACGGAGCTTTTGGAATACGTTGACCTTGTGCTTGTCATGACGGTAAATCCTGGCTTTGGCGGACAAAAGCTCATTCCGTCCTGCGTAAAAAAAATCGCCGAGCTTAAGGCGCTCCGCGAGCAGCGTGGGCTTGATTTTATGATTTCGGTTGACGGTGGCGTGAATGCCCAGACCATCAGTTCCGTTATTGATGCGGGCGCTGACGTGGTTGTTTCTGGCTCGGCGTTCTTCACCGGAAAATTGAAGTGGGAGAATAACTAAATGAGCGTGTTGAAGAAGTGTTTTGTTGCCTTGTGCGTTCTTTTTGCCCTTGATTTTGCGTGTACCGCCCAAAGTTCCTCTCAGAACGTGGCGGCTTCTGCGTTCGTGCAGGGGGCAAAGGCGTTCAGCGCGGGGGAATGGACTTCTTCGATTTTTTTGCTGCGCAAGGCGGTCTCCTACCCAGAAAACTACAACCCCGACACGTGGTATATGCTGATTACTGCCGAAATGTACGCCGGGGAATACAAGAATGCCTACCAGGACTGTGAGACCTACATGCGGAATTTTCCGGAAAGTCCGTATGATTCCTATGTGCTTTATCAGCGCGGACGTGCGCTTTTTTGCATCGGTGAATATGAAAAGTCCGTCCTTGTGCTGAGCGACTTCTGCCATCAGTATCCTGAGCATGAGATGTATCCTTCCGCTTTGTATTGGATTGCGGAGTCTTTTTTTGCGACCTATAACTATGAGGACGCGGAGGTTCTGTATTCCGCCATCGTGAACGACTATTCAAACGACGCAAAGGCAGATTCCGCGCAGTACCGGCTTGAGACCATAACGCAGGCAGACCGCGAGGAAAAAATTCTGTACCTTCTTAAGGAAACCGGCGAAGAATACCTTGCGGCAAAAGAGGAATACGAGCGGCAGCTTAAGCTTTCGGGCATGGACAGCACCAGCGACGCGCGCCGCCGCATTCTTGACCTTCAGCGCTCCAATTCTGAGCTTGAACGCAAGGTGCTTGAGCTTGAGCATGAGAATTCTGTTCTTGCAGACCGCCTTAATGATGAGATTGATAAGAATTCTGACATAAAGAATGAGACTGACCAGCTTTTGCGCGACCTTAAGAAAAAGGCGGCAATGACACAGCGTATGCTTGACGAGCGTAAGCCGGAGTAGAAGAGAGGAGCTTTTTTATGAAGAAAATTGCAGAAAAATGTGCTGTTCTTGCTCTGCTTGGTGCCGCGCTTTTTGGCGCATATGCGCAGCAGGATGCCGAGCCTAAGAAGCAGAAGAAGGTTGCGCGCGTAAAGGTCGTTGAGACCGTTGAGGACGCGGGCGCGTTTCAGGCAAAGAATATCGACATAAAAGTTGGCTCTGTGCGATACCTTATGAAGGGGCATGTGGGCAGCTATCAGCTGTATGCCGTGCCGGAAAGCGGCTTGCAGACTCCTCTTTTTGCAAGTTACGATGAATTCACTTCGTCCTTTTATGATTTAAAGATTGGTAAGCGCATCTACCGGCTTACGGACAACGTAGGAACGATTATAGGCGTGCGTGCGGACGTTCGCGGCGGGCAGATTGTGTATGTCGTTCCGAACAAGGCGCGTGTGTTCGTTAAATTTGAAAAAATGGATGAGGTTGAGGGCGTTGAGTCGGAAATAATCAAGGTTACGGCAAACGTATTCAACAAGGGAAAGCGTACCGAAACCTTCGCACTTAAGAGCGTGATGGATACTGTTCTTGGCGAAAAGCACGGTCTGCACTTTTCTTCCGCGGCAGAGCCAAAAATAAATACGGAGCGGCAGTTCCGCCGTACGGACGAAATGAAATGGCTTACCTCCAGCGACGGAAAGACGAGCTTGCAGTTTTTGCTTGATGGTGCGGACGTGAGCGAGATAGAAGTGCTTTCCATAAGCAACAAGGATTTTTTGAAGCTTCCGAACTGGGTGCCGTCCATCGTGGGCGAGCGGACGTTTGATTCAGTTCTTTCGTATAATAACTCCGCGCTGTGCATAAACTGGCCGGAGGTTACGCTTGCGCCAGGCACTGGACAGTCCTTTGTGTATTATATGGCGGTCAGCACGGACGGCGCTCCTGCTGACGGAGAAAAGTACATTGCCTGGCATGAGGAAAAATTCGGCAACGAAGCGGGCGAGAGCGGCTATTCCGTTAAGGAATTTGAGGATTTGTACAACAAGGCGCTTGAGTTGTATCAGAATGGCGACTATCAGGCGGCGTATGACGTGATCATGGGGCTGTGGGCTGTGCCGGAGCATCGCAATGACCGCCTGGCACAGCTTAAGGCAATGATTGAGGCAGAGCTTAACCGCCTTACGGAAGCGGACTATGATGCGCCGGCAGAGCTTCCGCCGTCCGCATATGAGGACCAGGAAGCCGAGGAAGAGGCTACGGAGCCAGACAGCGGCAAAAAAACGCGCGATTCCAATGAGGACATAAAGTTTGACGTGAATTCGATTACCGCCGAGCAGCTGAATCCCGCGTACGTGCAGGGGCTTATTGACCGCATAAACGCGCTTGAGAATTCCGATGGAACAATTGACCGCGGCGAGATTCTTCGCCTTAATGCGGAGCTTGACGCCATTCTTGAAAAGCTGAGGCAGTAGGATATGGCGCGCGATGTTCTTGATGTTGCAAAAAGCTATATGGGGCGACGCCAGTTTGACAAGGCGATTCGGCTTTTGGAGGGGCGGAGCGAGATTTACGCCCAGAATTTTGACTATTATCTTTTGCTTGCGGTTGCCTGCCTGTATGCGGGCGACACAGGCTCCGCGTCGTCGTTCTTTCAGCGGGCGCGCAATATAAAGCTTACCGACACCACCTTGCTCTTGGGGCAGGCGGCGCTTTTTTTGCGGCGGGGCGACACTGACCGTGC
>CAKZZR010000236.1 GCA_937885475.1 uncultured Treponema sp.
TTCAAGAAGAAACAGATGATTTTTACATTCTCCGAACGGCATGGCTTTACGGATTTTACGGAAAGAATTTCGTCTACACGATGATAAAGGCGATGAACGCTCACGATTCGGTTAAGGTCGTGGCTGACCAGAAGGGCACTCCTACCTTTGCAGGAGACCTTGCCTCCGTAATCATAAAAATCATAAACAAGGGCGACGTTCCGTTTGGAACCTACCATTGCACCGACCTTGGCGAGATTACTTGGTGGGATTTTACGAACGAGATAAAGAAAGAGGCTCTGGAGCTGGGGCTTCTTACGAACGCCTCATGCACCGTAAATCCGTGCAAGACCGAGGAATACCCGACTCCTGCAAAACGCCCTTCCTATTCAGTCCTCAGCAAGGATAAGATTCAGGCTGCGCTTGAGATTACGCTTCCTTCCTGGAAGGAAAGCCTTTCTGTGTTCCTCAAAAGCCCGCTCTTTGACAAGACTAGGATTTTGTAGCCTTGTTTTAGTTTCTTTTTTATTCCCATTCTTCTGGAAACAGCATTTCCAGCAACGTTCCCCACGTTGAGTCTCTCTTAAACGCAAACTCCGAAACCGCATAGGGATTGTAGTAGGAGTGCTTGTAATATGCGCTCGTATATTTTTCAGCATTCCCGGTGATTGAAAGTCCGTAGTAGTTTCGATTTGTGTTCAAGGTTGGGTATAATCCTTTTTCTGTCTCTCCATCGCCACACCATGATTTTATTATCGTTTTTTCCAGTGCCGCGCGAAGATTTTCTATTCTATCTGCTAATTCAGAAATACAGCGTTCTTTTTCTTCTGTTTCGGATTCAATGCTTTCTGCATATCCTTCCAGCTTGTCCGTCAAAACTCCTATATCAAACTGATAGAAATAGGGTGCAAGGTAGTTTTGAGGGGAGATTCCCTGCTTTTTAGTCGTATAGTACATGCAGCGGAATGTTATATTATTTTGAAAATTTCCCGCCTTTTCCGCAGTCCTTAAAAATGAATTAGTATTTAGCGGTGTTAAAAAGTCAATTTCTGTTTCACCTGTTAAAAAATCAGAAAGGGAGGATACAGCTGCTTCCAGGTGAGTCATATTGCCAAGATGTATAAGCGAAAGAGACGGAAAGCCGTTCCACCAGCTGCTATAGGACGTTGCCTGATATTTTTCGGCATATAAATTTACGAGTGTCGTGCCGATTGATTTTGAATTTTTGCCGGTGCTTATGCTTGCAATGAAATTTTCGTACGGCATTCCCGCGCCGGGAATTTCGTTTTCAGATGCAATAAGGAAATCAGCTGTATCTCTTAGTTCATAGGCTTCTTCTATAGAGCCTTCCAGACAGACATCCATAAGCAGAAGATTTATTTTATTCGCTCCACAGAAGCCTGCTGCCTCGAACGCTGCTGCAATCTGGTCAGAATAGATTATTGAATATCCTGCGTTAAAATCTGGTGCAAGAGAACGCTGCGTTAAGTCTTGGTTTGATGCAGATGTTGTATCTTCTTCTACAGAAAATCCAAAGCCGTGCGTTCCGAATATGAAAATGATTTTTTCTGCGCTGTAGTATTCCTTGCTCCAAAGAAGGAAGTTTTTTAGGGTTTCTGCAGAGCCCGTGTCGGCTTCGCCGTCTAAAAGCCATTCGGCAGTATAGGAAACATCCTGCGTTGCGTTATCTATGGTAGTAGCGTTCCTATTTGAAAGTATCTTGTAGATACGAGTGTCGCCTTCTGGTGGTCCGTCATAAAGTGCCGCAGCCTGAATGCTTGAAGAACTGTTTGCCCCCAATCCCTTTGACACGTCGATAATATTCTGCCGCAGATTTTTGTAGATATCGTTTGAATCCCCCGCTAAATACATAAGAACAAGAAATTCAGGATTTGTATGATGGAATTCTTTGGTTGAGTTTTCTTCCTGCTTGCATCCAGCCAGGCAGAACGGTGCGAAGAAAATGAAAAAAATGATGGGGAGCAGAAGGATGATTCTTTTCATAAAAAGAGTGGAGATAATCGGATTCGAACCGACGACCCTTTGATTGCGAACCAAATGCTCTACCAACTGAGCTATATCCCCATAGTAAAAAGGCTTCCGAACGAGTCAGAAGCCTTCTGCCACAGGTTGGGATCGAACCAACGACATACGGATTTTCAGTCCGGCGCTCTACCAACTGAGCTACTGCGGCGTGTTGATGTTTAGAATCATATAAAATTGCGGCTTTTGTGTCAACAGAACAAGGTCAAAAATCTAAAAAAAATCAGTTTTTTTTTCTTGTGGGAATGTAGTTCATAAATTATAATTATTCCTATGAATTGGTTGATTATTTCGGACTGCAAGGAGAGCGCAGAGGCGTTGCAGTCCTTGCTGAACAAAAAGTTCAAAGATTCCATCGTGTACAGCATCACAAGTTCTGACGAAGATATCCGCCGTTCTTTTGAGGTTATATCTCATATCAGTCATGCGGTCTTTCTTTCGGTGCATGACAATGCTTCCGTACAGTTTTTATCTGGTTTTTTCTGTGGAAAGGGAGTGCCGGTCTATATTGCCGGAAAAACGCTTGAGGACACGCTTGAGATGTTCCCGACTTTTTTGTTTTTTGACGATGAGGAAAAGCTGTGCGCGCATCTTAAGAAGAATTCAAAAAAAATTATCGCCGATGACACAAAAATCAGCGCGTTCAAATATCTGTTTGAGAACGGAATTCCGTTCGATGCCGACCATTTTGCGGAATATCTTGTAAAGGAAAAGGATCCCAAGAAGGCTGCGCGCAAGAAGGAAATTCTTGACTGCTATCTTGCCGCCGGGCTGGACATAAATTCCCGCGACAAGGACGGAACGCCGATTCTGAACAATGCCTGCCGCACCGAAAATCTTGATGCGGTAAAATGGCTCTGCTCGCTTGGCGCGGACGTGAATGCAGTCAGCGAGGACAGGGGCTACACGCCGCTTATGGATGCCGTTTGGAAGGGCAACAAGGACATTGCCGCCTATCTTATAGACCAGGGCGCGGACTTGAACACTATTTCCAAGGAAGGGCAGTCAAACCTTGTGCTTGCAGTTGGTGCGGACAAGCTTGAGATTGTGCGCCTGCTTGCCGAGCATGGCGCGGATCCTGATGTTGCCGACGCTATGGGAATGAGCGCGTACGGCTATGCGCAGTTGTTCCGAAAGGAAGAAATTTGTGCAATCCTTGAAAAATACCACAAAGAATAATAGAATTGAAGCCGTATGGGCTTGAAGAATTCAGATTGTATTACAGTTGCCTTTACCGGTGGTGGAACTGGGGGGCATATCTATCCGGGGCTTGCGGTTGCTGATGAATTCCGCGCGCTGTGCGACGAGAGGGGCGTTCAGCTTAAGATTCATTGGATTGGAAATTCCAAGGGAATGGACGCGGACATTGTGTCAAAGAACGTGGACGGGCAGGGCAGGCGCAGCGCCGATTTTTTTTACGGAATCCCCAGCGGAAAGCTTCGCCGCTATCTTTCGTTTCAGAATCTTTTGGACATATTTAAAATTCTTGCGGGAACGGTCAAGGCTTTCTTCTTGTTGAAGAAGATAAAACCGGCGCTGCTTTTTTCTAAGGGCGGATTTGTGAGCGTTCCACCGTGCTTTTGCGCCCGCCTTTTAAAGATTCCGGTGTACACCCATGAGTGTGATTTTACGCCGGGGCTTGCCACCCGCATAAACAGCAAATCTGCAAAAAAAATCCTTGTTTCCTATGAGGAAACAAAAAAATATCTGAGCGCTGAGGCTCAAAAAAAAGCCGTCGTAACCGGAAATCCGGTGCGCCCAGTATTCTATTCTGCGGACGCGGCGCGGGGACTTGGCTTTTTAGGAATTGAAAGAAAGCAGAAACCGGTGCTGCTTGTTGTGGGCGGAAGCCTTGGCGCGCGTCAGATAAACGCCCTTGTGCGCGAGAATCTTGGCTGGCTGTGCGAGCGCTTTACGGTGGTTCATCAGATGGGGGCGGGAAATGCCGATGAGAGCGCGGCGGCTTCCCTTTCGCCGGAGCTTCGCGCGTCGTATAAGCCGTACGCCTTTATTTATGCGGAGATGCCGGACGTTATTGCCGCAAGCGATGTTGTCTTAAGCCGCGCCGGTGCCAATTCCATTTGGGAATGCGCCGCGCTCGGTAAGCCGCTGGTGCTTGTTCCCCTGTGCGGAAGCGGCACCCGCGGAGACCAGGAGGACAACGCCGCATTCTTTGACCGTAACGATGCGGCTATCGTGCTTGCCCGCGAGAATGCGAATGGCGAAAAGCTTCGCGCGGCGCTGTCTGCCATGCTTGATGACGGCACGCGCAGAAAATTTTCGGACTGCTCCATGCATCTTGCAGGAGGAACCAGACCTGCGCAAAAAATCGCCGCGCTTTTGTGCGAAGAGCTTTTTTCCTGACGCTTATTTTGAGAGGTATGTATGACGCTTGCTCCTGTTGACATCTGTTTTATTATCATCGTGCTGATTTTTGCGCTTTCGGCGCTGACAAAGGGCTTCATAAAGGAACTGTTTGGAAAGGTTTCTGTGTTCGGCGGGCTTGCCGTTGCCATTGCATTCACTCCAAAATTGGACGTGTACGTGCATCAGAGTATTTCGAACGAGCTTGTGTCCAAGGTTTTGTCGTTCCTTTTGATTTTTATCGCCGTTTTTCTTATTATCCGCATCGTGCAGCAGATTGTCTCTAAAATTTTCAGTGGCGAGATTATGAAGGGGCTTGACCGTACGCTTGGCTTTGCGCTTGGCGTGCTTGAGGGCGTGGTGGTTGTGGCACTCATCATTGGGCTTTTGACGGTACAGCCTTGGTTTGAAGTCAGCTCCATTTTTGACGGAAGCGTGTTCTATAAGTATCTTTACGGAATTGTCAATTCCTCGGCAGATTATTTGAACGGAAAGGCAAATGTTTGACAACGTCCTTCATCAGAATACAACGGCGCAGATTTGCGGCGATATTATGGAAAACCGCTTTCCAGGCGCGGTGCTGTTTTCCGGCCCTGGCGGAAGCGGAAAACTCACCTCGGCTCTGGAGACAGCACGCGTGCTTTCTTGCGCAGGGGAACGGAAGGGGCATTGGCTTTGCGCCTGCCCAAGCTGTCTTTTGCACAAGGCGCTTTCTTCTGCAAGTCTTTTAATTGCCGGCCCGCGCGACTGTACGCCCGAGATTGCCGCCGCAGAGCGTGCCTTTGTTGCCGCAGTTTCAGGCGGTGCAAAATATCTTGACGCGTCCCGGTATTTCTTTTTGCGGAGCGTGCGTAAGCTTACCGCCCGGTTCAATCCTGTACTGTGGCAGGGCGATGACAAGCTTTCTAAGATTGCCGCCGTCGTCTCTGAGATTGATGAGGAACTGGAGCCGCTGGACTTTCCACATGAGCTTCCGGAGGCTGAAAAAATCGCCAAGGCCACAGAAAAGCTCCGCAAACTGTGCGAGAAGCTGGAGGGCGAATTTCTGTATGATTCGATTCCGATTGCGCATATCCGAAACGCCAGCGCGTGGGCACGGCTCAAGGTCGCGCACGGAAAAAAGACAATCATCATAGAAAATGCCGACCGAATGCTGGAGAGCGTGCGTAATGCGCTTCTTAAGATTCTTGAGGAACCGCCGGAGGACACAGTTTTTATTCTGACCACTGCGCGCCGCAGCGCTGTCATGCCGACGATTTTGAGCCGTGTGCGCACCTACAACTTTTATGAGCGTCCGCTGAGCGCTCAGCACGAGGTGATTCAGCGCGTCTTTCATGCCGACGGTTTTTCTGGCTCGATTGACGACTATCTGCTTACGTTTTTGCCGGTTCAGCCTGCGCTTATTGCAGAAAAAAGCCGGGATTTTTTTTCTTCCGTGGTGAGAGGGCATATTCCAGACATTCCTACGCTAATTAAGGACTGCGGAAAATTTGAGCCACGCGTTCTGCTCAGGCTTTTTCTGAACGGAATGCAGGACTGCTCCCGTAAGTTGCTTGCATCACCTGCCGGAAGTCAGGCGGCAGTGGAGCTTACCGAAGCGCTCGGCTCTTGCTGGAACACGGTTACGGTGTACAATCAGTCAGTCAATTCTGCGCTGGAAATTCTGGTGCGGGAGCTTGCAAAGATAAATAAGACACATGGGATGATATTGCGATGGGCAGTTATTTAAAGCGCGTTATAAATATGCTTTCAAAGTTGTCAGAGGAAGAGGTTCGCCGTGTTCTGAAAGAGGTTGCAAGCGAGAACAACATGATGGATTCCGTAATCGAATCCCTTTCCACCGGACTTGTGATTGTGGACAAGACGTGGAAGGTTACGCTCCGCAACAAGGCGGCGAACCGCTTTTTGTTTTCCAATGGCGTTGAGGAGTCTCGTTTTGATACGGAGCCGCTGTGGGCGCTGCTTCCGGACAAGGAGATTGCGGACTTCCTTAAAAAAACTGCGGATGACGACCGCAACAACGTGAGCGAGGACTTTACTACCGCATGTTCTGACGGTTCAGTTCGCTTTCTTTCTGTGTCCGTAACGTCATTCGTAAAGGAAACTGAAATTTTTGGGCGTATCGTAAAAATAGACGACGTAACGCAAAAGCGCAGTCAGGATGTGCTGATGCGACGCATGGAAAACATGGCTGGGCTTACCAATCTTGCCGCAGGCATGGCGCACGAAATAAAGAATCCGCTTGGTGCGATTTCCATCCACATTCAGCTTATACAGCGTGCAATAAAAAAGGCGCGCGAGGGCGACGGCTTTTTGCCGGAGCAGAGGTTTTTGGAGGAGCATCTTGACGTGGTGAACGAGGAGATAGAAAGCCTGAACCATCTGGTCATGGACTTTTTGTTTGCCGTTCGTCCGGTCAAGGCGGATCTTATGCTCAAGGCTCCAGACGATATCATTCAGAGCATCGCGGATTTTTTTACGCCGGAATTCAACCGCGCGCACGTTGCCGTGGAGCTTAGGCTTTCTGCAAAGCAAAAGCGCGTCCTGCTTGACGAAAAACTGTTCCGAGAGGTGCTTGTGAACATCGCTCAGAACGGCTTTGCCGCCATAAAAAGCCGTTTTCCGGAATGCTCAGGCGACGGCGCGGAGCCTTCTGCTGTGCCGGAGGATTTTTTTCCAAGAAACGGACAGGCACCCCTTTCTGCACAA
>CAKZZR010000237.1 GCA_937885475.1 uncultured Treponema sp.
GCCACAAACAGAGTGTTTTTGAAAGCCGCAAACTCTCCTTTGCGCTATTTTTTATTCATCTTCCCATAAAATTGATTTCCCTGAATCCTTTAAGAAAACAATTGAAAAAAAATTGATTTCCATATATCTTATATTGATACACTTTGTGTTTAAAATATGGAGCTAAAAATGGCCGTTAATGAAAAATATGATTTTACAATTGAGCAGCTTGGACCGTGCAAAATTAAATCCCCTATCGAGCTTTCTTCGGTGGTAGGCGATTACAGTGCAAATTACGTGCATGACGATTCTTACGTACGCAACAAAGTTAATGTTTATACAACGGATGAGCCGAATTCTTTGGACGCATCGAACCTTCTGCAGAAGGCAGGTCCGCGTGAATACATCTATTTCAATCCTAAGGACGTGCGCGCGGGAATCTGTACCTGCGGCGGTCTTTGCCCGGGATTGAACGACGTAATCCGCGCGGTAGTGCGCTGTCTGTGGAACCGCTACGGCGTTCGTAACATTCTTGGCTTCCGCTACGGATACAAGGGACTTTTTGAGGACTCCGGCTTCGACCCCATTCCGCTTAACCCGGAGATTGTGGACGAGATTCATAAAATCGGCGGCTCATTCCTTGGCACAAGCCGCGGCGGTGGAGACCGCCTTATGACCGACGGCGTAAAGACCATCAAAAAGCTGGGAATCAACATGATGTTCGTCATCGGTGGCGACGGAACCCAGCGCGGTGCCGCAGACCTTGCTGACGCAATCACAAAGGAAGGCTTGGACTGCGCCGTAATCGGAATTCCAAAGACCGTAGACAACGACTTCCAGCTGATTGACCGCTCGTTCGGCTTTGAGACCGCCGTTCAGCAGGCAAAGGAAGCCATTACCTCAATGCACATGGAAGCGCACTCTCAGTATAACTGTATCGCGCTCGTAAAGCTTATGGGCCGCGAGTCAGGCTTTATTGCGACCGCAGCAGCGCTCGCAAGCCACGAAACGAACTTCTGTCTTATTCCGGAGGTTCCGTTTGACATGGACGGTCCGAACGGTCTTCTTGCAAACCTTGAGAAACGCCTGAACGCACGCCACCACGCGGTAATCGTTGTTGCCGAGGGTGCCGGACAGGAACTGCTTCAGTCCACCAACCAGACTGACGCGTCGGGCAACAAGCGCCTTTCTGACATCGGTATTTTCCTGCGCGACGAAATCAAAACTTACTTCGCAAAGAAAAACTTCCCGATTGACCTTAAATACTGCGACCCGAGCTATCAGGTTCGCTCTGCCGTTACCACTGCGTCGGATTCAATCTACTGCGAGCGCCTTGGAAATAACGCCGTTCACGCGGGCATGGCAGGAAAGACCAAGATGGTCGTAGGTCTTGTTCACGACAAATTCGTGTACATTCCTACCAAGATGGCAACTATGAGCCGCAACGTCGTTGATCCGGAAGGAGCTCTGTGGCGCGACACGCTTGACGCTACAAGCCAGCCGATTCTTATGGTAAACGACGTTGAAAAAGCAAAACAGCTTATGAAGGAGCGTCTGGGTCTGTAGCCCGCCCGCTCATAATTCCGTTCAAGCTCCGGCTGCCCGCATCCGCGCACGCATGCCGGGGCTTTGTCATTTCCCGCCGGGAGTCATTCCCATTCCCCTTTATAAAAGTTCTGAATTCCAAAAAGTTCATGAAATAAAGAAAAACCACCGATAAATAAGAAGTCCGGAAGACTTTTTATTTTGTCAGGTTTTGACAGGAGCTTTTTATGATGAAGACTAGTCTTTCTGCTCTTTTTGCCGTTTGTCTCGCATGTGGAATCGCACTTTTGTCCTGTGATGTGGGCGTTGGACTCGGAGAATCCGTAGATACCGCCGCACCAAGCCTTTCCATCACCTATCCTACAGACGGCTCCGTAATCATGAACACTTTTACGATGAAGGGAACAAGCGCCGATGACACCTCCATTGCAAAGATAAGCATAAGCGTGTCTCCTACAAAGGACATTTCAGAGTTTACCCCCCCCCAGTATTTAGCAACCTATGACGCCAAAAAAAAGGAGTGGGAATGCGCCATAAACACCTGTACGAACGGAACATGGGAGCTTCCCGACGGCGAATATAAGTTCAACGTTACCGCGCGGGATTCCGCCGGACGAACCACAGAAAAATCCTCCGTATACAAGATTGACAACACCGCGCCAATCGTAGTTCTGAAGCGTCCTGACACGGACGACGCCTACGGACGCACCATAAAGGTTACCGGCGACATTGCAGACCAGAACAGCCTTTCAAGCCTGTACGTTACCGTCTACAAGCGGATTGAGGACGGAACGGACACGAACGGAAAGCCAGTATACAGATTAGGCGACAAAATCACCACGATACAACAGAAGAATATCTCCGGCGTTGGTCTTGAGCTTATCATCGGAAAATATTTTGCCGAAAAAGGCAGCGCCGACTACCAAGCACTTAGCGAAGAAAGCAAGGCGCTTCAGGCGGTGTACGAGGCGTTCTATGCGGACGGCACGGCAAAAGGAAGCGCAAACGTGTTCTGTACGGTTGAGGTTGCGGACGAGGCGCTTGAATATTCAGTTCCGAGCGGAATTTCAAGCCGCATATATACGCCCGCCTCGGGAACTTACGGGCTTAAGGCGGACGGAACTGCAAACCAGAACGAAGCGGCGGACGCGCTGAGCGGAAACCTTTCTTCCGGGTACTATCTTTACGACGACATCTATTCAGAAATCTATTCCGACAAAGGAAAGGGGCTTACAAACGCCGACCTCATCAAGATTTTTAACGGAACGTATGAGGAAAGCCGCCCGCAAAGCGCTGACGGCGCGGGCGAAACATTTTCTGACACAGTAAAGGACATTCTTTCCTTGTACGAGATTCCTACGGCGGCCACGGAAAGTACCACGCTGGATAGCACAAAGCTGTCCCAGTTCAGCATAAATCCTGAAAACTTCCCCTACTTTGAGGTGAGCGGCTACAAGTACGAGGCTACCGCCGACGGAACGCTGCGGTTCAGCGACATCATGAACGAGGCAAAGATTACGGTTACCGTGTCGCAGGGAGCGGACCAGGTTTCGCTTGTTGCAGACAGCATCCGCCTTTCAGTTCAGCGGTGCGACGAACATGGCATGCTTGACGCCTCCGCAGACGCTCGCACCACGCTCATTCATTCAATTGAAGACATAGAAGGCATGGCAGGCGAGCAAAAGACCGCCGCACTCAACGCCCGAACTTCCGCGCTCACAAAGGGAGACAGCATAAAAATCGTAACCGGAATCGGCTATCTTACCGCAAAGAACTACTACCGCGTGCTTGTTGACGGCTATGACCTGGACGGAAACGCCGTAAGCAGCGAGGACATGTTTGGCTTTTACGTACAACCAAACGCCCAGCCGCCGGTGGTGAACCTTACCGACGCGCCTGCTGACCTGAGCGTTACCAACACAGCGGAATTCACGCTGAGCGGCACCATCACACAGCACGCCCAGAACGTTGAGCTGTACTACAGCATTACCGCGAGCGACGAAAAAGGCAGCACCGTATTCTATTACCCGGAGAC
Organism: uncultured Treponema sp.; assembly: GCA_937885475.1. Lineage (GTDB taxonomy): Bacteria > Spirochaetota > Spirochaetia > Treponematales > Treponemataceae > Treponema_D. Next base: position 3,560 of record CAKZZR010000237.1, read on the forward strand.
GGCAAAGGACGGCGCGCAGAACGCAAGCGAGGTAAAGGCGCGCCTTGCGCGGGTAAGCGTAAACGATGACGCAAGCTGTTCTTGGACGCTGCCTATAACGCAGGACCTTGTAAGCATTCCGGCGGACTCGCTGTATCTGTATTCCGTAACCCTGCGCGCCGTAGACAACGAAAACAACGTTTCAGGCGACATGACGCGGCGCATTCACATTGACACAAAGGCCCCGGCAATCGGAGGAATCTCCGTGTCTCCGTATGTGTCCATGGACGCGAACAACGTTCCTACGGTAAACGGCTTTGTTACGGTAAAGGCTAACATTGACGAGAACTACGAATTTTCAGAGACGAACTACAGAATATATACGGACGACACATCCCCGGTGATAATCCAGGAAGGACGGCTGACCGGGCTTTCCATTGAGCTTACGAACGTACACACAAAGCCGCACGACAAGAAGCATTTCCTAATGGAATTTACCGCTGTTGACAAAGCGGGGAATTACTCCGTTACAACGCAAAAAATCTACGTCGATCAGGACACGGACAAGCCTGCCGTGTCGTTCAGCAATCTTGACAGCTCCGTAACGGAAGAAAGCGGTATTTCTGATTCCGCAAACATGCTGGCACAGACGGCAAACAACAAAATTCTTGGGACCGTTACCGACGACGACAACGTTCATTCCGTAACGCTTGAGTACAGCAAGGACAAAATTACTTGGACGAAATTCTTTGAGAAGGCAAATATCACCACAACAAGCTACAACCTGAGTGCCGCGCTGGTAAAATCACTGACGGATTCCGTCTCTTTGGAAGAAGGCTTGTATTACCTGCGCTGCACCGTAACCGACAAGGACGGCACGGACGGCTCCATAACAGAGACCACCGAAACGCCCATTGCCTTTGCGGTCGACAACAACCCACCCACCATAACAATCACCGACAAGAGCGGTGAATATCACACGGAAAATTTCAGCATTCATGGAACGGCGACCGACGGAAGCGGAATCAAAAAACTCGTGCGCACAAAGAGAACTTCTGAAGGGCATGTCATTCAGGAGAATGTGGAGATTGACGTAGCTTCTGACGGCGAATGGACTGATTCAATCACCGTGAGCGAAGACCAGGAAAGCGGCGAGACCATAGAATACACCGCCTACGACCGATTTAACCGCGAGACAAAGCAGACGTTCACCTATCTTTTGGACAGAAACGCCCCGCAGCTTTCGCTCGACAAAATTGACGATGAGGGCATAGCCGCGGTTCCCGCAGGGCAGACGGTGATTAAGTACCTGTCGCAGTCGTCGCACAAATTCAGCGGCACCGTATGGGACAAAACCTCGGCGACGGACACAAACTCTTCCGACATTGAGGCGGTAACGTATCAGATATATTCCGTTGCGGACGACGGCACAAAAACCGCCGTTCAGGACGGAAACGGCACGGCGCGCTTTTCTCTCCAGAGTGGGGCGACCTACCAGTACGCGTGGTCTGCAAACGTAGATTTGGGAAGCCTGGACAACAGCAAAACCTACTGCGTTCACTTCACTGCAAAGGATGGCGCGGAAAACACCACGACCATAGGCGGCTCCGGCAGCACGGCAAACAGTGGCAGCACGCAGGTCAGCCCCGGCACGCTTACGCTCAAGCTGGATTCCGACGCGCCAAGCTTTGAGGCGCTGTGGTACACCTACGACGACGAGCATTTCAGCAGGGCTACCGGCACGGTATTCGCAAAGCAGAACAGCCCGTCCCTTATCATTTATGGAACAATAACAGACACGGTAAGTGGCGTGCAAAGCCTTACCTGCACCATAGGAAACAGCACGCAAGCGGCAGGCACGGCTACCTTCAGCAGCGGTGAAGTGCCGCAAAGCGCGACAGGCGCAGATTTTGCCGCGCTCACCTGGAACGAAACACTTACCGGAGTCGGCGTAACGGCGTTCAAGGCGGTCATTGCAAGCGACAAGCTCAGCACCGGGCAGCTTAAAATAACGCCAAAGGACATTGCAGGAAACGGCAGCGCGCAGAACACGCTCACCATAATCCACGACACGGAAGAGCCGACGATTGCCGTCTCAAGCGTAACGCCTACCGTGGAACGCACGGAAAATTCCATTACGAACGAATACGTGAACGGAACCATCACGGTAAGCGGCATGGCAAGCGACGACAACTCGCTCAAGGCGGTAACGCTGTATGTAAGCCAGCTTGCACAGGGAGCCGCAAGCGGCACGCCCACCATTACGCACGGCGGCGCGACCTACTACCGGCTTGCGGAATTC
>CAKZZR010000238.1 GCA_937885475.1 uncultured Treponema sp.
GGTTCAATAGTTACTATGACACAAACAGCGTGTAGCACGCGAGCGTGCGGTTTTGGAAGACGAAACTCGACTGAAAGCTATTTTTTTAGGGTAAACATGATTTTTAAATTCCGAAATTTTATAATGCCTTTGACCTGCCTTCGTTCAGGTTTTTTGCTATCTGCGCGCACACTTTTTCGCCGTCCATTGCGGAAGAGACGATGCCTCCGGAATAGCCTGCGCCCTCGCCGCAGGGGTAAAGGTCGCTCAAGGCGGGGCTTTGGAGTGTGTCCTTGTTGCGCAGAATGCGGACCGGCGTGCTGGTGCGCGTCTCGCTTGCGATGAGCAACGCGTCCGGCGAGACAAAGCCTTTCATGCTCTTGTTGAATTCAAGGAATGCGGCGCGGAGCCGTTCTGCAATCTGCGGAAAAAGCCATTGGTCAAGCCTGCTGGGAACAACGCCCGGCGTGTAGCTGGTGTCCGGCAAGGTGTTGGACTCGCGGCGTTCGATGAAGTCCTGCATTCGCTGCGCCGGTGCCGCCTGCGCCTTGCCGTTCTGCTTGGTAAGCCGTTCCAGCGCGGTACGGAAGTACAGACCCGCAAGCGCCTCGCATCCTGCGGTCTTTGCCTGCTCCCGGAATTCTGCTGGAATGTCCTCGGGGCGCGTCTCCACGACGATTGCCGCATTTGACCAGCGGGAATTGCGTCCCGCTGCGCTCATTCCGTTTACCACAAGTCCTTCCTTGTCGGAAGCGGAGGGAACCACAAATCCGCCCGGACACATGCAGAACGAATATACGCCGCGCTCCTGAATCTGCGTTACAAGCCGGTATTCCGCCGCGCCCATGCCCTCTGCCTTTCCGTGGTATTGGATGCCGTCAATAAGACTGCGCGGATGTTCCGCCCGCACGCCCACCGCAAAGGTCTTTGCTTCAAGCGCGCCGGGAGCAATGCGTGAAACCATCTCGTAGATGTCTTTTGCGGAATGCCCGGTAGCAAGCACCGTCGCGTCTGCGTAAAGCTCCGTCTGTTCGCCGTTTTTTGTATTGCTCGTGCGGATTCCCGTAACGCGTGAAAGCATCGTTCCGTTCACTTCAGTTTTTTCTATAATAAAATCCGTGCAGCGCGTATTGAAATAGAATCTCCCGCCCATTTCCGTTATGAATGCCTTCATCGCGTTGATGACTCCGGGCAGCTTGTCCGTTCCGATGTGGGGGTGAGCGTCGGTAAGAATTTTTTTGTCCGCGCCAAAATGCGCAAAAATTGCAAGAATCCGCGAGATGTCGCCGCGCTTGTTGCTCCTTGTGTACAGCTTACCGTCCGAAAAGGTTCCCGCGCCGCCTTCGCCAAAGCAGTAGTTTGAGTCGCTGTTTACGGCGCTTTGCGTGCTGATTTTTGCGATGCTCCGCTTGCGCTCAAAGGTTTCCTCGCCGCGCTCCACAATAATCGGCATGATTCCGTGCTCCAGAAGCGTGAGCGCCCCGAACAAGCCCGCCGGACCCGAGCCCACGATAATCACGCGCCGTCCGCCGTCTACCTTGCGCCACGCCGGCAGTGCCGTCTGCGCGGGCTTTTGCCCTACGTATGCCTTGTATTTTAAATGCAGCTTGAACTTTCCATGCCGAGCGTCTATCGATTTTTTTTCAAAAACAAATTCCGGGGAATCCAGTTTTGCGCCCGCCTGCTGTTTTTTCAATTCTGCAAGAAGAAGTTTTTTTAGAAGCGCGCCGTTTTTTTCATCCTCTGGACCCACTGTAATCATCACATCGCAAACCATTCTTGTATTCTAGTGCAGCGCACCTCTTCCCGCAACACATGCGCGGTCTTACTTATGGAAGTCTATGGGAAGGTGCAAAAAAAATAGCGCGAAGGAGAAGTTGCAGCCTTCAAAAACACCCATTTTTGCTGCCGTGTAAGCGGCAAAGTTTATAAGTTCCAAGGCAAAAATGTGTGTAGCAAGCTAGCTTGCGTTTTTGAAGGATGAACTTCGACTCAAAAGCTATTTTTTAATAACTATACACCAAAAATTGGTTTCCATGTAATCATTCTGCGCGCATTCGCAAATTCTTGAGAATTGGTGTAGAATATATGTATTATAAAACAAAAAAGGTGAGCGTATGACTATTATTCCGGTAATTTTGAGCGGTGGTGCGGGAACGCGCTTGTGGCCGCTTTCGTGCGGAGACCATCCCAAGCAGTTTCTGTCTTTGATAAGCGAAAAAACGATGATTCAGGAAACGGTGCTTCGTCTGGAAGGACTTGATGCCATGGCTCCGATTGTGGTGTGTGGCGAGGCGCACCGTTTTATTGTTGCCGAGCAGTTGAATCAGATTTGCCGGGCAAAGCCTTCCATTATTCTTGAGCCGCTTGCCCGCAACACTGCGCCTGCAATTGCCGCGGCGTGCCGTTGTGCGCAGGACATTGATAAGGAAGCGGTTGTAGTGGTGCTTCCGAGCGATCATGTGATAAAGGATGCTGCCGCATTCCGCAAGGCGGTGCTGATTGCCGCAAATCAGGCGGCGGGTGGAAGCCTTGTAACCTTTGGCATTGTTCCTACGGAACCGAATACTGGCTATGGCTATGTAAAGACCGCGTCGTTTGAGGTGGCTCCTGGCGTGTTCAATCTTGAGAAATTCGTTGAGAAGCCCTGCCTTGAGAAAGCCAAGGAATATCTTGCCGACGGAAATTATTCCTGGAACAGCGGAATGTTCGTGTTCCGTGCGGACGCATTTTTGCGCGAGCTTGCTGAATTTGAGCCGGAAATGCATTCGCTTTCTGTTGCGGCGTATGAGAACGCAAAAAAGGACGACGATTTTATCCGCCTGGACAAGGCTTCGTATGAAAAGATACGAGGAAATTCAATTGACTATGCGGTTATGGAAAAGACCTCCCATGGAAAGGTTGTAAAACTGGACGCGGGCTGGAACGACGTAGGTTCTTGGTCTGCGCTGTGGGAAATCAAAGAAAAGGATTCCGACGGAAATGTGCTGCATGGCACGATCATCAATGTTGGCATGCGGAATTCCTACGTGCGCGGCGCAAAGCGTGCGGTTGCCGTAATTGGCTTGGACAACGTTGTTGTAGTAGATTCCGAGGATGCCGTTCTTGTTGCCGCAATGGATAAGGTGCAGGACGTAAAGCTTGCCGCAGAACGGGCAAAAACGCTCGATTGACGCGTCATTTGGGGGCAGTAATGAGTCCGATTTTTTTGAGACCGATAACAAAAACGCTCATCTGGGGAACGGAGCAATGGGGCATAAGCGCGCATTCAAACGGCGACGATGAAATTTGCGGCGGCGAATTTGACGGAAAAACGCTCAGCTGGTTATGGCGCGAGCGCCCGGTTCTCTTTGGCATGGATGCGGCTTCTCAGGCGGCGTTCCCGCTCCTTACAAAGATAATAGACGCAAAAAGCGACCTGAGCATTCAGGTTCACCCGGATGATGACTACGCCGCCCGGAACGAAAACGGCAGCTACGGCAAGACGGAATGCTGGTACATCATGGATGCCGCGCCCGGAGCGACCATCGTAATCGGGCATAACGCAAAGAATTCCGGCGAGGTGCGCGAGATGATAGAAGGTCGGCGCTGGTCTGATTTTATACGCGAGATTCCCGTTCATGGTGGCGACTTCTTTTTTATTGAGCCAGGAACGGTTCACGCAATAAAGGGCGGGACCGTCATTCTTGAAACACAGCAGTCCAGCGACATAACCTACCGCGTCTACGATTATGACCGTCTGCAGGACGGAAAGCCGCGACCGCTTCATGTAAAGCAGAGCATAGACGTTATAAAAGCGCCGTTTGAGCAAAAAGACCCGCCTCTTGACGGTAAAAAAACGCTCGGTGATTCCTCTGGTACGGCAGTGCGACAGTTGGTTTCATGCCCGCTTTTTACCGTGTGGCATGCCTCGGTAAGCGGCACGCTTGAGGTTCAGCAAACCAGACCGTTCCTTCTTTGTTCCGTAATCCGTGGCTCATGCACGTTGGACGGCGTTCCGTCTGCGCTTGAGGTGGGAACGCACTTAATTTTGCCCGCAGGCTTTGGTTCTGCGCGCTTTGCTGGCAACGCAGAGCTGATTTTCAGTTCGATATAGAATTAACGCCACGCTTTCTATATAATCGTCTTTATGAAAAATCTCAGCGATTTACTAGGTAAGCAGTTTTTGTATCTTGACGGCGGCTCCGGCTCCATTCTACAGGGATGGGGCTTAAAGCCGGGCGAGCTTCCTGAGACGTGGAATCTTAAGAATCCAGAAAAAATAGTCCAGCTGAACTACAATTATTATGCAGCTGGCTCAAATATCGTCTATACGAACACGTTCGGCGCGTTCAAAACAAAATTCGGCCTTGATTTAAAAAAAATCGTGCATGCCGCGGTGCAGAATGCACAGATGGCGCGTACAAGATGGCTCAGCGACTGCGCTTCGGCAAATACGGCTGCGCAGGACTGCTTTGTGGCGCTGGACATAGGACCGTGCGGCAAGCTCCTTAAGCCTATGGGCGACCTCGATTTTGAGGACGCAGTGGACATTTTTAAGACGACGATTCGTTTTGGACTTGAATGCGACGTTGACTGCATCGTGATTGAGACGATGAACGACGCGTATGAAACAAAGGCTGCGGTTCTTGCGGCAAAGGAAGCCCGCGAGGAAGCCGGCAAGACCACGCTTCCGATTCTTGTAACGAACGTATACGATTTAACGGGTCATATTTTGACCGGGGCTGATCCAGAGACTATGGTCGCAATCCTTGAGGGGCTTGGAGTGGACGCGCTGGGCTTGAACTGCTCGCTTGGTCCAAAGGAAATACTTGAGCCGGTGCGACGGCTAGTTGCCGCTTCCAGCACGCCGGTCATCGTAAAGCCCAACGCGGGACTTCCGCGCGATGTGAACGGAAAAACCGTCTTTGACGTGAATCCCACGGATTTTGCTGCCGCCATGAAGGAGATTGCGGAGCTTGGCGCCTGCGTTTTAGGCGGCTGCTGCGGTACGACTCCGGAGCATATACGCGCGCTTAAGGCGGCGGTTGGCACTGCCGGCGTTGACGGCATTGATGGCAGTGCGGAGCCCCCGGACTGTGCAGAATCGTGCGGCGTTCCGTTCCGACCTATTTGCAAAAAAAATACGACGATTGTTTCTTCTTATACGCATACCGTGCAGATTGGCGGTGGCGCTGTTCCGGTGCTTATTGGCGAGCGCATAAATCCAACCGGAAAGAAAAAATTCAAGGAAGCGCTCCGCAACAACGACATTCCGTACATTATACGCCAGGGACTTGATCAGGAGGCGGCTGGCGCTCATGTTCTTGATGTGAACGTGGGACTGCCTGAGATTGACGAGAAGGAAATGATGGTCAAGGTGATGACCGAGCTGCAGGGCGTTACGAACCTTCCGCTTCAGATTGACACCTCAAGCCCGGAGGTTATGGAAGCCGCGCTCCGCCGCTATAACGGCAAGGCGCTCGTTAATTCCGTGAACGGCAAGCAGGTCATCATGGACGCGGTGTTCCCGCTGGTAAAAAAATATGGTGGCGTTGTGGTTGGGCTTACGATTGACGAGAGCGGAATTCCTGAGACGACGGAAGGGCGCGTTGCGATTGCAAAAAAAATCTATGCGAATGCAGAAAAATGGGGAATCGACAGAAAGAACGTCATCATAGACTCTCTGACGATGGCTGTAAGTTCCGACATAAATGCGGCAAAGGCGACGCTTGATACGATACGCATTGTGCGCGACGAGCTTGGTGGCTCAAGCGTGCTGGGCGTGTCGAACATTTCTTTTGGACTTCCGAACCGCGAATTCGTTACGTCCACGTTCTTTGCGCTTGCCATGCACAACGGTCTTGGCGCGGCAATCATGAATCCTCTGAGCGGCGAGATGATGAAGGCATGGCACTGCTACGTGCTTCTGAACGCGCAGGACAAGGACTGCCTGAATTATATTGCGTTCAGCCAGAAGTGCGACGAAAAAAAGGCCGAGGAAGCACAGAAAGCGGCGCTTACCGGCGTTCAGGGGGCAATAAACGCCATATACGGCGCGTTTCCCGGGTCTGGGCAGGTAAATCCTGCCCTTGCAAATGCACTTTCACTTCAGAATGGTGCGGCTTTGGCAGGCACGGCTTCCCCAAATGCGGCTCCGTCTGCTGCGGGCGCGGGAACAGGCGGCGCTTCTGGCGCGGAGCCGGAGCAAGGAACGCTTAGGCATGCGGTTATCCATGGCTTGAAGGACGATGCCGCGCGCTTTACGCAAGGCTTGCTTTCGGGCGGAACGGAGGCGGTTGACATAATAGACGGTCATCTTATTCCTGGCTTGGACTACGTTGGTCAGCGCTTTGAAAAAAAGACGATGTATCTGCCACAGCTTCTGATGGCGGCGGATGCGGCAAAGTCTGCATTTGCGGTCATAAAGGACTATCTTGAGAAGTCCGGCAAAAAGGGCGCGCCAAAAGGAACGTGCATTGTAGCGACCGTTCACGGCGACATTCATGACATAGGAAAGAACATCGTGAAGGTTCTGCTTGAGAACTATGATTTTACCGTGATTGATTTGGGAAAGGACGTTCCGCCGCAGGTTGTAGTGGACGCATGCAAGAAAGATCACGTTGAGCTGGTGGGCTTGAGCGCCCTTATGACGACCACCGTTCCTGCAATGAAGGAAACCATAGAGCTGCTCCGCAAGGAATGTCCCTGGGCAAAGGTATGCGTGGGAGGGGCTGTCATGACGCAGGAATATGCGGACAGCATTGGTGCGGATTTTTATGGAAAGGACGCAATGGCAACCGTAGGCTTTGCCCAGCGCATCTTTGGCGTTACAAAGTAACATTGAATGAAACAAAAGATGAGGTTCAGAATGAAAAAATTGACACTTCCGATTGCGCTTATTGCATGCTTTGTTGTGTATACGGCGTTGGTTCTGTTTGTGGACGTGCAGCCGGTCGGCCCGGAGCATTCTGCTGTTGGCTTTGCAACCATAAACGCCGCCGTTCATGGAGCGATTGGCGTTCATATGCTGTGGGATGTTATTACTGACGGCTTTGCGGCGCTTTCGGTTTTGGTGGCGCTAGCCTTTGCTGCCATGGGGCTGATGCAGCTTGTTCAGCGCAAAAGCCTTGTGCAGGTTGACCGCCAGATTCTGCTTTTAGGTGGCGTTTACGTGGTTACGATTCTGTTGTACGCGCTTTTTGAAAAACTGGTCATCAATTACCGCCCTGTGATTCTTGACGAAGGGCTGGAACCCTCGTATCCGTCAAGTCATACGCTGGTCGTGCTGTGCATTCTGGGAACGGCGAGAATTGCGCTCCGTTCATACATAAAAAAGCCCGCGTTGCTGTGTGCGCTGCGGGCTGTTCTTGCGGTGATAATGCTTGCCGCGGTTGTTGGACGGCTTTTAAGCGGCGTTCATTGGCTTACCGACATTGTGGGCGGCGCGCTGCTTTCTTGCGTGGTAATCAGCCTTTATGCCGCGCTTTATGGTTCCTGCGTGGACGGTTCCTCGCGGAGCTAGTCGCGCAGATATTTAAAAAAGCCGGACTGAATCAGAAGGTTCACGCCGAATGTGGTAAAAATCACGAATTCGCAGATGATGACAAGCCAGCCGTAAAGATTGAATATGAAGCGGCAGGCGATAATCAATGAAAAAACGAAAATGCTTATGCCGTTCGCAAGGTAGACGCGGCGTGTAAGCGTTTTCTTTTTTTCAGAAAGCGTGTCTGAAAGCTGCTTTGGAAAGCATAGAACGCTGATTGCGCCTAGCGTGATGAACATAATCGTTGCAAAAATCACGTGCAACTTGCCACTTACATAGTGAGAGACCATAAAAACGCCGGCATATTCAAATTCCTCAAGTCCGTGAGGGAACGTAAGAATTCCCAGCATGGAAATTCCGCACAAGAAGAACAAGAGCTTTTCAAGTCGGTTATTGCTTCGGTGAGTTATGCTCAGCAGCGTGATTATCGAAAGAAGACCAATCATGATGATTCCGTCCGTCGCATAGTATGTTTCTGAAACGGAATGCCACCATCCGGGTAAGTTGTGCTGAGAAGTAGGAAGTCCAAATAAGATGGTAACTGGCGTGATGGTTTCAAAAATAAAGCCCATCACACGATTTTGGTATTCTCTGATAATCGCTCGTTTTTCGTCAATTATCATAAAATCCTCTCATATATTGTTGGTTTCATAATGCGCTAAGTTGAAGCGTTTGTCTAGCGCAAAGAATTGAATTTTCTTACAATAATTGTGCTATGAAAGAGATTTTTTCCGATTGTTCAGCGGTTGAGAAGGAAGCCAAGCGGCGGTTCTGTTTTCCTGAATTTGTGATGATGGAGAACGCTGCGGCGGCTCTTGAGGACGCGGTCCTGAAGGCGCTGGAGCGTGTTTGCGGGGAACGTTCGCGGAACGGGCATCCTGACGCTCAGGACGGAACGAACGACACCGTGGTTGTTTTGTGCGGAAGCGGGAATAACGGCGCTGACGGCTATGCGCTTTCGAGGCGGCTTTTTGGCGTGGCAGACGTTGCGGTGGCGTTTTTGGGCGAGCCAAAGACGGCGGAAGCAGTTGCTCAGCGCAAGATGGCGGCGAGTCTTGGCGTGCCTATGACGGCAGATTTGGCGCAGGCAAAAGAACTTTTGCAGGACGCGGCGGTAATCGTTGACTGCTTGTACGGAACAGGTTTTCATGGCGGGCTAGGTAAGGAAGCCGCCGTTTTGGTGCGCGCGGCAAATGAGGCTGCGGCATACCGCATTGCCTGCGACATTCCTAGCGGAATTGACCGTAACGGCATTATTTGCGCGCTGGAACAAGCGCTTGCGACAGGCAGCGCTGTGGCGAACGGCAATAATTGCGCGGCTGGGCAACCGGCTGCGGCAGGCAGCGCCGCGGAACGTTGCGGCGCGGGCGTAAGCCTTGCCTTTTGTGCGGATGAGACGGTAACTATGGGCGCGCTTAAGACGGCGCTTTTTAGCGATGCGGCAAAGGATTTTTGCGGAACGATAACTACTGCGTCGCTTGGCATTGCGAGCGCGCAGTTTGCCTTGTGCGCCGTGCCCGACGCTTTTTTGCTTGAGCGTGCGGACATACGGCTTCCTGTGCGAGTCAAAAAATCCGCGCACAAGGGAGATTTTGGGCACACGGCTGTTGTAATGGGCGAAAAAGCCGGGGCTGCCATCGTTGCCGGAAGTGCGGCTCTTTCTTTTGGCTCCGGGCTTGTAACTGAAATAGACAGTGGGCTTTGCAAAACGAATTTTTTGATGAACCCAGAGCTTATGATTGCAAAATCCTTGCCGGAGCGGGCTTCGGCAGTGCTTTTAGGAAGCGGGTTGGGACGTTCAGAAAAATCCTTTGCTGTGATAGAAAACCTTGTTGCAAAAGTGTGCGAGATGAAAAATCCTTCTGTAGTGCTGGACGCGGACTTTTTTTATTATGAAAACGTAACGGAAGTTCTGGAACGGCTTAATTCAATTCCCGGCGCGCGCGTAATCCTAACCCCGCATCCAAAGGAATTGTATGAGCTTTTGCGCCGTACTACGCTGATTGCCCCTGATACTACGCTGATTGAGCCTGTCGAAATCACCTTTGATGAACTCTGCGCGCATCGTTTTGAATATGCCAGAAGATTTGCAGAAAAGTTTTCTAATCTTACATTGATTGCCAAGGGCGCGAATACATATATCTATTCAGAAGGAAAAGTGTTTGTCTGCGACTGCGGTACGCCCGCCCTTGCAAAGGCTGGTAGCGGCGATGTGCTTGCGGGGCTTTGTGCCGCGCTCCTTGCGCAGGGGTACGATGCGCCAAACGCTGCAAAAACCGCCGTTTTTGCGCATGCCGCTGCTTCTTTGCGCTTTGAGGAAAGCTTTGCATGCACGCCGCTTGCATTGGTAGAAAAATGCAAGGAATTTGCCGCTTCCGCTGGGATTTAGGTCGTTCACGCCTGCGCGCTCGCGGAGCAGTTGCCGCAGGCAAGGATTTGGACGGCGCAGCCGGACAAAGACCGAGCGTGAGCGGGCTGCGGAGGGATCGTTGCGTCCATTCTTTGCGCCCAAAAAGAAAAAAACTGTGGTAAAAGTGCGGAATTCCTATTGATTAAATTTTTTTGTTGGTGTATAAAAATACCAACATCAAAGGCGATGTGAATTTACTAAAAAAACTTTTAGCGAATTCACATCGCCTTTTTTTTATTTTTGCGGTCATTAAGCCTGTTGACTCGTAAGAGCACGAAGTAAATGACCCGAATATTCGGTGGTTGAGGTACTCGAAACCACCTCATGGAGGATATATGACAAACGTACCTGAATTGTTTGGAAGCATGGTTTTCAATCAGGAAACTATGAAAGAACGCCTGCCTAAAGAAACTTTTAAAGCTCTTAAAAAGACTTTGGACGAGGGAGCTCCGCTTGAGATTGAGGTTGCGAACGTTGTGGCTCATGCAATGAAGGAATGGGCTATTGAAAAAGGTGCGACTCACTTTGCGCACTGGTTCCAGCCATTGACTGGCGTTACTGCCGAAAAGCATGACTCGTTCATCAATCCTCAGGATGACGGAACGGTTATCATGACTTTCAGCGGAAAGGAACTTGTTAAGGGCGAGCCTGACGCTTCAAGCTTCCCGAACGGAGGACACCGCGCGACTTTTGAAGCTCGCGGCTATACAGTTTGGGACCCGACTTCGTATCCGTTCATCAAGGAACATACACTTTGTATTCCAACTGCGTTCTGTTCTTACACAGGCGAAGCTCTGGACAAAAAAACTCCGCTCCTTCGCTCAATGGAAGCTTTGGACGAGCAGGCAAAGCGCATCCTTAAGCTTTTTGGAAAGGACGTTAAGCATGTTGCAACGACTGTTGGTCCTGAGCAGGAATATTTTATCGTTGACCATGATTTGTGGGCTCAGCGTAAAGACCTTAGAATGACAGGCCGCACGTTGTTCGGTGCAAAACCTTCTAAAGGTCAGGAAATGGAAGATCAGTATTTTGCCGCTTTGAATCCTCGCATCGTTAAATATATGGAAGATTTGAACGAAACCTTGTGGAAGTACGGCGTTCTTTCTAAGACTGAGCATAACGAGGTTGCTCCAGCTCAGCACGAGATGGCTCCAATATTCAGCACAACGAACCTTAGCGTTGACCAGAACCAGCTTACGATGGAGGTTATGAAAAAGGTTGCAAAGCGCCACGGTTTGGAATGTTTGCTGCATGAAAAGCCATTTGCCGGCGTGAACGGTTCTGGTAAGCACAATAACTGGTCAATGAGCACAAATGAGGGCGAAAACCTTCTTGAACCAGGAAAAACTCCAGAAAGCAACGCTCAGTTCCTTTTGTTCCTTACAGCTATTCTTAAGTCTGTTGATGAGAACCAGGATTTGCTCCGTGCCTCAGTTGCGAGCGCCGGAAACGATCACCGCCTTGGTGCAAACGAGGCGCCGCCGGCAATCATCTCTGTTTATCTTGGCGATGAGCTGCATGCCGTTCTTGAGTCAATTTACGAGGGTAAGGCTTACTCAAATGACAAGAAGGGCAAGATGACCATTGGTGCGGACGTACTGCCACCGATTCCAAAGGATTCAACAGACCGTAACCGTACTAGTCCGTTTGCGTTCACGGGAAATAAGTTTGAGTTCCGCTCTTGTGGTTCTTCGCTCAGTATTTCCGGACCTAACACGGTTCTGAACGCAATCGTTGCCTATACGCTCAAGGCCTTTGCAGACGAGCTTGAGGGCGCAAAGGACTTTGAGAAGGCTTTGAACACATTGATTGAGCGCGAGGTAAAAGTTCACTGGAAAATCGTGTTCAACGGCGACGGCTACGATGCAAGCTGGATTAAGGAAGCCGAGAAGCGCGGTCTTCTGAACCTTAAGACAACGCCTGATGCAATGGCTCATTACCTTGATGAGAAGAACCTTAAGCTCTTTACCGAGATGGGAGTTTATTCCAAGGAAGAAATGGAAACTCACTATGAGGTAAAGCTTGAGAAGTACAGCCAGATTCTGAACATCGAGGTTGAGACCATGCTTGAGATGATAAACAAGGACATCCTGCCTGCGGCATACAAGTATATTGCTGCAGTAAGCAAGACCGTCCTTGACCTTAAGGCTGTGGTTCCGGGCGCAAAGGCGAGTGCACAGAGCGCGCTTCTTGCAAAACTTGACGGCTTAACCGGCGAGCTTGCGCAGAAGGCAGAGGAGCTTTGCAGGGTTCACTTGCAGGCAAAGGCAGAGACCGGCGCTATGGAGATGGCCCGCGCATATGCGGACAAGGTTCTTCCGGCAATGGCTGAAACCCGCGCCGTTGCAGACGAGATTGAGCCGCTCCTTGGCGAGGAATACAAGCCGTTCCCTTGCTACGAGGATTTGCTGTACCGCGTATAATGATGTAATTGAGTTACGGTCGTTGAGCCTGTCGGGTCGAAGGACACTGAAGATTGCCGAAGGTTGCCGAAGGCAGATGACTGTAAGACGGTGGTTCGGTTCGTGTCCTTACGAGCTAAACCACCGGGTAAAAAAATATTTTAGCACAAAGGCGTGCATTCATGAAGAAAGAACGAGACTCTTTCTGTCATGCGTGCACGCCTTTTTTTTATTTGGAGGTCTATATGACAGAAGAAATCAGTCAGGCGATTGCCGCGGCGGTGGAAAGTGCCAGCGGTACGACGTTCAGCGTGTGGTTCCTTATTGGAGCGGCGCTTGTGTTCTGGATGCAGGCGGGATTTGCCATGGTGGAGGCGGGCTTTACCCGCGCAAAAAATACCGGCAACATCATAATGAAAAACCTCATGGACTTTTGTATCGGTACGGTCATGTGGTTCCTTATCGGTGCATCGTTCATGCTGAGCTATACCGACCCTGTCACCGGAGAGGTGAGCAAGGGAATTTGGAGCGTGCTTGGAAAGCCGGGCTTCAGCGTGTTCAGCGAGTATGCTTCGTTTGACTTTTCGGGCTTTGTGTTCAACCTTGTGTTCTGTGCAACGACTGCCACAATCGTAAGCGGCGCCATGGCAGAGAGAACCAAGTTCTCAACATACTGCTTGTATTCGGCAATAATTTCGGGACTCATCTACCCGATTGAAGCGCACTGGACATGGGGCGGCGGATTTTTGGCTCAGTGGGGATTCCATGACTATGCGGGTTCGGCATGTATCCACATGGTGGGCGGAATTTGTGCGTTGATTGGTGCTGCCATGCTTGGCGCCAGAATCGGAAAATTTGACCGCGATGCAAACGGCAAGGTTACGAAGGTTCATGCGTTCCCTGGAAGTAACATTGCAAACGGCGCGCTGGGCTGCTTTATCCTGTGGTTCGGCTGGTACGGATTCAACGGTGCTGCTGCAACGGACGTTCCGACCCTGGGTTCGGTTCTTTTGACTACGACGGTGGCTCCTGCGGTTGCAACTGTTACCGCAATGATTTTTACATGGGTAAAATACGGAAAGCCTGACGTTTCAATGTGCTTGAACGCTTCTTTGGCAGGTCTTGTTGCGATTACCGCTCCTTGTGATGTTACCGACTGTGCGGGAGCGGCCGTAATCGGCGTGGTTGCAGGTCTTCTTGTAATTTTTGGAATATGGCTTTTGGACTACGTGCTTCATGTTGACGACCCTGTTGGTGCCGTTGGAGTTCACATGATGAACGGTATCTGGGGAACGATTGCAGTAGGTCTTTTTGCAACTGACGCGGCTCCTGGCTTTGAGCTTGCAGGAATTGAAAAAGGCTTGTTCTACGGCGGCGGACTTACCCAGCTTGGAAAGCAGCTTGGCGGTATGGCTACCATAATACTGTGGACGGTCGTTACCATTACGATTGTGTTCTTTGTCCTCAAAAAGACGATAGGACTGCGCGTAACTGCCGAAGAGGAAATCGTAGGACTTGATAAGTTTGAGCACGGCCTGGACACTGCGTTCTCGGGCTTTGCGATGATGTATTCTGAAGAGGAGATGGAAGAGGCAATTGTTGCGGGCGTTCCGCTTCCTGCTGGCGGCGTGGCTCCTGTAAGTCAGGCGGTTCCTGTAGAAAACCATGCGCCTACGGACGCTAAGTTCACGAAGATTGTAATCGTGACCCGCCAGACAAAATTCGACGCGCTCAAGTCTGCCATGAATAGAATCGGCGTTGAAGGCATGACCGTAGTGAACGTAATGGGCTGCGGAATGCAGAAGGGCGCAAGCGAATACTACCGCGGAACCCCTGTTGAGATGACTCTGCTTCCAAAAATCAAGGTCGAGATTGTCGTTTCAAAGGTTCCTGTGCGCGATGTGATTGAAGCCGCAAAGAAAGCCCTTTACACAGGACACATCGGCGACGGCAAAATCTTCGTGTACGAGGTGGACAACGTTGTTAAAATCCGCACCGGCGAGGAAGGCTACGCCGCCCTGCAGAACGACAAATAACCAAAGGTTTAAGAACCGGGTTTTTCCCGATTTTTAGCATACATTGCGACCGCTTGCTGCTAGTAACCCCGCAGCGAGCGGTCGCGTTTTCTTTATAAAATTATTTATTTTCTGAATGAAAGAAATTCTCTTGTTCGTATTTTTGCACCGTCTGACAAAAATGCGAGAAGCTCTGTTTCTGTTTGCGAGGGAACGTAGTTCATCCTGAGTTTTAATTGCTTTCTGCCGCGCCCGGAAGACCTATGTCCTTGCGGTAGAAGGCACCCTCAAAATGGATTCCCTCGATGGCTTTGTAGGCGTTTTTCCAGGCTTCGTCAAAGGTCGTTCCGAACGTTGAGCAGGCAAGAACGCGTCCGCCGCTGGTTACCAGCTGGTCGCTTTCGCTGCGGCGGTCAATGATTGCGCCTGCAATGAACACCTTGGCTCCGCTTTCGTTCACTTTTTCCTGATTGATAGAGATGGGTTTTCCCTTTGGATAGCTTCCAGGATACCCACCGGAAACAACGACCGGGCTTACCTGATAGCCTTTTTTCCATGCAAAATTAAAGTCCTTGAGCGTGCCGTTCGTAATTGCCTTGCACATTTCCACAAAATCAAAGTCCATGAGCGGAAGAACGGACTGCGTCTCAGGGTCGCCAAGGCGCACGTTGTATTCCAAAAGCTTAGGTCCTTCGGCGGTCAGCATTACGCCAAAGAAAATAAAGCCGCGGTAGTCGAATTTTTCTGCGATAAGACCGCGGAGCGTAGGCTCCAAGCAGTCCTTGTTGAATGCCGCCATCGTTTGGTCGGTAACGTCGTCAAGCGGGCAGACAGAACCCATTCCGCCGGTGTTTGGACCCTGCGCACCGTCCATAAGCCGTTTGTGGTCGCGCGCCGGAAGGAACGGAACGATAACCGCGTTTTCCGGGTGGTTCGGGTCAACGCTTACTGCGGAAAGCACTGAAATTTCAACGCCCTTAAGGTAGTCTTCAATCACGAGCTTTTGTCCGGCGGTTCCTACGCGTCCTGATTCCATAAGGTCAGTGATTGCGTCAAGAGCGTCCTGTTCTGTGTGTGCAACAACAACGCCCTTGCCTGCGGCAAGTCCGTCAGCCTTTATGACGATTGGCGCTCCATGCTCGCGCACGTACTGCTGAGCGGCGGCTTTGTCCGTAAATGTGCGGCTTTTTGCGCAGGCAACGCCGTATTTTTCCATGAATTCCTTTGAAAGATCCTTGCTCGCTTCAAGCTGAGCGGCGGCTTTTTTTGGTCCCACGCACGGAATTCCGGCATTCCAGAATTCGTCCGCAAGTCCTTCTGCAAGCGGATCCTCCGGCCCTATGACGGCCATCGTGCAGTTCTCATGCTTTGCAATCTGAACGAAGGCATTCTCGCCCTGTTTTATGTAGTCGCATTCCTTGATTTCTATATTGCGGCACTTTGATTCATGTGCGGTTCCGCCGTTTCCGGGAACGCAAATAACTGTCTCAACACTTTCACTCTGAGCGATTTTCCAAGCAATGGTGTGCTCACGACCACCGTTGCCGACAACGATAATATTCATGCGCTCATTCTATCAAAAATATAAAAAAAAATATAGGCGCAGTTTGAAGCAGGGCAAACGCATTATAAAATTTCGGAATTTAAAAATCATGTTTGCCCTAAAAAAAATAGCTCCCAGTCGAGTTTCGTCTTTCAAAACCGCACGCTCGCGTGCTA
>CAKZZR010000239.1 GCA_937885475.1 uncultured Treponema sp.
CCTGTTTTCTATAGCAAAATCCTTTATCTCCAATAAGAAAATTGTATTAGGCGCGGCGGGGGATATACGTTATAACATACTAAATTACTAGGAATTCATAACGGAGGACTTATGAAAAAATCAATTCTTGCAGTATTTATGGTGGAGATTGCAGCTTTTGCGGTGCTTTTTTTGGGCGGATGCAGCAAAAAGAACGGCACGACGCAAGCGGAAACAGCTAAGGTTGTAAAAATCAACTTTCAGACCGGTGGACTTTGTGCGGCTCCGGTTCATGTTGCTATGAAAATGGGTCTTTTTGACGAGGAGCTTTCTAAAATCGGGCAGAAAGCGGAATATGTTCAGGTGGTTGAGGGCGGAGCCACGCTTGGCGAGATGATTGCGTCAGGCAAGGTTGACGCGGGATACGGCTTGTATGCCACACAACTTCAGGCAATGGAAAACGGCTTGCCAATTTCCTTTACCTCGGGCATTCATACGGGCTGTACAAAATACTATGCGCGTGCCGACAGCGACATTTATTCTGCAAAGGATTTGCGCGGAAAAAAAATCGGCGTTCCAGGACTTGCGGACTCCAGCGTGATGAACCTTAAGCGAAAGCTGATTGACGAGGGAATTGGCGTTACGGCAGAAAACAACGAGGTTGAATTTGTAGCATACGCGTCAAGCGACCTTGCGATTGCGCTGAACAACAAGGCGGTTGACGTTATTGGCGCGCACGACCCTATTGCCACAAAGGCGGAGCTTGCATATGGCTTCAGAAAGATTCTGGACACAGGAACAGATGAAAAATTCAAGAACGAATATTGCTGCCAGCAGTTCGTAACGCACAAGCTTTTGCGTGAAAATCCGGAAGGCGCTGCGGCAGTTACGCGCGCATTGCAAAAGGCATCGGCATTCGTTCAGGCGGAACCAAGAAAAGCCGCTCAGCTTCAGCTGGAAAACAATTTTGTAAGCGGCGACCTTGAGTTCAATTCAAAACTGCTTGATGAGCTGAATTACGTGCCGAGCCGCAGCCTTGGAAAAAAGACCTTTGACAACGCGGCGCGCCAGCTTCAGGAGGCGGGCATTCTTAAAAAATCAACTAACATTGAAAAATTCATTGAGAGCGGCTATATTGAGCTGTACGGCGTGCCAGACGGCTACACATACGATCCAAAAACAAAGACCTACACCGAAATAAATGGGTCAAGGATTTAAATGAAAAAAAACGTATTGACGGCTGTTCCGCTGGTGATTCTGCTTGCAATTGCAGGCGCCGGCGGACGGCTTTTTTTGCAGATTCCAAAAATTGCGGCGGCAAGCGGCGCAGACATGGTGCTGCTTCCGTCCCAGGCTGTCCAAGGTTCCGCTTATTCCGGAACGGCGCTTTTGAGCGTGATACAAAACTATAATTATATAGAAAGAAACGTTCTTTTGCCGCTTGAGCACATGGACGACATTGAACGAATGAGCGCGCAGTTCTTCCTTACCAGTGCGGGCGACAGCTGCTGCGAATTTCCTGTTCAGGTAATTGGATTTGAACCGGAGACGGATTTTACCGTGCTTCCGCAGGCAAAAAAAGGAAGCTTCGCGCAGTTATGGCGGGCATGGCGGTCATTGCAGGCGACAAAATCGTCAAAAGCCGCAAAATCAGCGCGTACCGCAAAAGCCGCTCAAATCACAAGAACGTCAAAAAAACGCGGAGTTCTTGTTGCAGGAAGCAATGTTTCCGTGCAGGACGGCGGAGTAACGGTGTTCTCAAAGCGCTACCGCGTAAGCGCGGTTCTTGAGCCTACGGGAACGGCGACGGACAATTCAATTCTGATGGACTATAACACGCTGTACGCGCTGTTTGACGACGCAACAGAAAAAGGCTTTAACTTCGTAAGCGACGGCGACCCGGAGGAACGCGTAAGCGCCGTATTCATACGGCTGAAGGCGGGAGCCTCCGCAGAACAGCTGAGCCTGCGCATAAAAAGCGAGGTACCGGGAGTTCAGCTTGTGTACGCAAACCAAAGCATCAAAAAAAGTGCGGAACGGCTTTTGCACGCAGAACGCCTTGCATGCGCGGTTACCCTGCTTTCTGTTCTGGGGGCGGCGCTTTTGCTTGCGCGTCTTATCACAGAAATCCGTAGCAGGAATTCGTAAAAATTTTATACGCAGCAAACGGAATTCTCTTTATTTCTAAAAATTCTATGCTATCATTAGAGCATGTTGCGGTTTACCAAAAAGCGCATAAACCCAAGCAAACTCAAATTTGTGTCTACGCTGACGGTCAGTGCGCTTATTATGATTATCGTATTCTTCCTTACCAGCTCGGTCATGCACAGCATTCTGAAGCATGCGGAGCGGCAGTATTTTAAAAGCTGCTTACAGACGGTAGAAGGCTACTCAAACGCAATCCATTACTATCTTGAAAACTACAACACCTCGCTTTCTTCTATATACAATGAGGAGCTTTTTAGAAGCGGCAACACAAAGGCAATCCAAGACTGGCTTAAGGAAAACATTCCGTTCATTCACGAGGATTTTTCTTCAACCTTCTATGTGGACCGCTCGCTTACAGCCTACTATTCGTCAGGAAACGTAAAGGACATCTCAGACCGCCTCTACATCAACCTGGAAACCTTAAAGAAGGACGAATACTACATAAGCGACATTCACGATTCAGACTATCAGAAATTCCCAGTGTTCATCGTGGAAAAACCAGTGTACAACTCGGACGACGAGCTGATTGGAATTCTGTGCGCGTCCGTAAAGCTCGATGCGCTTGAAAAAATCACGAGCAAAATTCGGATTGGAAACGAAAACTTCGTCTGCGTGCAGGACAGAACCGGTCGCTTTGTTGTGAACCCGGACACCGAGCTTGTGGGAAAGACCTATCAGCCGGAGGCGCAGGAATACGCGTCCATAACGTCAAAATCAATTTCCGAGGCGCAGAGCGGCATGGTGGAGACGGTCAGCGCACACGGAATGCCCATAGACCTGTTCTTCACCAAAATCCCGGAATGCGGCTGGACGCTGAGCGTTTCGTTCCCAAAGGCCGTGCTGGACAAAATCTACAGAACGCAGAACAGTTCGCGCATTATGGTGCTAGGCATTTCCGTTGTGGCACTCGTCATTCTTCTGCTGCTGGAAACGAACATCATGGACTTCTTCTACTCAAACCAGCTGATAGAAGCAATGTTTGACCCGCTTACCAAGCTTAAGACGCGACAGCGCTTTGAGATTGAGGCTTCGCGCCTTATGAAAAAAAATCCCAAGCAAAAATTCATGCTGATTGAGTCGGACATACGCGGCTTTAAATTCATAAATCAGAATTACGGCGAGGAAGCCGCCGACAAGATGATTCTGTTCTATTCCGAGCTGCTTACGCGGATAACCAAGGAATTTGATGGAATCATTGCACGCGGTTACGCCGACCATTTCTATTCGTTCATCAGAGTAAGCGCCGTAAGCTCCGCAATGAAGTACTTCAACAAGCACATGGCAGAAGTCATTGCCGCGGTAAAGAACTACGAAATTCCGTTCTATCCAAAATTCGGAATCACCTTTTTCCGCCCCGAAAACAAGAACGACGTCACCATAAAGGATCTTATCGGTCAGGTTTCATTTGCAAAAAGCACCATAAAGGACAATGTTCTTGAGCCATACGCAATCTACAACTCGCGCCTTCTTGAGAAAATCAACGAGGAACAATTCATAGAACAAAGCATGGAAGCCGCGCTTGAAAAACGCGAATTCTTTGTGATGTATCAGCCAAAAATCATGCTTTCTAGCGACAAGATTGTAGGCGCGGAAGCCCTTGTGCGCTGGAAGACGGCGGACGGCAAAATGCTTACGCCTGACAAGTTCATCACGCAGTTTGAGCGGAACGGCTTTATCACAAAGCTCGACTTTTACGTATATGACTGCGTGTTCCAGTTTTTGGATGCGCAGATTAAGGCAGGAAACCCGGTCGTTCCTATTTCTGTGAACATGAGCCGCAACCACAACAAGCCGGAGCGGTTCATGCAGGAATTCATGCGGCTGTTCAACAAATACAAGATTCCGCCGCACCTTATTCAGGTTGAGATTCTTGAGCGCTCCGTTATGGACAATAATACGCTCTGCGAAATTACGAACAACCTGCACAAGGAAGGCTTTTCTGTTGCGATGGACGACTTTGGAAGCGGCGAAAGCAGCCTGAACATGCTTACCAAGATTCCGGTTGACGTGCTCAAGTTTGACCGATACTTCTTGCTTTCCTCTACGAACGAAAACGGAGCGATGGACGAAAAAGCCGCCCGCTTTATTGAAAGCCTCATCGATTTGAGCAAAAAGCTTGAGAAGGAAACGGTGTTTGAGGGCGTTGAGACGCAGGCTCAGCGCGATTTTTTGCGCGCCGCTTCCTGCGATCAGGTTCAGGGATACTTCTATTCACGCCCGCTTACAGAAGCGGACTTCATCGCATTCCTTAAAAAGAACATTTAAGCTTATCCATTCAGCGCCTGCGAAAGGTCGGCAATAAGGTCGTCGGCACTCTCGATTCCTACGGAAAGGCGGAGCGTAGAGGGCGTTATGCCGTTCTTAAGGCGCAGCTCTTCCGGCACGTCGGCGTGGGTCTGCGTGGTTGGGTACGTTATGAGCGTTTCAACACCGCCAAGGCTTTCTGCATACCGAATAAGGCGCACGCGGCTCAGCACAGAAAGCGCGCGTTCCGTGGTGTCCGTGCGGAACGTTACCATTGCGCCAAAGCCACGCGCCTGCTTTTTCATGACCGCATAGCCGGGATGCTCCTTCAGCCCAGGATATACGACCGTCTGAACATGAGGTGCGTCTTTTAGCCATTCTACTATTTTTTGCGCGTTCTGCTGTGCCTTTTCCATGCGGACAGAAAGCGTCTTTATGCCACGCAGGGTCAACCAGCAGTCAAACGGAGCAAGACCTGAGCCGGTGGTTTTTATAAGAAAGCGAAGCCTCTCCTGAACGTCAGCTCGGTTGGTGACTATAAAGCCCGCAAGAGTGTCGTTGTGTCCGGCAAGAAATTTAGTTCCGCTGTGAATGACCACATCCGCGCCCAATGCAAGCGGGTTCTGGAAGTACGGCGACATGAACGTATTGTCCACAATCAGCAGGATTCCGTGCTTTTTTGCGATGGCGGCAAGCTTTTGAATGTCGGAAACGTTCATCATGGGGTTTGTGGGCGTTTCCACGTAGAGCGCCTTTGTGCAAGGCTTTATGAATGGCTCCGGATCATCGCTTGAAAAGTTTATCCGCGAGAATTCTATGCCGTTCTTTGCAGAAACGTTGTCGAACAGACGGATTGAACCGCCGTATAAGTCGCTGTCGACTACAAGATGGTCGCCTGGACGGAACAGTTCCATCAAAAGCGAGATTGCCGCCATTCCGCTGGAAAGTGCGAACGCGTCAAGTCCTCCTTCAAGAGCGCAAACGACCTTCTCAAGCTGCTCGCGCGTTGGATTCTGCAAGCGGGAATAGTCAAATCCTGTTGATTTTCCTGCTGCCGGATGCGCATAGGTCGCCGTCTGATAAATCGGAAAGCTGACTGCGCCGTAATGTGGTATACAGGCAGGATTTTCTGCGGAAGCGTCTTCCTCTGCCCGCTCCAAATGCAGGCATTTTGTTTCTATCGATAAACCTAAAGCCATAGTCGTTCTCCCAAACTCCCCCGCTGGAATGCGCGGTTAAATTGAATATTCAACTTCCTGAACCTTGCCGCCAAGATTGAGAATGTCAAGAATCTTGTTGCGGTAGATTGCGAACGTGTCCTGCACGCGGGCGCGCGGACGCGGCAGGTCAATGTCAATCACTGCCTCAACGCGGCTAGGGCGGGCGCTCATAACCACAACCTTGTCGCTCATGTAAATTGCCTCGTCAACGTCGTGAGTCACCATGAGCATGGTCATATTATTCTCGTTCTTTATGCGCAGAATCTCATCCTGAAGGTTCATGCGAGTGAACGCGTCCAGCGCGCCAAGCGGCTCGTCAAGCAAAAGCACC
>CAKZZR010000240.1 GCA_937885475.1 uncultured Treponema sp.
CTTTCACTGGGTGTTTTTGAAGTCTGCAACTTCTCCTTTGCGCTATTTTTTTATGCATCTTCCTATAAAATTGATTTCCATAGGTCTTTCACAATTCCTTTGCACTCTGCTCAAAAGTGCTTTATTATATAAGTACAGTTTTTTCAATTCCATGGGAGGAATAGGTTCATATGGCAATGAGATTGGTTACTCGTTCTGATTTTGATGGTTTGGCGTGCGGCGCGCTGCTTCTTGAGGCAGGTGTCATCGATCATTGGAAATTTGCGCATCCAAAGGACCTTCAGGACGGGCTTGTACCAATCGATTCCAATGACTGCCTTGCAAATGTTCCGTTCGTTGAAGGCTGCGGTCTTTGGTTCGACCACCATTCCAGCGAATTTGAGCGCAACGAGCTTAAGGGAAAATACAAGGGTGAAAGCCGCATAACGCCGTCCTGTGCGCGCATCATCTACGAATATTACGGCGGAAAAGAAAAATTCCCCAATTTTGACGACATGATGGTTGCCGTAGACAAGGTGGATTCCGGCAATCTTACCATCGAAGAGATTCAGAACCCGCAGGGCTGGATTCTGGTTGGATTCCTTATGGATCCGCGCACCGGTCTTGGACGCTGGCGCAACTTTACCGTTCCTAACTACGCCCTCATGGAAAAGCTCATGGTTGCCTGCCGCGACAAATCAACGCAAGAAATTCTTGCCATGAGCGACGTACAGGAGCGCATTGAGGTCTACAACGAGCAGACCGAAAAATTCAAGGAAATGGTAAAGGCGCACACAAAAACGGAAGGAAACTTAATCATCTCCGATCTGCGCGGCGTGAACCCCATCTATACGGGAAACCGCTTTATGATTTACAGCATGTATCCTGACCAGAACATTTCCGCATGGATTGTAAGCGGACGCGAAGGCCGGGGCTGCTCCGTTGCCGTAGGATATTCCATTCTGAACAAGACCAGCACCGTGAACGTCGGAAGCCTCATGCTCAAATACGGTGGCGGCGGCCATGAAAAAGTGGGAACCTGCCAGTTCAGCGACGACAACATGGAACAAAAGCTTCCGGAGCTTTTAAAAGAGCTTACGGCACTTGCAAACAAATAGCATGGCATCTGATTCTGGCCCGATTCTGAAAGTCTCTCATCTTACAAAGCAATTCAGCCTTGAGGCAGGATTTTTTGCGAAGGCAAAGAATTCTGTCTTTGCGGTAAACGACGTCTCCTTTGAGCTAAAAAAAGGCATGACCTATGGAATCGTGGGCGAGTCCGGCTGCGGAAAGACGACCACGGCGCGCCTTATAATCCAGATGTACCGCCAGACGAGCGGAGACATTCTGTACATGCCCGACGAGGAAGAAAAGAAAGCCTTTTCCACACATAGCGTGGCGGAATTCTCAAAAAAGGAGCTTCGCCGCTACCGCGAGAAGGTAAAATACATTTTTCAGGATCCGGCGCGCTCGCTGAATCCGCGCCTTTCCGTTCTGAACGTGCTGACCGCGGGCCTACGCTATTCCTCGCTCTGGCAAGGAAAGGAAAAGGCAACCGCCGACGCGGAGCGAATCATTCAAGAAGTGGGTCTTTCTGCGCAGGATTTGCATCGCCGCCCCGCGGAATTTTCCGGCGGGCAGCGCCAGCGCATTTCCATTGCCCGCGGGCTTATCATGAATCCGCGCATCCTTGTCTGCGACGAAGTCGTTTCTGCGCTTGATGTATCAATTCAGGGGCAGATTATAAATCTTCTGCAGGAAATCCGCAAAAAACGCGGTCTGAGCTATATTTTCATCACGCACGACCTTAAGGTTGCCTGCTATTTTTCTGACGTTATCGGCGTTATGTACCGCGGCGTTCTTGTTGAGGAAGCACCCGCCGCCGACCTATATAAAACTGCCGCCCACCCCTACACCGTCCTGCTTTTTGAAGGGGCGCAGGGCTGGCTTTCAGACTCAAATGCCGAAGTAAAGACCACTCTGCAAAAGGAAACCTGCTGTCCGTTCGCACACCGCTGCACAAAAGCAACGGAGCGCTGCCGCACGCAGATTCCGCCGCTCGTGCAAAGGGCAGAAAATCACTTTGTGCGCTGCTTTGAACTCTAGGCGAACGTTCAGTCAAACAGATTGTGAATTAGCTTATAGGCGATTGAGCCGGGCTTTGGCGAAGCAGGAATGTCATCGCGGTAAAACCACTTTGCGTCGGCAATCTCCTCCTTTTGAAGCACAAGCTCGCCGCTCTCATATTCTGCGGTAAAGGCAAGCATAAGCTGGTCTGGAAACGGCCAGCTCTGGCTTCCCTTGTACACAAGATTCCTTATGGTAAGCCCGGTTTCTTCCTTTACCTCGCGCAGAACAGCATGCTCTGCGGACTCGCCCGCCTCTATAAAGCCCGCGATGCAGGCGTAGATGTCCTGATTGCGGTAGGTGTGGCGCACAAGAAGGATTTTTTCCCCTCGGCTTACCAGCACTATGACGCACGGCTCTATGCGCGGAAAATGCAGTCCAGCGCACGCCGGACATTCACGCGCCGTAAAGCGGCTGGAATTTACAAGCTGAGCGCCGCACGCCGGGCAAAAGCGGGTGTTTTTTCGCCATGCGGCAAGAGACTTTGCGCGCGAAGCCTTTATGACTTCGTTCTCGGCGCAGGTCGCAAAATACTCGCGCAGAGTTCTGACCGCGTAGCCGTCAGGCAAAGCATCCAGAGTAGAAAGAGAAAGCACGCACAAATTGCTTCCATTTCCGTTCTCGTTTTCCTCAAAAAAATCGCTCTTTGCATCTTGGGCATGAAGCGCGCACAGGTCTGAAAAATCAAGCGCAGAGCCGTCCTCCTTGAGCAGGAGGAATTTGTCAAAGACGGCAAAGCAGCTTCCCTCGCTTGAGAAAGGATTATCAATAAGCATAGACATTCCGCACTCCGCTCAGTTCAAGGAAAAGGATTCAGGAAGCAGCTCTCCCAAAGTGAATGTCTTTAGCTCCGTGGGCGACTTTGCAAGAATGACGGTAAAATCCTTGTCGCAGAATTCCGAAAGCACCTGACGGCACACGCCACACGGCGGGCAAAAATCGCTGACCACGCCGTTCGCTCCTCCTACAATGGCAATCGCCCTGAACGAGCGGCAACCCTCGCTCACCGCCTTAAAGACAGCAGTGCGCTCCGCGCAGTTTGACGGCCCATACGCGGCATTCTCCACGTTGCAACCTGTGAACACGCGTCCGTCCTGAGCAAGCAGCGCCGCTCCCACACAAAACGAGGAATACGGCGCATACGAAAATTTGAGCGCCTCAAAGGCTTTTTCTACCAATTCATATTTTTCCATACAAAGATTATAGCATGAAAAGAGCAAAACCACCAAAAAGAGGGCAAAAGTCAGCAAAAAATAAGCTCAATCACGAACACCACTGCACAGCAGGCACATGCAACCGGAAAAAGCCCCGCGCCAAAAAACGAAAGCACTATGCCAAGCACAAGCGCGGCAATTCCAGCAGCGGGAATCTGCGTTGCCTGCACTATCGCAGGGAACGTCATGACCGCAAGCGTAACATACGGCACATAATACAAGAACGAGCGGATGAACTGATTTTCTATTGGGCGGCGTATAAAGGTAAGCGGCAGCACGCGAATCAGGTAGGAAACCAGCGCGGCAACAAAAATATAGATGTATGGGTTTTCTTTCATGATTTCCTCGCTATTTTATAGGACGAACGAGCGCGCAAATCGCCGCAATGACGACGGTGATGATGATTGTGCGGCTTCCTCCCGAAAGTTCTTTTATATGTGGAATGAGGGTTGACGCATAACTCAGGGCAAAGCTTGCGGCAACGGAACAGGCGATTACGGGATTCCGCTTTGCCGGCGGAACGATTATCGCAAGAAACATGCCGTACAACGCAACAGAAAGTGCGCTCACCGCCCGCACCGGAAGGTAGGTTCCGGCAATGATGCCAAGCGAAGTTGCGATTGACCACATGGGAACGGCAAAGGCAAGCGCACCGTAATTATACCACGGCTCAAGTGCGCCGGCGCGGGCAATGGAAATGCCGAACACCTCATCTGTAATGCCAAAACCCACAAAAAAACGGTGAATGAACGGCGTATCCGTAGAAAAGCGCTGGCTCAGGGCGCAGCTCATCAAAAAATAGCGGGCGTTTATGACCAGCGTGATGAGCGCAATTTCTACGTAGGACACCTTTGCCTGAATCGACGTAAAAAGCGCGTACTCTCCGGCAGAGGCAATATTAAAAAAACTGGCGATAAAGCCCTGAAGCGGCGTGAGGCTGGCATTCTTTGCCACAATTCCCAGCGAAAAAGCGACGGCAAAATAGCCAAGCCCAATCGGAATGCCGTCGCGGAAGCCCTGAAGAAAAGCATCTTTTTTCATATAAAGAACTATAGCGATTCTGCGCGCCTAAGTCGAGGTCATGTATCAGAGCCTAAAGCGTAAGGAATTTTATTTACAGGGTGCTTACCGCACCCTCACTTTATAAAT
>CAKZZR010000241.1 GCA_937885475.1 uncultured Treponema sp.
TAAAAATGTTCGCTGACTCTCTTAAAAATCCTCCTAAACCAATAAAAGAGGTGGAGTGCAGCACAATATCCCGTGAACAGATGTCTCAGATTATCAATGCAAGACTCGGTAAAAAAAACTAATTACAAAATCCAGCGAATCTCAGAGCTGCTTTCCATGGAAAATGGTGAGCAGTATTTTTATACTATTGCAGAATCTTTCAAATCTCCAAATAAGGATGTTGAGAATTTCTTAAAAACAAAGGCTGTGCAGGCAACGAAACTGAACACAGCCACAACTTATCTTGTCTATAAGGAAATTTCACCGATAGAAATTGATTTTGTCGATTATTTTTCGCTTGCAATGAAAATGCTGACCCTTAAGAAATCGTCATTGTCCTGTTCAAAGGAAAGAACAATAAGCAGGTTTGGCTATTACGACGAAGATTCAGACTCTTATAAGGTGCCTGCTATTCTTATTGCACAGTTCGGACGGAATTTTGATGATGAATCTGCATCGATTTTTGGAAATGATTTAATGACAATTACATTGAATCAGGTAAAGACCGCTCTTTCATATCTGAGCGGAAAAACAGTTTTTCTTGAATGTGAAAAGGAACAAAAACTTATAGATTTCTACAAAGAACAAGGTTTTATATTGCTTGACAATGAGGTTACATCTAAGAACAGCAAAGAATTATTACAGATGTACAGATTAATATAAAATTACTGGGGTTTAATGGGAGGGGAAAGGTAAAAGCCTAATTAAGCGGCAAAACTTCTTGTGTTTACAGAAAATGTTTTATGAAGAAAAGCGTTAGGGATAAGGTTCGGAAGCAGCGCGTCAGGGCGTTCCTTTTCGATAATCTGAGAAAGACGCTCCACATCCAGCGGCTCAATGTAAGTGGCATCCGCGAAACCTTAGTCAGTCATAATCGTAGCCGGGTTAGAGTTTACCAGCACAATCTTGTAGCCCAGCTCTCGCAGAGCGACTTTTGCGAAGCAAAATGTCGGTAAGCAGCTTTGCTGCGACCCTTACCACGCCTGCGTTCCCGAATAATCGAATTCACAAGCCTGACCAATCACAATCGGCCCCGAACCGATAATAAGCACCTTCTTTATATCTGTACGTTTCATATACGTCTCCTCGCCTAATTAATTTTGCGAGTTCCGCAGGAACTCGGTAAGGCGCGCTTTCGCGCCGACATGTCTTCGCGTTTCATAAAATGTAACCCCTAAAAAAAAGCGGAACTCAAAAAGAATTCCGCTTCTAAAAATCAAAAATAAAAATAGCATGAATACAAATCATTTTGAGAATCAGTTTTCCAAAACAACATTTAGTTTTCATACTGAAGCAAAATGTTATCAGAAATCGGGAATTGGGACAAGTAGGGGTTTTGCTTCTCCATGGAAATCAATTTTAGAGGCTGAATTTATAAAAATAGCGCAAGGGAGAATTTGCGGCTTTCAAAAACACTCATCTTTGCTGCCGCGAAAGCGGCAAAGTATATAAGTTCCAAGGCAAAGATGCGTGTAGCATGCTAGCATGCGGTTTTGAAAGACGAAATTCGACCGAAAGCTATTTTTTATATGTGCTAACTTTAAAAATTGATTTCCATGTTGCTTCTCCCTGATAATTGACTAACCCACTTCATGTTTATATACTTTTACTACTTTTGGACAAAGGCGTTCATTTCTCTTTGAAGAAAAAATTTCTTTAAAGCGGAACGGGCGTCTTTTTTTTAGCTTTTGTGGGGTTATTGTGAGCAAGGCACTTTTGATTTTGGCGGATGGAACCGTCTTTGAGGGAAGCAGCTTTGGCGCGGAAGGCTGCGTCATTGGCGAAACGGTTTTTACGACTGGCATGAACGGTTACATTGAGACGCTGACCGACCCAAGCTATTACGGTCAGATTGTAACGCAGACGTTCCCGCTTATTGGAAACTATGGTGACATTCCAGCGGATTATGAGAGCGCAAAATGCAATGTGCGCGGGTACATCGTGCGTCAGTGGTGCACGGAACCGTCAAACTTTAGGTGTGGGGGCGACGTGGACTCCTACTTGCGCACGCAGAACATTATTGGGCTGTGCGGAATAGACACGCGGCAGCTTACAAAAATCCTGCGTGAAGCTGGCGTTATGAACGGCATGATTGTAAGCGGAACGTCAAAGGAAGCGCTTGAGATTTTTGCGGCGGCGGATGCGGCAAAGGCTGACGCGCTCTCTGGCAAAAACAAGAATGCGGAGCCTGCGGCCCTTTCTTCCGTGCTTGAAAAAATCCGTGCGTATAAGATACAGAATGCCGTTGAGTCCGTAACAGGCAGCGCGACCGGCGTGGAACTGCCCGCGGACGTTGTTTTTGCCGAAAGCGCGGAATATCGCTTTGTTCCGGTAACGGCGGGCGGCACAAAAATAAATGACTCGGCGCTTGCCATGAAGGACGGCAAGGGCAAAAAGGTGGTTCTGTGGGATTTTGGCGCAAAGGCGAACATCAGGCGCGAGCTTTTAAAGCGCGGGCTTGACGTTGTAACCGTTCCCTGCTCATATACCGCACAGCAGATTATGGCGCTGAACCCCGACGGCATAATGCTTAGCAACGGCCCCGGCGACCCGGCAGAAAACACGGGAATCATTGAAGAAATCAAAAAACTGCTTAAAACCGGCACGCCGATTTTTGGAATCTGCCTTGGTCATCAGTTGCTTGCGCTTGCGAACGGCGCTCAGACGATGAAGCTTAAGTACGGACACCGCGGCGCAAACCAGCCGGTAAAATACGTAAAGACCGGGCGCGTGTATATCTCCAGCCAGAATCATGGGTACGCGGTAAGGAACGAGACGCTTCCAAACGGCGCGGTGCTGAGCTTTGTGAACACAAACGACGGAACCTGCGAGGGGCTTACGTATACCAACGTTCCCGCGTTCAGCGTGCAGTTCCACCCGGAAGCATGCAGCGGTCCGCTTGACACAAGCTTCTTGTTCGACGAATTCGTAAAGCTCATAAACAATCACGACTATTTTAAGAACTTCAAGGCAGAATATGAGCGTGTGGACGCAATCAGTTATTTTGCCTCAACAATCAAACAGACTAAAGCAAAGGCGTAAGGAAGGAACAGACTATGCCACTGAATAAAGATATTCATAAAGTAATGGTAATCGGAAGCGGCCCTATAATCATCGGGCAGGCGGCAGAATTTGACTATGCAGGAAGCCAGGCGTGCAAGGCGCTTAAGGAGCAGGGGCTTGAGGTTGTTCTTGTGAACTCCAACCCGGCGACCCTTATGACCGACCATGCAATGGCAGACCACATCTATATTGAGCCGCTGATTCCGGAGGCGATTGAGCGCATAATCGAAAAAGAAAAGCCGGACAGCATTCTTTCTTCCTTGGGTGGGCAGACCGGACTTACGCTGTGCATGGAGCTTGCAAAAAGCGGATTTTTGAAGAGCCATAACATGCGGCTTTTGGGCGCAAAGCCGGAAACGATTGACAAGGCGGAAGACCGTCAGATGTTCAAGGACACGATGGAAGCAATTGGCGAGCCGTGTATTCCTTCTAAAGTTGTAACAACTTACGAGGACGCATACGATTTTATGAAGAACGGAATCGGTTTGCCCGCTATCATTCGACCTGCATTCACGTTGGGCGGCACCGGCGGCGGCATAGCATATACCGAGGCGGAATTTGATGAGATTGCGCACAACGGACTGCACCGTTCGCCGATTCATCAGATTCTTGTGGAAAAATGTATTTCCGGCTGGAAGGAAGTTGAATTTGAGGTAATGCGCGACCACAGCGGAAACGTGCTTACCGTCTGCTCTATGGAAAACTTTGACCCGGTTGGCGTGCATACCGGCGACAGCATCGTAATCGCGCCGGCGGTAACGCTGAGCGACAAGGAATACCAGATGCTTCGCTCTGCCGCGCTGAACATAATCTCGTCTTTGGGAATGGAGGGCGGCTGTAACTGTCAGTTTGCGCTGAACCCGGAGACGTTTGAGTATGCCGTTATTGAGGTGAACCCGCGCGTTTCCCGCTCGTCGGCGCTTGCTTCCAAGGCGACCGGCTACCCGATTGCGAAGGTCGCCACGCTTATTGCCATTGGCTACAATCTGGATGAAATTCCGAACTTTGTTACCAAAAAGACCGCCGCTTGCTTTGAGCCGGTTTTGGACTATGTTGTTGTAAAAATGCCGAAGTTCCCGTTTGACAAGTTTGTGTATGCGGCGCGAAAACTTGGTACGCAAATGAAGGCGACCGGCGAGGTTATGGCTATTGGACGCACCTTTGAGGAAGCGCTGATGAAGGCAGTGCGCGGCGCGGAGCTTGGCGTTAATTCCTTGAACCTTCCGCTGTTTGCAGAGGAAAGCGACGAGCGGATTATTGAGCGCGTGGGCGAATGCACCGACCAGCGGCTTTTTGCGGTGTTCCAGGCGCTTAAGCGCGGCATTATGACCGTAGACGACATTCACAAAAAAACGATGATAGACGAATGGTTCCTGAACAAACTGATGAATCTTGTTGAAATGGAAGATCAGTTTGCGCTCATAAAGGACGGTGTGGAACTTGGTTGCAAGGAAAAAGGCGAGGGAGCCGCAGAGCTTACTCAAGCCTTGTATATAGAAGCAAAAAAACTCGGCTATCCAGACAAGGTGATAGAAGCCTTGAGCGGAACAAAAATCGGCAAGACGGTGCAGCATGTTGCGCCTAGCTACAAAATGGTAGACACCTGCGCCGGCGAGTTCAATGCGGAAACTCCGTATTTTTATGCAGGCTACGACACCGTGAACGAAGCGGAAGAATTTTTGAGGGAACGTAAGAGTTCCGGGGTTTTAGGGGCAGCGCCCCTAACCAAGCGTTGCAACCATAACCGCCTTGATGGTATGCATCCGGTTCTCGGCCTCGTCGAAGACGATGCTGTTCTCACTTTCGAACACGTC
>CAKZZR010000242.1 GCA_937885475.1 uncultured Treponema sp.
CCAGCAGTGCAAAAGCCTTATAAAACATATACGTATAATCAAGCTACAAATACAATTGATGCAAGCGGAATAAACACCATATCAACCGCAGTAACCACCACAAGCGGAGCGCCTGTCCATGCAGGAAAATACGTCAGCATTGGCGCAATCAAAGACGGCGGAACCAACGATGACGCAGTTATAGCCGTCTGGTGGGATGCACATAACAATCAGCTGCTGTATTCATACAACCTTACGCCAAGCGCTATAGCCGTAGGGCAATTCAGTCAAACGGATACAAAATGGACAACCCCATATGCTATTTTTGGTGCCGCAAACGGAATCGGTGAATACTGCAAGCTCGTAATTGACGCAAATGCAGGCGTTCACATTGCCTGCTACGACGGATTGAACGGCGATTTGTGGTATGGGTATATTGCAGACTTCAAAAATCCATCCGCTGCAAAAACCTGTATTGTCGATTCCTATGGAATCGTAGGTACGGAGCTGAATATTGATGTTGCCCTTGATTCAAGCGACAAGCCAGTACCATACATCAGCTACTATGCCGGAAGCTGCGCACGACCAAAAATCGCCTATTGGTCAGGAACAAAGGACATAACAGCCGCAACCTTTGACGGCGGTACAATAGATGACGTATTCACAGGGGAATGGGAATCAAGTATCGTTCCAACGGCAAGCAAGGTTTCCGTAGACCATATCAACATTGGCGTATGGAAAGATTCTGACGGAAAGCAGAACTATTCTACAACAGACGGCA
Source organism: uncultured Treponema sp. (assembly GCA_937885475.1). Taxonomy (GTDB): domain Bacteria; phylum Spirochaetota; class Spirochaetia; order Treponematales; family Treponemataceae; genus Treponema_D. Next base: position 761 of record CAKZZR010000242.1, read on the forward strand.
ATGCTCCTGCTGCCACAAATATAGGCACAAACAGCTTCAAGGCAGGAACCGGCAGCACAACAAGCTACGGCACCGTATGGGGCAACGGCACAAAGAACCCTGTGCTTGGATACGCCATAACCCAAGGCTCCAGCGGCTACATCGAAACCGCCCAAATGAAGTAACCATTCCCCCCTGTAAAAACAACAGGGAGAATGCGTATAAAGGCATTTTATAAAACTCTCCCCTACTCTACCAGAACATAGCGCACATTCTTGCCGTTACCCACCTTGGCAATCTTGCCTTCTTCCAAGAGCCGTCTTAAAATCAGCACGGCATTTGCCTGTGAAGTTTTTAGCAACAACTCAACGTCCCTGCGGGAAACAGAACGCTGTGAAGAAAACAGCTCCTTCAAAAGCTGAGCGCGGTATTCTCCCGGAGAAGCAAAACCGTATACCGCCCCCTCCGCTGGATTAGCATGCCCATAGGAAACCTCGCGCCGCGCGGTTCCATACCGAGGCTGCGGCTCATGAATGGAATAAGAGGCTCTGTAACGAGGAAGCCTGTCGTAAACGGCAAGCGGCCGTTCCTCAAAATTAACGTTAGGCAGCGTAACCTTGAACGCATGGCTTGAGACCTCAATTTTTGGTTTTACAGGATATTCCGCATATCCCTCGTTCATCTTAAGAATGCCGGTTCCATATGCTTCTATTAAGCGAAGCCTATAGAACACATTCGCAAGCTTTGGATTTCGCGTAACGGAAATTCCAAGCATAATGTCATCATAAGAAATTCCCGGAACAAGCCCGCCCACAGAAACAAATTCAATACGGTCGTCAAAAATGCTAATCAGGGCAGGACTAAGCATCGCATAGTCACGGTGAACCAATAGGTTTAAAAGGCTTTCTCGTATCGCATCCCCAGGATAGTCAGGCGTATCTATTCGCTCCAAGCCATGAACCTCTGCGTGAGTGTGATTATACATATCAAGAAAGGCAAACGCTTCCTCAAGCTGCTTAAGCACCGAGCCAGAATATTCCTTTCTGTCCTTGAACACAGTTTTTGAGCTGCCCTGAAACACGGCTACTTTTATGATGTGCGGGCACTGGTCAGAAAGCAGCAACGCAAGATTACTGAACGCGCCGTCCGCCATTTTCAAGCCCAATGATTTTTTCTGTGCATCTCCAAATTCTACCTCGCGCGAAGCAAAATGCGAAGCGCATTGCACGAAAGTAAGATTCTGTTCCGGCGAAATGCCGCTCTCGTAAGTGTCTTTTGCAGATTCCTGTATCATCTGAAAAATCGCGTTCTCGCTTGCAGGTACGGATGACGCACCCTGCCGAACAAAAACGCCGGACGGTTTTATTCCCTTTGAGGCAAGATAATATGGCCGTGCGGAGCCTTTTTGCACGGTAAGCCGCACGACAGATTTATTCTCTATAGAAAGAAGCTCAGACTTTGTAAGAATCGTTATGTCCGGATGGACGGAATCCCGCAAGGCATTCATAATGCGGGTCATAACATCGTCTGGATTTTGAACGCCGCAAACAGAACCGTCATTCTGAATTCCAAAAAACAACTCGCCACCGTCAGTATTTGCAAAGGCAACGGCGGTATTCTTAAAATCTTCTATGTATTCACGTTTAAATTCCGTGTGCATGTCTTCGTTCACTATTCCAGACCTCCTTTCTAATATTCTTATAATTATTATAAGAATATTATCAGAATTATCAAGAAGATTCTGAAAAATTTTTAGCTCATGACAAAAAATTCTCCATATTCGATGCAGGACTTCAGCATGAAAATAACATCTTGAAAAAAAAAGTGGAATTCTGACATGGAAAATTGTCTGCCCTTCGCAAAAATGCGTTTTTGTTGCGCATGAATGAACGAACCCCGCCGCAGCGGGGTATCGTTCGTTCTCATAAGGTATTGCAGTCGGCTCTAATACCCTTTATACGACGCAAGCGTCGGGGTATTAGAGCCTCCGCATGAATAAAGCGTAAGGAATTTTATTTACAGGGTGCTTGCCGCACCCTCACTTTATAAATGCTCACAAAAGCCACTTTTTGCTTCGGTCAGCCAATTTTGTGCTGCATAAATTTATATTTTTTTTGCATCATTATTTTCATAATGAAGCCATGATATTCGATGCACCAAATGTGGTATTTACTTCAGTTTTGTGATATAGTTTTCTCATTAAAAAATCTGTCAGGGCGAGTTTATGAAAAAAGTCATTTCTCTATTTATTTCAATTTTTATCCTTGCAAGCTCAGGACTTGCGGCAAAATCAAACCAAAAGCAGGCGGACGAAGAAATCTTACGGACAGAGCCTTGCGAGTTCAAGCCGATTGAGTTTTTTGACGGCCAAGGAAAAAGCATAATCTCAAAAGAAGAGCTTGAAAGCGACATCGAAAATCTTTGCTACATTCTTTCGGTAGGATACGCAGGCTATGACGACATGAAGGCGCGCGGCTTTGACGTCGATTCGTTTTCAAAAAGCGTTCACGCCGAATTTGACGAAAAAGACGAAATTACGAGCCGCGAATTTTTTAAATCCCTGCACAAAAACTTACAGCCTTATATAAATGACGCGCATTTTCAGCTCATAAACTTTGGGCAGCAGGAAAGCCTTTGCCAAAAGAAAATCGTCCTGTGGACGGACATCTTCATAGAAGAAAAGCACGGCTCGCTGATAGTTCAGGAAAGCGGCGAGACAAGAGTAAAGAGCGGCGCAAAATACGAAGGCTCAAAAGAAAACCTGTTTTTCTACCCTTCCCGCGGCTCTTCTATATACAGGCTTGGGATTCTTACCTCTCAGGACATAAAAGCCGCCGCATTCACGTTCTCCACAAACGGCAAAAAGGAAGAAATCAGCGTTCCGCTCAAAAACGACGGCGCAATTGAGATAAACGGAATGAAGTACAAGGATTTTGAGACGGAAAGAACCGCCTACGTCACGCTGAACAGCTTTATGATTCCTCCAAAAGACAGCACCATGCGGCCAGGGGCGGAAAAAGCGTTTGAAAAATATGCAAAATGCGGTAAAAAATACAACCAAAAGGACACTGTAATCCTTGACTTAAGGCAGAACGGCGGAGGCGACCCTAGTATTGCAATGTTATTTTTGTACTGCCTCTGGGCAAATTACGAGCCAAAAAACGTAAGCATCCTTGCCGAACGACTGGCAAACTGGCAAAACGAAGAATTCTTTTCAACAGAATCAGTTTATTCGCCGGTCGCACTTCAGGCATCGTTCCATTTGGCAAAACTCATTGATGAAAAAACTTGGATTGCAGAACTAGGACCAAAACTGAACCGGATGAAGGAAAAGCCGGTGCGCGAAATTCGTCTTCAGAAAGCAAAAGAAGGAAAACTTTTCTCAAAAAAGCCAAAATTCACAGGAAAGCTCGTCATCCTTACGGACCGGAACTGCGTGAGCGCGGGCGAGCTTACGATAATCCTTGCAAAGCACATCTTTGGAAAGGCGAACGTTACCGTAATCGGCGAAAACACTTATGGAATGGCAAGCTACTGGGATTTGGTAACGCTAAAACTTCCCGCATCAGGAATCGGAGTTCACACCGCCTTCAAAAAACCCCGCATATTTAACTCCTGGGAACAGTGGCAGGGCGAAGGAAGCGGCATAATGCCTGACTGGTGGGCGCTAGGAAGCGACCTGAACCAGACGATTTACCTTATAACAGGCGACGACGAGATGAAGGCACGCCTTGAGAATATCGACAAGAGATTGATGTAAAGCCGCCAGATTTGTGGTACACTTTGCACATATGAAAAAACGCATTCTTCTTG